>NZ_BAFE01000051.1 GCF_000247995.1 Mobilicoccus pelagius NBRC 104925
CGCGCAGCCCGACACGGCATCCCGAGGCCGGGGTGATCGTTCCCACGGACGCCTCCGTGAAGGCGTCGGTCGTGGGTTCGGATCGCGCGGGGGCCAGGGGTGAGTCCGGGGGTGCGCCGGAGCGTGTTCGCCGGGCAGGGCGGGGCGACGGGGCGGTGTCCCCGCGTGGTCTCGACATCTCGGCATCACGGGCGGGGCGACGAAGCGGGGCCGGCGTGGGGTGCAGGGCGTTCCCAGTCCGCCTCCAGGGTCCTCTCCCACCTCGCTCGTAGAGTGGCCCCACCCGGCGTGTGCCCGCGCGGTCGGGGGATCTCGTGAGGCCGGTGCGGTCCTCGTGCTCGCATGTGGCGACCGATCCGGTCGTCCCGACGTCGACGACCGCGATCGATCCTCACGACGTGGAAGAGGGAGGAAAGCCCGTGACGACCCAGCCCGTCGACCCGACAGGCGCCGTGGCGCGTCTCGGCGAGTACCGCCTGCACGGCGTCCTCGGCGAGGGCGGCATGGGGGTCGTCCATCTCGGCACCGATCCTTCGGGGCGGGCCGTCGCCGTCAAGGTCCTCCGCGACCACGTCGCCCACGACCCCGTCGCGAGGGCCCGCCTCGCGCGGGAGGTCTCGACGCTCCGGCGGGTCGACCACCCTGCCGTCGCGCCGTTCCTCGGCGCCGACGTCGACGGGCCCCGCCCCTACCTCGTCACCCGGTACGTTCCCGGGGAGCCGCTCGACGCGTGGGTGCGGGAGCACGGCCCCCTGCACGGCCGGGAGTTGCGCGACATGGCGCGCACCCTCGCGGACGCCCTCGACGCGATCCACGCCGCGGGTGTCGTCCACCGCGATCTCAAACCGGGCAACGTCCTCGTCGCGGGTGGGTCGCCCGTCGTCATCGACTTCGGCATCGCCCACGTCGCCGACGAATCGCGCCTCACGTCGACCGGACTCGTCATGGGCACGCCCGGGTATCTCCCGCCCGAACTTCTCGACGGGCAGGACGTCTCGCCCGCGACCGACCTCTGGGGCTACGCCGCCACGCTCGCGTTCGCGGGCACCGGCCGGCCGCCCTTCGGCGGTGGTCGCACCGAGGCGATCCTCGACCGCGTCCGTCGCGGTGCCTCCGACCTCGACGGTCTCGAGCCGTGGATGCAGCAGGTCGTGCGTGCCGGCCTCGACCCCGACCCCGCGGGGCGGCCGTCGCTCGGCACGATCCGTCGGGTACTCGAGGATCCGGCGTCGGCGCCCCGTCTGCTGCCGCCGCTGCCCGTGCCGTCACGTGGCGGGTCGTCCGCGGTCGGCGCCGCTGCAACCGAGCCCGTCCCGTCGGGGGGCGCGGCCTCCGCCGTCACTCCGGCCGGCCGGGTCGACGCGTTCGTGTCGGGCGCGACCGCACCCGTCGGTGCCCCCCGGGTGTCGGTGTCCGGGGCCGGTGCAGCCCGCCCCGTGGGCGTCGGGGCGACGGAGCCCGTGGTCACCGACCCCGACGCGGACGATGCACCGTCGCGTCCCCTCGACCGGTTGACCGCCTGGGCGTCGCGGGTCGGGCGCCCGGGCCGTTCCACGACTTCCGAGGCCCCGCTGCCTCCGAGCGCACCTCTCGCGCAGTCGACTTCCGTGGGGGAGGCGCCCACCGCCGCCCAGCCGGTCGTCGCGACACGCGTGATGCCCGCCGTGCCCACCCCGCCCGTGGCGCGTCCCACGACCCCGGCCGGCCCGCCCCCGCAGCGGTACGCGACGTTCCGCCCGGAGGCCTCCGCGCCCGTGCCGACGCCCGCACGGGCCGCGCCGCCCGTCCGGCCCGGCGGCCCCTGGACGGGTCGACCGGCGGGCGGGACGTTCACGGCCGGACCGTACGGGGCATCACCCGCGCCGGTCGCGCCCCGCCCCGTCTCGATGCGTGGCGGCACGGTGTTCGCGCTCGGTCTGCTCCTCGTCGCGCTCACGGCCCATCGGCCGGGGCTCGGCATCCTCGTCGCGCTCGGATGGTCGTGGCTCGCCCGGTTCGTCGACCGCGTCGTCACCTCCGTCCTCCTCCGCCGTGCCGCGCGAGGACGCCGTGACACCGACGTCGCCGTCGCGACGCTCGCGAGCCCGTGGCACCTCGTCGGGTCGGGGTTCTCCGCCCTCGTCGCGGGAGTCGTCCCGGTGCTCGTCGGTGCGGGATTCGTCGTCGGGTTGCGGGCGATGGCGGGGGATGTCGTCGGCCTGCCCGTGGGCACCGCCTCGCGACTCATGGTGGGTGCGGCGGCCGCGGCCGTGGTCGCCTGGTGGGGTCCGGGCGGTTCGACGGTGCGGAGGGGGACGCGCACGATCGTGCGGTCGGTCGCGCCGGGCCGGGCGGGTGCGGTCGTCCTCACGGTCGCCGCGGTGGTGTCGGCGGCGGTGCTCGCGCTCCTCACGCAGTCGACCGGGTGGGAGCTCACGTGGTGGCCGTTGGACGGCCTGGAACGCCTCGTCCCGGCGGCCGCCCGCGCACTCGGTCTCTGAGGTTGGCAAGGGCGCGTCAAGGTCATGCGTCCATGTCGCGTTGGTCACGATGAGGTCACGGACGAGGATGCCGGTGTGCACGTCGACGTGCACGGATGTCCCCGGCACGAGCATCGCCCGTGACCTTTTCGTTGCGCAATCGTGACGGAGCTATTGCTCAGCCGGGATCGCTGGCCTAGAGTCGCCAGCGTTTGGCCGACAGGTTTGGTCCTGTCCTCGGGGGCCGACATCAACTACACACATCCACACTGCGCACTCCCGCGCTGAGCTTCGTCGGGGAGTGCCTCGCCGGAGACACCGGGCAGACGAAGGTGGGGGACCCAGTGGCCGCGATCCGGCCCGGTCGTCGTGAGACGACCTCGGGGTGAAGCCGAGTTTCTCGGCCGGGCAGCCTGACGCCCGAACCCGACAGCTAACCCCACAAGCGCCGTCAGGAGAGGATCCGACCATCCACATGTACAACGCCAAGCACCGCGTCGCCACCCCTGCCACCAAGGTCCGTCGCACGTTCATGACGGCCGTCGTCGGCGGCGCCACCCTCATCGGCGGCATGGCCGCCGGTGCCCCGCAGGCCCAGGCCGCCGGGGGCGGCGTCTGGGACCGTGTCGCGGCTTGTGAGAGCGGCGGCAACTGGAAGACCTCGACGGGCAACGGCTACCACGGTGGCCTGCAGTTCTCGAAGGGCAGCTGGCGCGCCGCGGGCGGTAGCCGTTACGCGTCGATGCCGCACCACGCCACCAAGTCGCAGCAGATCGCCGCCGCGAAGAACCTGCTCCGCATGCAGGGTCCGGGCGCCTGGCCGGTCTGCAGCCGCAAGGCGGGCCTGACCCGTGCGAACGGCATGTCCGGTGGCGGCTCCGTCGCCGCGTCCCGCAGCACGAAGCGCGTCGCGAAGAAGCACACGTCGAACCACGTGGGCCTTTCGCGTGCGGAGGTCCGCAAGCTGCAGCGCAAGGTCGGCGCTCGCGTCGACGGCGTCGTCGGCCCGGAGACCGTCCGCAAGACCGAGCGTTACCTCGGCCTGCGCATCACCCACAAGCGTCACCTCAGCGGCGCCGCCCTCCGTGGCGCGAACCGCCTCGTCTGAGTCCTCTCCGCACGACGGCCCGATCTCCTCACGGAGGTCGGGCCGTCGTCGTGCACGCACCCAACCCGGCGCGTCGAGCCGGTATCCTCGACAAGTCCGCCCACGTCCCACGGGGCCCCGCGGACGCCGCTGGAGTGGCGCAATCGGTAGCGCACCTGTCTTGTAAACAGGTGGTTGAGGGTTCGAGTCCCTTCTCCAGCTCCACATCGGTCCTTCTCCGCCGGGTGGCGGGCGTGTCGGCGGTTCCCACGCGAGACGGATCCGCGGCTGACGTCGCATGGCTCACGGCGCGAAGAGAGCAGGTCCGTCGGGCTGTCGGGTATGCCCCGGTCGTTTAGGCTCTGGCCCAGCAGCGGGAGGGGCGGGCGTGAAATCACTACCGGTACAAGGGGTACGCGAGGCCGTCCAGGTGGGCGCCCGGCTCCGCAGCGCGCGGCTCGAGCGGCGGTACACCCTCGAGCAGGTCGCGCAGCTGTCCGGCATGACGAAGGGGTTCCTCAGCCGCGTCGAACGCGACATCACGTCGCCGTCGGTCGCCTCGCTCGTCACCCTCTGTCACGTCCTCCAGATCGAGGTCGGCTCGCTGTTCACCGCTCCCCGCACGACCCTCGTTCGGCTCGAGGACGCCCTCGAGGTCGACCTTGGCGGCATCGGCATCGACGAGCGCCTCGTCACTGCGCACGACGAACGCTCCGTCCAGGTGCTCCGCAGCGTCATCCAGCCCGGCGGCCACGGCGAGGACGAGCTCTACTCCATCGACTGCGAGATCGAGATCTGCCACGTCGCCACCGGCCGTATCGAGATCGTCCTCAACGAGGAGACCCACGCCCTCGACGCCGGCGACACCCTCACCTTCCCCGGCCGTGAACCCCACACCTGGCGCAACCTCGGCGACACCGAGGCCGTCGTCCTCTTCGTCCTCCTCCCCGGCCGCGACAGCCGTGCCGCCCCGGTCGACTGACGCGGAATGCCGTTCGGCCCCGCCGGAGCGATCACCGACGGGGCCGAACGGAGGGGCGACAGAGCATGAGGAAGAAGATCCCGGCCGTCTCGATGAAGAACTGGGCCTGCTCGGCGAGGGTGATCGACCACATGCCGCCGACGACGGAGTACACGAGGACGACCGTGCCGCCGAGAACGATGCACGCGGAACTCCTCGCCGCGATCCGGGCGGTGCACGGCGGGAACTCCGTCGTCGCGCCGAGCACGCCCACCCACCCGAGCAGCGGCCTGCGGGGCCTCGACCTCGTCGGCGCGGACGTCGTCGAGGTGGCGCCCGCCTACGGCCATGCCGAACTCGCCGGCCTCGCCGCGGCGAACGTCGTCTGCGAGTTCGTCTCGCTCCTCGCCCCCAGCTCCGGTGCGGCGCCCGGCCGCCCCGCCTACGGTGCGTCGAAGCCGGTCTACGGCGCCTGAAGCGCCATCAGAACGGAGTCGATCACGTGTATCGCGCCCTGCCCCTACGTGTTGACAGGTCAGGGGGTTGTCGTCCGGTGGGCCCTCGGATCGAGTCCGTTCGGATGGCGTCACGGTGCGGGGCGCGAGGCTCAGGCCGTCCCGACGACACGACGGCGGCCCGCCACCCCTTTCGGGTGACAGGCCGCCGTCCTGCGTCGCGAGGCGTGTCGCCGGTGGTCAGCGCGGCATCGCGACGTACTTGATCTCGAGGTACTCGTCGATGCCCTCGAACCCGCCCTCGCGGCCGAAGCCGGAGGCCTTGACCCCACCGAACGGTGCGGCCGGGTTCGAGATGACGCCGGCGTTGACGCCGACCATGCCGTACGCGAGCTTCTCCGCGACGCGCATCGCCCGGGCGTTGTCCCGCGTGTAGAAGTACGACGCGAGGCCGTACTCCGTGTCGTTCGCGCGGGCGATGACGTCGTCCTCGTCGGTGAACGTCTGGATCGGCGCCACCGGGCCGAAGATCTCCTCACGGGCGATGTCGGAGGTCGGCGGCACGTCGAGGAGCACCGTCGGGGCGAGGAAGTTGCCCTGCTGGGGCACCTCCTCGTCGCCGCACACCTTCGTAGCGCCCGCCTCGACGGCGTCGTCGACGAGGCGACGGACGTTCGCGACGGCCTTCTCCGTGATGAGCGGACCGACGTCGACGCCCTCCTCCATGCCGTCACCGACCGTGAGGCCGCGCATGCGGGCGGCGAACTTCTCGCCGAACTCCTTCGCGACGGACTCGTGGACGAACAGCCGGTTGGCGGCCGTGCAGGCCTCGCCGATGTTCCGCATCTTCGCGGCCATCGCGCCGTCGACGGCGGCGTCGACGTCCGCGTCCTCGAAGACGATGAACGGCGCGTTGCCGCCGAGCTCCATCGAGAGACGCAGCAGCTGCTCGGCCGACTGCTCGGCGAGCTTGCGGCCCACCCCGGTCGAGCCGGTGAACGTGAGCTTGCGGGCGCGCGGGTCGCGGATGAGCGGCTCCATGACGCCGCCCGAGTTGCTCGTCGTGACGACGTTGACGACACCGGCGGGCACGCCCGCCTCACGGAGGAGCTCGACGAGCGCGAGCATCGTCAGCGGTGTCTCGCTCGCCGGCTTGATCACCATGGTGCAGCCCGCCGCGAGGGCCGGGCCGATCTTGCGGGTGCCCATCGCGAGGGGGAAGTTCCACGGCGTCACCATGAGGCACGGCCCGACGGGCTGCTTCATCGTGAGCAGGTGCGACGCGCCGTTCGGGGCCGTCATGTACGTGCCGTGGATGCGGACGGCCTCCTCGGAGAACCACCGGAAGAACTCGCCGCCGTACGTCACCTCGCCACGTGCCTCCGGAAGGGGCTTGCCCATCTCGAGGGTCATGAGCGTCGCGAAGTCCTCCGCGCGCTCGGTGAGGAGGTCGTAGGCGCGGCGCAGGATCTCCGACCGCTCCCGCGGGGGAGTGGCGGCCCACTCCGTCTGTGCGTCCGCCGCGGCCGTGAGGGCGGCGAGGCCGTCGTCCGGGGTGGCGTCGGCGACGGAGGCGAGCACCCCGCCCGTCGCCGGGTTGCGCACCTCGAGGGTCGCCCCTCCGGTCGCCTCACGCCACTCCCCACCGATGAACAGGCCGGTGGGGACGGCGTCGACGATCTCCTGGACGTCCTTCTTGTCGGTCATCGTGACTCCTTCTGCGTCAGAGGGACTCGGTGAAGACCTCGTCGAGGACGTCGAGCCCCTCGTTGAGGAGGTCCTCGCCGATGACGAGCGGCGGCAGGAACCGCAGCACGTTGCCGTACGTCCCCGCGGTGAGCGTGACGACGCCCTTCGCGTGGCATGCGGCGTTGATCTTCTTCGTGAGGTCGGCGTCCGGCTCGGTCGTGCCCGGCTTGACGATCTCCACCGCCATCATCGCCCCACGGCCACGGATGTCGCCGATGACCCCGTGCTTCTCCGCCATCGCGCCGAGGCGCTCGCGGAAGATCTGCTCGATGCGCTTCGCCTTGCCCGCCAGGGCCTCCTCGCTCATCGTCTCGATCGCGCCGAGCGCACCCGCACACGCGACGGGGTTGCCGCCGTAGGTGCCGCCGAGGCCACCGGAGTGGACGGAGTCCATCATCTCCGCCCGGCCGGTGACCGCGGCGAGCGGCAGGCCGCCTGCGATGCCCTTGGCCATCGTCATGAGGTCGGGCACGACGCCCTCGGCCTCGCAGGCGAACCAGTCACCGGTGCGGCAGAACCCGGTCTGCACCTCGTCCGCGATGAACACGATGCCGTTCTCGCGGCACCAGTCGGCGATGCGACCCAGCCATCCCTTCGGCGGCACGATGAACCCGCCCTCGCCCTGGATCGGCTCGATGAGCACGGCCGCGACGTTCTCCTCGCCGACCTGCGCGTGAACGGCGTTCGTGAACGCGGCGAACGCGTCGTCCGTCATCGTCGCCTCGTCGCCCGCCCAGCGGTACGGGTACGCCATCGGCATGCGGTACACCTCGCCCGCGAACGGCCCGAAGCCCTTCTTGTACGGCATGTTCTTGGCCGTCAGCGCCATCGTGAGGTTCGTGCGGCCGTGGTAGGCGTGGTCGAACACGACGATCGCGTCGCGCTTCGTGTGCGAGCGGGCGATCTTCACCGCGTTCTCGACGGCCTCGGCGCCGGAGTTGAACAGGGCGGTGCGCTTCTCGTGGTCGCCGGGTGTGAGCTCGTTGAGCTTCTCGCAGACGGCCGTGTACTCCTCGTAGGGCGTCACCATGAAGCACGTGTGCGTGAAGTCGTCGAGCTGCGCCTTCGCCTTCTCGACGACCTTGGGGGCGGAGTTGCCGACGCTCGTGACGGCGATGCCCGACCCGAGGTCGATGAACTGGTTGCCGTCGACGTCGACGAGGATGCCGCCGCCGGCGCGCTCGACGTAGACGGGCAGACCGATGCCGACACCGGCCGAGACGGCGGCCTTGGTGCGGGCGTGGAGTTCCTGGCTCTTCGGGCCGGGGATCTGCGTGACGAGCTTGCGCTCCTGGGGGACGGGCACGGTTCCTCCTGGATGTCGCCGGGAGCCGGCGGGTCGGTGAGAAGGGCTGAGGGCCCTCCCATTCCATCGTTCTTCCTGCTCACCCTGGGGGCCCGCAGGTATTCTGTCCAATATCGATTCTCGATGATTTCCATGCCGGGTAGGAATGGTCGGAGGTGACGGTGACGGGAAATGCGGCAGGCACGGGGTCGCGCCCGCGGTCGGGCGCTCCGGCGCGCGCGGGCATGGCCGTGGGTGAGGCGCGTGCCGTGAGTACGTCGTCCTCCGAGGGCGACCGCACCGCGAGCCGCCCGGTGCCGGACGGCGGCGCGCGATGAGCGCCGTCGACCTCCGCGCGCTGGAGTGCTTCGTCGCAGTCGCAGAGGCGGGCACCGTCACCGCCGGTGCCGAAGCCCTCGGCGTCGGGCAGCCCGCCGTCACCCGTCAACTGCAGCAGCTCGAACGCCGCCTGCGTCTCCGGCTCTTCCACCGGGAGGGCGGCCGGGTCCGCCTCACCGCGGCCGGGCGTGAGCTCCTCGACCCCGCCCGCCAGGCCCTCGGGCGTGTCGACGACGTCGCGACGACGGCACGCGCGCTCGCCGCGGGACGGCTCCAGGAGGTGCGCATCGCCGCGACGAGCACGACGAGCGACGACATCCTCGCCCCGTGGATCGCGACGTGGGACTCGGATGCGCCACTGCCCGCGATCGAGGAGTCCCCCGTCGACGGACTCGCCGCAGCCCTCCATGCGGGCGCCGACCTCGCCGTCATGCCGATCGCCCCGCCACCCGGGCTCGCCGTCCGCACCGTCACCGAGCTCCCCGTGTGGGCGTGCGTGGCCGCCGACCATCCCTGGGCGTCACGGGAATCCGTGCCCATCGAGGAGCTCGCCGTCGCCGATCTGCTCCTCCTGCCCCGCACCTTCCATGCCCGACGACGCCTCGACGCGGCCCTCGAGGCGGCCGGTCTCGCCGTCGATCCGCTCGCCGTCGTCGGGTCCCCGGTCGTCGCGCAGGCGCTCGCCGCCTCCGGTCGTGGTGTGTGCGTCCTCACCGACGACCCGCGATTCGGCCTCGTACCCCTGACGATCCAGAACCCCGGCGGCGCACCCGTGACGATCCGCCTCCACGTCGCGTGGGAGCCCGGCCACCACGCCGCCGACACCCTCTCCGCCCTCGCCGACGACCTCGCCCGCTTCACCCGCGCCCGCTACCGCACCGACCCCACCCAGGAGTCCGCATGACCCCTTCTCCGATGCCCGACGGCCTCGACGCCCGTGGGAAAACCCCCTCGACGTCGGTCGCGGGTGCGCCCGACGCGTCCGAGGCATCCGAGACGCCCGGACGGGGGCCGCAGGAGGTCCACGTGATGACGGAGCCGGGGTTCGACACCCCGATCTGGATCGACGGGATCCCCACGCCACCCGAGGATCTCGGCCTCCGCGACGAGGTCGCGGAGCGCATCCGGGACTGGGCGCGGGTCGTCGACGTCGTCCGTGAGGGCGCCGATGCCGGCCCGGAGGGCACCGTCGCGATGCTCGCCGACTGGATGGGGGCCTGCTCCCTCGGGAGTCGTCACGCCCTCCTCGGTCGCTGGGTGGGCGACCGGGTCAAGGACGCCGTCGGTGACGTCCCCGTCGTCCTCCACCTCGATCCGCCGCATCCCGGCGATCACCGCCGCCCCGAGCCCGTCGTGGTCCCGCCGCACCGGGAACGGGAGACGATCCCCGTGCGACTCATGAACGAGCACGGCGCCGACCTGCCCGTGCGGGGCGACACCGTGACGGCCTGGGGCGTGGGGCGGTTCTCCCCGGCGCTCGAGGAACGGCTCACCGCGTGGGCGCGGCAGTGGGCCGAGCTCGCCGACCCGAGCGACGAGAGCCCGTTGCGCGACGACGTGGTGCGGGCCCACGAGGAGGAAGGGGCCGCGCTCCGGGACGCCCTCGCCGCGGAACTGGGGCCGGACTACGTCGTCACCCTCGTGCCGTGAGACCTGCGGGTGCGATCCAGGTGGGGTGGCGGATGCGGGTGGAAGAGCGCGGGAGGCGTGTCGTTCGTACGCTGGACGGGTGGCATCCCTTCCCGCCCTCGCCGTCGACCAGGCGCGTTCCCTCTCGCGCGCCGCGCAGAACAAGCTCGGCCACGCCCTGCGTGACCGTGTCGCCGGGGAGGACGCCCCCGCCGCGGCGCGCCGCATCTGGCAGACGCCGGGCCTGCGCTGGTTCACCGAGGACGACCCCATCTGGATCGTCAACCAGGACGCCGCGATGTTCCCCGGCGGGATCACCTCGCTGCTGCTGCAGTCGCTCCACCCCGGCGCGATGGCGGGCGTCGCCGGTCACTCCGGCTACAAGGGCGACCCGTGGGGGCGGCTGCAACGCACGAGCACCTATCTCGCGACCGTCACGTTCGGCACGATCGAGCACGCGCAGGAGGCGATCGCGCACGTGCGGGGCATCCACGAGCGCGTCCGCGGCAAGGACCACCGCGGCCGCCCCTACCGCGCGAGCGACCCACACCTGCTTCGCTGGGTGCACATCGCCGAGAACTGGTCGTTCCTCACCGCCCACCAGAACTTCTCCGACCGGCCCCTCACCCCCGCGCAGGCCGACACGTTCGTCGACCAGACCCGCGTGAGCGGTGAACTTCTCGGCGCCACCGACCTGCCCCGCACGGTCGCCGAGCTCGAGGCGCAGATCGAGGGCTACCGGCCCGAGCTCGAGGCCTCGCCCGCCGCGAAGGACGCCGCCCAGTTCCTCCTCCGCGAACCTCCGCTCCCACTCGCCGCCAAGCCCGGGTACGCCCTCCTCGCCGCCGGGGGTGTCGCCCTCCTCCCGCCGTGGGCCCGAGAGGAACTCGGCATCCCCCTGCCGCGACTCGTCCGGCCCCTCGCCCACGGGGCGGGCCGGTTCGGCGTCGCCGCCGTCCGCTGGGGCATGGCCGGACTCGACGACGACGAACGCCTCCGCCACGGCGACACCCACTGAGTGCGTGACGTGCCCGCCCCGGCGGGCAGCCTGCTCCGACCCCTCGTCGAGCGGGCGGTGTCGGCGGGGCGCGTCTCCCCGCAGGCCACGGACATCCTCGACCGCCTCACGCCGCGGGTCGAGGACCTCTGCGGTCCGACCGAACCCCCGGCGCCCGTCCACGGCGACCTGTGGGCCGGCAACCGCCTCGTCGACGTCGAGGGACGCTCCTGGCTCGTCGACCCCGCCTGCCACTACGCCCACCGCGAGATCGACATCGCGATGATGCACCTCCTCGGCGGCTTCGGCCCCGAGGTGATGAGCGCCTACGACGTGGAGTGCCCCCTCGCCGACGCCTGGCAGGAGCGCATCCCCTGGTACCAGCTGTCGCCGCTGCTCGTCCACGTGATCCTCGTCGGCGGCGGCTACGGTCAGGCCGTCGTCGACGCCCTCCGCCGCTACGTGTGAGTGGTCGCGTGCCGGAACCCCCGGGTGGGCTCGTGCGGGCGCAGGCTGCGAAACCGCCTGGACGCGTCGGGGAGAATGAACACATGAGCCTCAAGGAAACGATCCAGGGCGACCTCACGATCGCCATCCGCGAGCGCGACCAGGTCCGCTCCGCGACGCTGCGCCTCGCCCTCACCGCCCTGACCAACGCGGAGGTCGGCGGCAAGGAGCACCGCGACCTCACCGACGACGACGTCCTCGGCGTCCTCGCCAAGGAGGCGAAGAAGCGCAAGGAGTCCGCCGCCGCCTACGACGGCGCCGGCCGCCCGGAGCTCGCCGAGCGGGAGCGGGCGGAGCTCGCCGTGCTCGAGGCCTACCTGCCCGCGCAGCTCGAGGACGCCGAGCTCGACGCCATCGCCGCCGAGGCCAAGGCCGAGGTGGGCGCGACGGGCATGACCCAGATGGGTCAGGTCATGAAGGCCGCCCAGGCCACGGTCGCCGGCCGGGCCGAGGGCGGTCGTGTCGCCGCCGCCGTGAAGAAGGCCCTCGCGGGCTGACGCTCACCTCCCGGTGGCTCTGCCTCGTGCGGGGCGGGCCGCCGAGGTCGAGCCACCCGGCCCGCACGGTGCCGGAGAGGCGCCGGGAATCTCGTGCCACCTCCCGCACCGACGATCGGCACAGGATGGGGCGCCGCCGGCGAGGGCCACTGCCGTGTCGATCCTCGCCGACGTCGACGACCACGGCGGCGCGGCGGCGGTGAACGTCGATCCACACGACCGTCACCGCCGAGTGCTCAGATCGAACGGTCGCCTGCCGTACGAGAACACATGAGTTCGCCGCGCCGAGACATCGCCGAGGCAGAGGCCCGGATGCGCGTGACGTTCGGGACGCGCACTGCCATCAAGAACCTCCACGAGATCATCGATCCCGACGAGACCGTCCAGGAGCTCGCCGCCTGCCTCTACGCCGGCGGCGACGGCGTGCTGATCCTCACCGACAAGCGCATCCTCGGCCTCCGCGACGACTACTCGAAGTACCACTACCGCGACCACGCCCTGGTCGGCGCGCAGAAGCTCGACTACGACCCCGTCGTCCACGACGGGTTCGCGTTGACGACGGCCTCCGGTCGCCTCGTCGTCCGCAAGATGCACGTCGAGGACTCGGGTCGTCTTGTCGCGCGGTTACGTGAGCTCGTGCCGCGCCTCGTCCTCGAGGTGACCCGACCGGGCGCGCGGGGCCGGGTGCCGATCCGGACCGAGGCCCCGTCCGCGCCGCCGGCAGCACCCGCCGCCGCGCCCGCGACGCCGCCGATCGACTCCGCCGCGGCCACGCAGGCCCAGGCCGCCGGTGCGGCGACCGCTGCCGTCGCTCCACCTGCCGCGGCGCAGCCGGCCCCGGCCGCCGCCCCCGAGCCGGCACCGGCCGAGGCCGACAAGACCGTCCTCATGGGCGTTCTCGCCGACCTCCACGCCAAGGGTCTGCTCTCCGACGCCGAACTCGCCGCCAAGCTCGCCCAGGTGGCGGCCCAGCCCTGAGCGGCAGTGCGGCCGTGGAGCGGACGGGGTCTGGCGTGCCCCGGTGCGGCCCGAGTCGGCGTCTGGCACCCGCCCACCGGGGCACGCCTCCTGGAGCCCCGGCACCCGACCGTCGTGAACGACGACCACAATCCGCGTCTCGCCGCGTCAGTGGGGCGCTGACCTGCAACGCCGTCGGCGAGGGTGAGGTTCTGGTCGTCGTTCGATGCACGTGACGGCGACGCGCATCCTGGTACACACGAACGCAGCGGGGCGGTCGCCGTCGCGACCACCCCGCTGCGTGTCTGCTGCGTCCGCGCCTCGGCTCACGTGAGCAGGTGGCGGGAGATGACGAGGCGCTGGATCTGGTTCGTGCCCTCGAAGATCTGCGTCACCTTGGCCTCGCGCATGTAGCGCTCGACGGGGTAGTCCTTTGTATAGCCGTAGCCGCCGAAGACCTGGACGGCGTCGGTGGTGACGCGCATGGCGGCGTCGGTGCAGATCATCTTGGCGACCGAGGCCTCCTTGCTCATCGGCTTGCCGGCGTCCTTGAGGCGGGCGGCGTGGAGGTAGCTCGCGCGGGCGCTCGTGACGGCGGCCTCCATCTCGGCGAGGAGGAACGCGAGGCCCTGGAACTCCGAGATCGGCTTGCCGAACGCCTTGCGCTCCTTGGAGTAGGCGACGGCCTGGTCGAGGGCGGCCTGGGCGAGACCCGTGGCGGCCGCGGCGATGCCGAGGCGACCCGCGTCGAGGGCGGAGAGGGCGATCGACATGCCCTGCCCCTCCGTGCCGACGAGGTGGTCGGCGGGCACCCGCACGTCGTTGAAGATCACCTGACCGACGGTGTCGCAGTCGAGGCCCATCTTGCGTTCGGGCTTGGCGAACTCCAGGCCGGGGGTGTCGGCGGGCACGTGGAAGCAGGAGAGACCGCGGGGGCCGTCGTCGCTCGTGCGGGCGAACGTCGTGTAGAAGTCGGCGTGGCCCGCGTGGGAGATCCACGCCTTGACGCCGTTGACGACGTAGTCGTCGCCGTCGCGGCGGGCGCGCGTGGAGATGGCCGCGACGTCGGACCCGGCGTCGGGCTCGGAGAGGCAATAGGCGCCGAGTTTGCTTCCGTCGAGCATGGATTCGAGGAATCGGGACTTCTGTTCGTCGGTGCCGAACGCGAAGATCGGGTTGCACGTGAGGGAGTGCACCGAGACACCGACGGCGACGCTCATCCACGCCGACGCGATCTCCTCCAATGCCTGCAGGTAGACCTCGTACGGTTGTCCGCCGCCACCGACCTCCTCGGGGTAGGGGAGGGTGAGCAGGCCCTGGTCGCCGAGGAATCGGAAGATCTCGCGGGGGAACTCGGCCTTGGCCTCCATCTCGTCGACGATGGGGCGGAGGCGTTCGTCGCACACCTCGCGGGTCATGGCGATGAGGTCTTCGGCCTCGGAGCTGGGGAGAAGTCGCGTGGCAGTCATGAGGCCAGGCTAGGGGAGTCGCGCGCCCGGCACGGCGCCCGCGCGCGGGGCGTGGACGACGGGCGGGCCGGTCGGCGGTGAGTCGCGCCCTGCCGACGTCCCCGCCAGCTCGGGCCCACGGCCGTGGGGCAGGGATGTCGCGAGCGGGACGACGCGTGCACAGGCGCAGATGCGGTTAGAGTGCTGGGGTGACAGACGCATCTGCGCCCCGAGACTCCTTCGACGTGCGAACCGCCGCCGCCCTCCTGGGCGTCAGTGACGACACGCTGCGGCGGGCCGTCGCCAAGGGTGAACTCGCCGCGGCCAAGGATGTCGGGGGCCGGTTGCAGATCTCCGGCGCCGACCTCATCACCTACGCCGAGGAGCGCGATTCCGCTGTGCCGCAGGGCGGCACGGCGAGCTCGGCGCGCAACCGTCTCGTCGGTCTGGTCACCGACGTCCGTACCGACACGGTGATGGCCCAGGTGCAGATGCGATGCGGCCCGCACCTCATCACCTCGCTCATGAGCGCCGACTCCGCGCGCGAACTCGGCCTGCGGCGAGGGGTTCTCGCCGCCGCCGTCGTCAAGTCCACCACCGTCGTCGTCGAATCCGTGGGAGACCTCGCATGACCACCACCCGCACCCGCCTGTTCGCCCTCGCCGGGGCGCTCACTCTCGCGCTCTCCGCATGCGGCGGCAACGACGCCCCCGTGCCCGCCGACAAGGCCGCCGCGTCGCCGTCGGGCGGCTCCGGCTCGTACGCCCCGATCACCGTGTTCGCCGCCGCCTCGCTGCACACGGTGTTCGACGAGATCGGCGCCGACGTCGAGAAGCAGACCGGCGCGAAGATCACGTTCTCCTACGCCGGCTCCTCCGACCTCGCCGCCCAGCTCAACTCGGGCGCGCTGGGCGACGTGTTCGCCTCCGCGAACGAGAAGCAGATGACGGTGGCCGTCTCCGGTGGCTCCGTCGCGAAGGATGCTCCGACGCCGTTCGCGACGAACACACTGACGATCGTCACGCCGAAGGGGAACCCCGCGCACGTCACCGCACTCGCCGATCTGCGGAAGCCCGAGGTCAAGACGGTCGTCTGCGCGCCGCAGGTGCCGTGCGGGGCGGCGACCGGGGAGCTCTTCACCGAGGCCGGGCTCACCGTCACACCCGTGAGCGAGGAGTCGGCCGTCACCGACGTGCTCGGCAAGGTGACCTCCGGGCAGGCCGACGCCGGACTCGTGTACGTCACCGACGCGACGGGCGCGGGGGACGACGTGACGGTCGTGAAGACTCCCGAGGCGGCGAAGATCGTCAACGTCTACCCGATCGCGATCACGGCGCACGGCGTCGAGGATGCGGGGCGGCAAGCGACGGCCGAGGCGTTCGTCGAGGCGGTGCGGAGCACGGAGGGGCAGCAGCTGTTGAGCCGCGCCGGGTTCGGCGCCCCCACCTCGTGACCCCGGGGCCCCGCTGGCTCCTCCCGGCGGCGATCGTCTCGCTCCTCGTCGTCGTCGGGCCGCTCGTCGGTCTGCTCGGGCGGGTCGACTGGGTGGAGCTGCCCGCGCTGCTCACGAGCGAGTCGTCGCTCGCGGCCCTGTGGTTGAGCCTCCGCACCGCAGTGGTGAGCACGCTGCTGTGTCTCGTGCTGGGCACCCCCCTCGCCGTGGTCCTCGCCCGCGCACCGTCGGCGGGGTGGGTGCGCTGGTTGCGAGGTCTGGTCCTCCTGCCCCTCGTCCTGCCGCCGGTCGTCGGCGGCCTCGCACTGCTCGCGACGTTCGGACGCACCGGGCTCGTCGGACGGCACCTCGAGGCCTCAGGAGTGCACATCGCGTTCACGACGATCGCCGTCGTCCTCGCGCAGACGTTCGTCGCGATGCCGTTCCTCGTCGTCGGATTGGAGGGGGCCCTGCGCACGGGCGGCACGCGGTACGAGCGGGCCGCGGCCACCCTCGGTGCGTCACCGACGCGGGTGCTCGCCCACGTGACGCTTCCGCTCGCCTGGCCCGGGCTGCGCTCGGGGGCGACGCTCGCGTTCGCACGGTGCCTCGGGGAGTTCGGGGCGACGCTCACGTTCGCCGGGTCGCTCCAGGGCGTCACCCGCACGCTGCCTCTCGAGATCTACCTCCAGCGGGAGGTCGCCCCCGACGCGGCGATGGCGCTCTCGCTCGCCCTCGTCGTCGTCGCCGTCCTCATCGTCGGGATCACTTACGACACCGGCGGATCCACCGACCGTCGCGGGGAGGGCGCATGAGCGGGGCGACGTCCCGGGGCGCGCGAGGTCGTGTCGTCGGCGGCCACAGGGGTAGAGACCGCCGGCGTGGAGACGGCGGGGGTGCGTTGTCGTGGAGGGGGGAGTTCGCGCCGCGTGACCACGTGACGAGCCTGACCGTCGCGCCGGGACGCACGCTCGCGCTCGTCGGGCCGAACGGCGCGGGCAAGAGCACGACGTTCGACCTCCTCACGGGGTTGCTGCGGCCCACGCGTGGTCGCCTCACGGTGGGCGAGACGGTGCTCTGCGACACCGACCGCGGCGTCGACGTGCCGACTCACCGTCGCCGCATCGCGCTCCTCGGACAGGAGCCGTTGCTCTTCCCGCATCTCGACGTCGCCGCCAACATCGCGTTCGGGATGCGGAGTCGCGGTGTGCCGCGGGCGGAGTCGCAGACCCTTGCGCAGGAGTGGGCGGAGCGTGTCGGTGTCGCGGAGTTCGCGCGGCGCCGACCCCACCAGCTGTCCGGGGGACAGGCGGCGCGGGTGGCGCTCGCGCGGGCGCTCGCGAGCGAACCCCGGGTGCTTCTGCTCGATGAGCCGTTCGCGGCGCTCGACGTCGACGTCGCCCCGTCGATGCGGCGCGTCGTCGTCCGAGAACTCGAACGCACGCAGGTGCCGACGATCCTCGTCACCCACGACCTCCTCGACGTCGTCGCCCTCGCCGACCACGTGGCCGTGATCGACGGCGGACGCCTCGTCGAATGCGCCCCGACCCCCCAATTCCTCCGGGCGCCGACGAGCGCGTTCGGGGCCTCCCTCGTCGGTGTCGACCATGTCCGCGGGACGGTCGTCGAGGAGGGGCTCCTCCGCTCGGGCGCGGGGCTCCTCGTGCGGGGGATCGGCGCGGACGTCCTCCCCGGATCCGCCGCGGTGGCGGTGTGGTCGCCGAGCGCCGTGGCGCTGTATCCCACTGCGCCACTGGGAAGTCCGCGGAACGTGTGGCGCGGGGTCGTGGTCGACCTCGCCGACCGTGGCGGCGTCGTCCGCGTGCGGGTGGAGCTCGGCCCGGGGACGACGATCGCCGCCGACCTCAGCCCCGCCGCCGTCGCCGACCTCGCCCTATCGCCCGGGGGTATCGTCCACGCCGTCGTCAAGGCGCAGGAGGTGCATCTCCACCCCGCCCGGTGACCGGCCACGTCCCCTGGGCCTCTGCGCCGGCCTCGGTCGCGGACGCCGCATGGCCATGCCGCAGCTCGGGGAAGGGTCGGAGACCGCCGCGACTAACGGGCGACCTCGCGGTGGCCGGCGTCGAGACGACGGGTCCAGCCCTTCGCGTCGAGGTGTTCGAGGAGGGGGATGGCGACGCGGCGGGTGGTGTCGAGCGCCTTGCGGGCCTCGCTCGTCGTGAACGGCTGCGGCAGGCCCGCGAGGATGCGCATCGCCTTCGCGGGGGCGATGGGCTGGAGCAGGACGCCGTCGTCGAGACGCAGGAGACGCCCGGCGCGCACCGCGGCGGCGACCTCCCGTGGGCCGAGGCCCGCCGCGTCGAGTTCGGGCTGCTCGGGAGCGGCGAACGGCTGCGCCGCGAGTCGTGCCTCGATGCGGGCGAGTCCGGCCTCGGCGGCACCGAGGTCGGCCCGGATGCCGGGCTCGTGGACCCGCCCACCCTCGTGCGTGAGGCCCGCGGCCTCGGCGAGCGGTCCGACGAGGTCGAGACGGGGGATCCCGGCGGCGGTGCGAGCGGCGTCGGCGGGCATCCACGGTTCGAGGGGGTGGGTGCGGGCGTAGTCGGCCGTGACGTCGCTAAGGGCCTCCTGCCAGCGTGACCACACGCGCTCGTCGACGAGCAGGTCGGCGCGGCGGACGATCCCGGCCGGAAGGGTGGTGAGGTCGTCGTCGCCGACCCCGAGGCGTCGCGCCTCCTCGACGCCGAGGTACCCGCGGGCACGGACCTCGATCGTGAGGTCGACCCCGGCGGCCCGTGCGGCGAGCTCCTCGGCACGGCGGGCCCCGGCCCCGCGACGCCGCAGCTCGGGCGGGTCGACGTCGAGGACGAGGGCGCCGGCGACGCGGCCCGTACCCGGGTCGCGGAGGATGGCGCGATCTCCTGCGGCGAGGGGCAGCGGCTCGGCGAGCGTGAGCCGCGCGCCGTCGCTGCCCAGCGGGCGGACGCGGGCCTCATGGGCGGCGGTGCCGATGTGGAGCATGAGGTGCTCGGGGAGGTCGGCCGCCGTGCGGGCCCCCTCGGGCAGCGTGAGGCGGACGTCGAGGACGGACGTCGCGTGCCACGCCCCCGGGGTGAGCAGCGCCTGGCCGCGGTGGAGGTCCGCGGTCGCGACGCCGCGGAGGTTGACGGCGACCCGGGCGACCCCGCTCACCGCGTCGCGGGGCTGCTCGAGGGAATGGAGGCCGCGGACGGAGACACGGCGGCCGAGGAGGTCGAGGGTGTCGCCGACGCGGATCGTGCCCGCGGGGAGGGTGCCGGTGACGACGGTGCCGGCGCCGTTGATCGTGAACGCCCGGTCGATCCACAGCCGGACGCGGGCCGCCGGATCGGGGGCGGGGAGTGCGGCCACGAGGTCGGCGACGGCGGCGCGGAGCTCGTCCATCCCGGCGCCCGCGCGGGCGGAGACGGCGAGGGCGGCGCGCGGGGCGAGGCCCGCCTCGGAGAGTTCCGCGCGGGCCCGGGCGAGGGCGGGGGCGGGGTCGGCGAGGTCGGCGCGGGTGACGACGAGGAGCGCGTGCTCGACACCGAGGGCCGCTGCGGCGGCGAGGTGTTCGGCGCTCTGCGGCATCCACGACTCGTCGGCGGCGACGACGAACATCACCGCGGGCACCGGGCCGAGACCGGCGAGCATGTTGCCGATGAACCGGCGGTGCCCGGGCACGTCGACGAACGCCACGGTGCCGCCGCCCGGGAGCGTCGTCCACGCGTACCCGAGGTCGATGGTGAGCGCGCGCCGCTGCTCCTCCTCCCATCGGTCGGGCTCGATGCCGGTGAGGGCCTTGACGAGGGTCGACTTGCCGTGGTCGACGTGGCCGGCGGTGGCGACGACGGACATCGAGCTCATCGGGCGTCTCCTTCGTGGGCGACGGTGAGGATCGCGGTGAGGAGGCGTGCCTCGTCGTCGGCCTCGACACCGCGGAGGTCGACGAGGCACGCGCCGCCGGTGACCTGGGCGACGACGCCCTCGCGGCGCAGCGGCGCGCCCCAGCGGTCGGGGAGGGCGACCGCGACGCTCGGCAGGACGACCCCCGGTGCACCTCCGCCACCGACCGCGGCGTCGTGTGCGACGACCCGCCCCCCGACGCCCTGCTCGGCGAGGCGGCGCGCGAACTCCTCGGTGCGGCGCCGGAGTTCGGCGACGTCGGCGCGGAGTGCCGCGGCGGTCGGTGTCGGTCCGCCGCGGAGGGTCGCCTCGAGGGCGGCGAGGGCGAGCTTGTCGACGCGGACCGCGCGGGCGAGGGGGGACCGGCGCATCGCCTCGACGAGATCGGCCCGCCCGAGGACGAGCCCCGCCTGCGGACCGCCGAGGAGCTTGTCGCCGCTCGCGGTGACGAGGTCGGCCCCGCCGGTGAGAGCGGTGTGCGCGTCGGGTTCGTCGGGGAGGAGCGGCTCGGGGCGCAGCAGGCCGCTGCCGATGTCGGCGAGGAGCGGGACGTCGAGGCCACGCTCGGCCCGGACGTCCGCGAGCGTGCGGGACAGCTCGGGGACGTCGACGCCGTGAGTGAAGCCGTGGACGACGAAGTTGCTCGGGTGGACCTTGACGACGAGTCCGGTCCACTCGGTGACGGCACGCGAATAGTCCTGTGCCCACGTGCGATTCGTCGTGCCGACCTCGACGATGGTCGCGCCCGTCGACTCGATGAGCTCGTGGAGGCGGAAGTTGTCGCCGATCTCGACGATCTCGCCGCGGCTCATGACGATCTCGGGGCGACCCTGAGCGACGGCGAGGGCCGTCGTCGCGAGGACGAGTGCGGCGGCGCCGTTGTTGACGGCGAGGACGTCTCCGGCGGCGGGCACGGCCTCGCGGAGCGCGGCGAGCGTTCCCCGTCCGCGCCGTGCTCGGGCCCCGGTGCCGAGGTCGAACTCGACGTCGACGTGCCCGGCGGCCGCGAGGAGCGCGCGGCGCGCGTCGGCGGAGAGGGCGGCCCGGCCGATGTTCGTGTGGAGGACGACACCGGTGGCGTTGACGAGGGGGTGCAGCGTCGTCGGGGTGCGGGCGGCGAGCACGGCACGCGTGGCCGACTCGACGTCCTCCGGCGTGATCCTCCCGGAGCGGGCGTCGGCCTGCGCCGTCGTCACCGCCGCCTTGACGGCGTCCACCCCGTGCACGCCGACGAGATCGCCGAGCGTGGCGAGCAAGGCGTCGGTGCGCGGGATCCGGCGTCGTGGGTCGTCGTGCGTCATCGTCTCCTCCTCCGCGCGGGGCGTCGTGCCCGACTGCCGGAGAGTATCGGCTCCACCTGCGCGCCCCGTGCCCGACGGGCCGCCGCGGCCGGTCATGATGGGACGGAGGAAGAGGAGGAGCCATGGACGCAGGAGGCCTCTCGCCCGCCGAGCTCCCGTTCGGTGCGCGGGTCCACGCCGTGTTCACGAAGTACGACGGCAGCCCGCACTGGGAGTACGACCTCGTCGTCGTCGGCGTCGACGAGTACGGCGTGTGGGTCGGAGGTGCGCCCGGCGGCTCCATCGCCCGCCCCGGGCTCGAGTTCACCTCGGACGCGCACTGGGTGACGCTCTACCCCCACGACGGGATGTGGGTCGCGACGTTCAACGACTCCGCGGGCACGTTCTCCTCACGCATCTATGTCGACGTGACGACGCAGGCGACGTGGTGGCACCGCCCCGACGGGGTGCTCAGCGTCTCGGCCGTCGACCTCGACCTCGACGTCATCCGGCGGTTCTCGGGCGAGCTCTTCGTCGACGACGAGGACGAGTTCGACGAACACCGTCGCGAGATGTCCTATCCCGCCGACGTCGTCGAGGGCGCGCGTGCCGCGACCGCGTGGCTGGTCGACCGGATGGGGGAACGGGCCGAGCCGTTCGAGGACGTCGCCGAGTCCTGGCTCACGCTCTGCCGTGAGCGGGTCGCGAGCGACGAGCGGGGCCGCGCCGTCCTCACGTCGTCGGCGCACGTCGAGGACGAGCCCGTCGACGCCGGGCCGTCCTGGGTGTCGTCGTCGCAGGCCGACGAGGCCCCCGGGACCCCCGCTCGCGTCGGCGACCCGTTCGTCGCGGAGCCGTCCGCCACCCTCACCGACGAGGAGACCGCGGCGCCCGCCGACGCCCCCGTGGTCGACGGGCCCGTGTCCGAGGGGTCCGTGGCCGAGCCTGCAGCCGTGTCCTCACCCTCGCCCCCGGCGGAGGAGGATCTGCTCGCCGTGTGGTCCGACGAGGCGGGCGACGCTCCGCTCGTGGAGGTCGACGAGGACGACGAACCCGCCGTCGAGGTCGAGCGGGATGGTGGGGAGTCCTGGTCCGGGCATGGTCGGTCGGGCGGCGACCGCGGCGTCGTCGTCGCCGACGTCTCCCACGACCTCGAGGACATCGACACGACACCCGTCGACCCGTCGGAGGTGACGGGGGTCCTCCTCACGACCGAGACGGGGCGCGAGTCGCCGCTCTACTTCGACGGTCGGCCGATCGAGCCCGAGGAGCTCGATCTCTCACCGGAACTCGTCGACCACCTGCGTGACTGGTCGGACCGCTGGACCCGCGACTTCGACCCGGTGCGCGGATGGCAGCCGCGGGCGGTCATCGCCGACTACGAGGCGCTCGGCCGGTGGCTCGGCCGCCGCGTCAAGGACGAGGTCGGCGGCCTCGCCGTGACGGTGCAGCTCGCCCACCTCGGTCGATCGAGTCTCTTTCCGATCGCGGCCGCGGAGGACCGCCCGGCGGAGGTCGTCGAGCTCGACGCGGACGCCCCGGGGGAGCTCCCGGTGCGTGGTGACGTCGTGACGCGGGTGGGCACGGTCGGGTGCTTCACCTCCGAGGTCAACGCGCGACTGCTCGACTGGCGCGCGCTCGGTGGCGCGGACGAGGCCGAGGCCGACGAGCTGCGGCGGTTCATGTCCGACGAGCTCGGTCCGGACTACGAGGTGCGCTGAGCGTCACCGGGTTCGACGTCGGTGCCCGAGCCCGCCGGTCGTGACGACGTCCGCCGGGGCGCGGGACCGGTGCTCTCGCGCACGACGAGGTGCGCGGGGACGAGCGTCGTCGAGGTTGCAGTCGTCGTGGCAGCCGTCGTCGAGGCCACTGGCGGGGCGGCGCCTGCGTCCGCCGGGTCCACGCCGCCGCCCACGTCGTGGACGTCGATGCGTCGGAGGAGTTCGCGGACGAGGTTGGCGCCGACGCCGGCGAAGTCCTGGTGCACGGTCGTGAGCGGCGGCCACAGGTGCTCGGCGAGCACGTCGTCGAACCCCACGACGGAGACCTCCTCCGGGATTCGTCGTCCCGCCTCGTGGAGGGCGCGGAGGAGCCCGGCGGCCATCTCGTCGTTGGCGGCGAACACGGCGGTGACGGAGGGGTCGGCGGCGAGGCGGCGGCCGACCTCGTAGCCGGAGGTGGGCGTCCAGTCGCCACGGCGCAGCGCCGGGACCTCCCGGCCGGCCGCGGTGAGCATCGCCCGCCACGCCTCCTCGCGTTCGCGGGACTGGAGCGAGTCGGCCGGCCCGGCGAGCATGTGGACGGTCTCGTGGTCGAGGCCGAGGAGGTGGGCGACGGCCGCCTGGGCGCCGCCGCGCTGGTCGAACCCGACCGCAGGGTGGACGAGGGAGCGCGAGTCGGCGACGACGACGGGCAACCGTGCGGGGACGTGCAAACGGTCGACGTCGGCCGTCTCCAACCCGAGGACGACGACGCCCGCGACCCCGCCGAGGCGGCGGAGAGCGGCGTTGAGGTGCTCGACGGTGCCGTCGGGGGCGTCGACGAGGGTCGTCGCGTACCCGTGGGCGTGGGCCGTGGCGACGACGGCGTCGACGATGCGGGCCTCACCGGTGCGGGCGACGTGGTGGACGACGACCCCGATGAGATCGGAGCGGCCCGAGCGCAGCGCCCGGGCGGCCGCGTTGGGGGTGTACCCGAGCTTCGTCATCGCATCGAGGACCTTCTCCCGCGTCTCGGGACGCACGTTCGTCGCGTCGGCGGCGACGCGGGAGACGGTCTGCGGCGAGACCCCTGCGAGGGCGGCCACGTCACGAGCGGTGGTGCGGGACGTCCATCCGACGCCGCCTCGACGGCCGGTCACGGCTCCTCCGCGCTCGCGAGTCCGAGGTCGAAGCGGCACGTGTGCGAGGCGCCGGGGGCGAGGGTGACGAGGCGGCGGCCGGTGCGGAAGGCGTCGGCGGCGCACGTCATCGGTTCGGCGGCGAGGCCGGTGCGCTCCCACCCGTCGGGGAGCCCGTCGCCGGTGAACACCTGCCAACACGTGAACCCCTCGCGGGCGCGGATGAACGCCGTCACGCCGTCGGGTGCGGTGAGTGCGATCACCGGGTCCTTCGCCATGACGTACGTGTCGTCGAGGTGGACGTCGCGCAGCGGCCGTGTCGTGCGGAGGTCGACGACGGCCGGGACGTCGGGTATCTCCTCGACGGGCAGCAGGCGATCGTCGACGCGGATCCAGCCCGTCGCGGCGATCGTCGCGGTGCACTCGTCGAGGGTGTACCCGCCGGGGGAGAGCCACGGGTGGAACCCGGCACCGTACGGCGAGGACTCCCGGCCGGTGTTCGTCGTCGTGAGTGTCACCGTGAGGGCGTCCTCGCCGAGCTCGTACCGCAGGTGGACGTGGAGGGGGAAGGGATAGCCGACGCGGGGGACGAGGTCGAGGGTGAGGTCGACGGCCTCGTCGGTGCGGGCGGCCACCTGCCAGCGGGTGTGGCGGACGAGACCGTGGATCGCGTTGCCCCGCTCGGGCTCGGAGAGGTCGAGCTGCCGCTCGCGGCCCCCGGCGGTGTACCGGCCGTCGCGGATGCGTCCCGGCCAGGGCAGGAGGACCGCGCCGTGCGCCGCAGGGGGCAGCGACTCCTCGTCGAACGGCACGACGACGTCGCGCTCGCCGACCCGGTAGCGACGGAGGGTACCGCCGACCCCGGTGACGACGGCTTCGCTCATGCCGCGGCGCAGCGTGATCTGCTCGCCCGTCGGCGGGGGCGTCGGCGGGGGCGTCGGCGGGGGCGTCGGCAGGGGCGTCGGCAGGGGTGCGTGCGTGGGGGTGGGGGCCGTGGGGGAGTCGTTCATGCGACACGCTCCCCGGAGGCCGAGGGAACGGCGACGTGGAACGCGGGCTCACGAAGGCCCCGCTCGCGGGCCGCGGCCGTGACGGCGCCGGCGACCTGCTCGGTGAGGTCCAGCGGGACGAGGGCGATGGCGCTGCCCCCGAAGCCCCCACCGGTCATGCGGGCACCGAGCGCACCGGCCGCCCGCGCCGCCTCCACGGCGACGTCGAGCTCGACGCAACTCACCTCGTAGTCGACCCGGAGCGACTCGTGGGAGGCATCCATCGCCGTGCCCATCCGCGTCCAGTCCTGCGCGCGGGCCGCGTCGACGACCTCCCGCACGCGGGCGATCTCGGTGAGGACGTGGCGGGCCCGCCTCGCCTCCTCGCCGTCGAGACGGGCGAGGGCGGTCTGACGGCCGTTCTCGGTGTCGATGCTGTCGAGGTCGCCGAGCTGGGTGACGCCGAGTCGCGCCGCCGCCGTCTCGCACGTCGTCCGACGCCGGCCGTACTGGCCGTCGGCGAGACTGTGGTGGACCCGCGTGTCGACGACGAGGAGAGCGAGACCCGCGGCCTCGAGGTCGAGGGCGACGTGCTCGACGGAGTCGTCGCGGCAGTCGAGCAGGAGGGCGTGACCTGCCTTGGCGCGCAGGCTCGTCGCCTGGTCCATCCCTCCGGTCGGGGCGCCCGCGACCTCGTTCTCCGCCCGGACGCACAGCGCCGCGAGGCGGGCACGCGCCGCGTCGTCGTCGGTCGACTCACCGGCGAGGGACGTGAGGGCGAGTGCCACCGCGCACTCCACCGCGGCGGAGGACGAGAGGCCCGCACCCGTGGGGACGCACGAGGCGAGGGCGAGGTCGAAACCGGAGAGCTCGACGCCGTCCTCCCGCAGCGCCCACGCCGGGCCGGCGCAGTACGCGACCCAGTCGCTCACCCCGCCGGGCCGGATGTCGTCGAGCGTGCCCTCCCAGCGGTGTCCGTCGTCGAGGCCGGAGACGAGCCGCACCGTGCGGTCGCTCCGCGGCGCGATCGCGGCGAACGTGCGGTGCGGCAACGCGATCGGCAGGGCGAGCCCGCCGTTGTAGTCGGTGTGCTCCCCGACGAGGTTGACCCGCCCGGGGGAGGCCCACACCTGCTCGGGTGCGGCGTCGAACGCCGCCCGGAACGCCTCGGTCGCCCGCGACACACCGTCGGGGTCGGGCCACGCCTGCTCGCTCATCTCGGTACCTCTTCGTCCTCGATCGCTCCCGGAGCGGGAATGCGGCAAGAGTACCGATCCCGTGGGAAAAATGTTGACGTCACCATGACTGTCCTTGCTGCGGCCTCGCCGGGGTCGTGCGGGGCAAGGACCAAGGTCACGACACCCTTGACAGGTCTCATGGGGGCGAGGATCATCGGCGCCAGCGCGGCAATGGTGACGCAATCATTTTCCTTCTGGTCTCCGGCCGCATCCCTCGCGGCTCTGCCGCCCGACACCACAAGGAGGTGGCATGGCCACCGAGACACTCATCCATGCCGGTCTCGTCGACTACGCGATCCTCGCGATCTACTTCGCGTTCGTCCTCGGCATCGGCGTCCTCGCGAGGCGCCAGGTCTCCGGTTCTCTCGACTTCTTCCTCTCCGGCCGATCCCTGCCCGCCTGGGTCACCGGTCTCGCGTTCGTCTCCGCCAACCTCGGCGCCGTCGAGATCATGGGCATGTCGGCCACCGGCGCCGAGATCGGCCTGCCGACGGTCCACTACTTCTGGATCGGCGCCATCCCGGCGATGATCTTCCTCGGCGTCGTGATGATGCCCTTCTACTACGGCTCCAAGGTGCGCTCGGTGCCGGAGTTCATGCTCCGCCGCTTCGGGCCCGGGGCTCACCTCGTCAACGCGGTGTCGTTCGCGCTGGCGCAGCTCCTCATCGCGGGCATCAACCTCTACCTGCTCGGCAGCATCGTCCACGCCCTGCTCGGCTGGCCGCTGTGGACCGCGCTCATCGTCGCCGCCGCGATCGTCCTCTCCTACATCATGTTCGGCGGGCTGTCGGCGGCGATCTACAACGAGGTGCTCCAGTTCTTCGTCATCGTCGCCTCGCTCCTGCCGCTCACCCTTCTCGGCCTCCACCGCGTCGGCGGATGGCAGGGCATGGTCGACCGCATCACCGCGGCCGCCGCCGCCAACCCCGACACGATCGCCCCCGCCGCCCAGCAGCTCAACTCCTGGCCCGGTCAGGCGCTCTCGGGCTTCCACAGCCCGATCCTGTCGGTGTTCGGCATCGTCTTCGGCCTCGGGTTCGTCCTCTCCTTCGGTTACTGGACGACGAACTTCGTCGAGGTGCAGCGCGCGATGGCGTCCGAGTCCGTCTCGGCGGCCCGCAAGACGCCGATCATCGGCGCCTTCCCCAAGATGTTCGTCCCGTTCATCACGATCGTGCCGGGCATGCTCGCTGCGGTGCTCGTCAACGAGATCGCGACGATCAAGGCCGGCGGCATCGTCCCCGGCGGCGCCTCCGGCAACGGCGTGCAGTACAACGACGCACTGCTGCTCCTCATGCGTGACCTGCTCCCCAACGGCCTCCTCGGCCTCGCGATCACCGGTCTGCTCGCCGCGTTCATGGCCGGCATGGCCGCCAACGTCTCGGCGTTCAACACCGTGTTCAGCGTCGACATCTGGGAGCACTACGTCGTCCGTGACCGCGACGACGACTACTACGTGAAGATCGGCCGCGTCGCCACGGTGCTCGCCACCGTCGTCGCCGTGTTCACCGCGCTCATCGCCGCGAGCTTCTCGAACATCATGGACTACCTCCAGACGCTGTTCGGATTCTTCAACGCGCCCCTGTTCGCGACGTTCATCCTCGGAATGTTCTGGAAGCGGATGACGCCCACCGCCGGCTGGGTCGGCCTCGTCGTCGGTACCGCGAGCGCCGTGTTCACGTGGCTCCTCGGCCAGTGGGGGATCCTCGTCCTCCCCGGTCAGGGCATGGCGTTCCTCGCCGCGTCCGTCGGATTCGTCCTCGACATCGTCGTGAGCGTCCTCGTGTCGCTCGTGACGAAGCCCAAGACGAGTGCCGAGCTCAAGGGCCTCGTCTACTCCGAGACCCCGCGTGAGGACCTCGTCGACCCCGACGAGGCCGCCCTCCCGTGGTTCCGGCGCACCCTGCCCCTCGCCGGCGTCGCGCTCGTCCTCGTCACCATCCTCAACTTCCTGTTCTGACCCAAGGAGACGACCATGTCGACCACTGCCGACCGGACTCCGACGCGCCACACCGCGGGGGTCTTCGACATCCGCACGATCATCGGGACGCTGCTCGGGATCTACGGGATCATCCTCACGGCCATGGGCCTGTTGGGCGACCCGGCCTACGACCGCACCGGTGGGGTGAACGCCAACCTCATCGCGGGTATCGCCCTGCTCGTCGCCGGGCTCGTGTTCCTCGCCTGGGCCAAGGCCCGCCCCGTCGTCGTCGACGAGCGGGAGCTCGCCCGCGGTGACGACGGCAACGCCGTCCACGAGGCCCGCTGAGGTCCGGCCGCACCCGGCCCTCACGCCCTCACGCGAAGAGCGGGGCCGTCGACCACGTGGTCGACGGCCCCGCTCTCGTACGTCGTTGGCGGAGGCGGACGGGAATCGAACCCGCCAGACCGAGATGCTCGGCCTCACCGGTTTTGAAGACCGGGGGGCCCACCAGGAACCCAGACGCCTCCGCGGTCCACTGTAGAGGCACCCACCGGCGACGACGAACGAGTGACCGTGACGGCGCGGTCGTGCCGATGGTCGGACTGCCGGTCGTGGCGCGGTCGACGCGACTGCCGTCTCCGGGCGTCACGCGGGGAGGGGCACCGGGAGTTCTCGCCGCGCCGCCCGCCGCGCACGCCTCCGTCGGTCGGCCGGGCTAGGGTGCCGCTCGACGCCGCACCCGCGTCGCACGCTCGTCGGAAGGCCGATCATCATGCCGGACACCACGCTTCGCCTCACGCAATTCGCCGCCGGGGGAGGGTGCGCCTGTAAGCTGCCCGCCGGCCAGCTCGAGAGCGTCGTCGCGGGACTCGTCGGTCAGGACGCCCCCGACCTCCTCGTCGGCCTCGACGCGGGCGACGACGCGTGCGCCGTCCGCCTCGAGAGCGGCTCCGACGGGTGCGGCACCGCCGTCATCTCGACGGCCGACTTCTTCACCCCGATGATCGACTCCCCCTACGACTGGGGGCGCATCGCCGCCGCCAACGCCCTCTCCGACGTCTACGCGATGGGCGGGCGCCCCGTCCTCGCGATCAACCTCGTCGGCTGGCCCGTCGACCTCCTCCCCGACGACGTCCTCACCGAGGTCCTCCGCGGTGGCTTCGACGTCGGCCGCGCCGCCGGGTGCCCCGTCGCCGGTGGCCACTCGATCACCGCGCCCGAGCCGATCTACGGGATGGCCGTCACCGGCGTCGCCGACCCGGAGCGGCTCCTCCGCAACGACGCAGCCGAGGCCGGGCTGCCGATCAGCCTCACCAAGCCCATCGGCGTCGGCCTCCTCAACAACCGGCACAAGGCGACGGGGGAACGGTTCGAGGAGGCCGTCGAGACGATGACGACCCTCAACGATGCCGCCAGCCGTGCCGCCCTCGACGCCGGTGTCCGCGCCGCGACCGACGTCACCGGGTTCGGGCTGCTCGGTCACCTGCACAAGATGATGCGGGCCTCCGGCGTGACGGCGGTGCTCGACCGCGCGGCGGTGCCGGTGCTCGACGCGGCGCGCGACGCCCTGCGCGACGGGTTCGTCCCCGGCGGCAGCCGCCGCAACCTCGACTGGGTGCGCCCTCACCTCGTGGTGGAGGGGAGCGGTGTCGGGGAGGACGACCTCGTGCTCCTCGCCGACGCACAGACCTCGGGAGGGCTGCTCGTCGTGGGCGAGGTTCCCGGAGCGCCCGTCGTCGGCGAGACCGTGCCCGCCCGGGAGGGCGTCACCGTCGTCGTGCGGTGACCCGGCCCGGGCCGGCCGGATCCCGCGCGCGGCCGGGCTCGCCGGACGCCGAGTGCGGCCATATGACCACATCCGCCGCGCGTCGCCCCGTCGAGATGCCACCTTTCGCCGGTCGAGGCCCCGCTTCACCTGCACGATGTGGCATCTCGACGGCGGGGTGCGCCTCGGGTGTGTGGCGAATCGGCCGCACTCGGTGACGAGGTGATCGGTGGGGCGGGTTCGGTGACGGGCGGAGTCGGCGTGCCAGCGCGGACCCCATCGCGGCGATCGCCGACCCGGCCACCGCGCCCGGGTGGCGCTGCCCCTCCCCGAACAGGCCGGCCATGAGCCGTGTCGCCACGGTCGCGCACACGACCGCGGCGTCAAGGGCGACGAAGAAGCCCCACGAGGTGGTCGAGTTCATCCGGTCCTCCCGTCGGACGTCGGGTACTGACGAACACGACAGCCGTGCCCCTGCGCGGCCCCGGGGCGGCTCCGGCGCCGCACCGAGGGTCAGTCGTCCGGGCCGGGGTGGTGGCAGGCGACCCGGTGCCCGCCGCCGAGGTGCTCCAGTGGGGGCATGTCCGTCCGGCACCGGTCGTCGGCGCGGGGGCAGCGCGGCGCGAACGGGCACCCGCGCTCGGGGGGGCCGCCGATCTCGCCGCGCACGACCGCGGGGCGGGGGCGTCCCGGGTCGGGGCGGGGGACGGCGGCGAGCAGCGCCTGCGTGTACGGGTGCCGCGGGTCGCGATACAGCAGCTCGGCAGGGGCCTCCTCCACGATGTGGCCGAGGTACATGACGGCCACCCGGTCGGCGACGGCACGGACGACGGCCAGGTCGTGCGCCACGACGAGCAACCCCAGGTCGTGCTCGTCGCGCAGGTCGGTGAGCAGGTTGAGCACCTGCGCCCGGACCGACACGTCGAGCGCCGAGACCGGCTCGTCCGCGACGAGGAGCGAGGGCCGCCCGGCGAGCGCCCGGGCGATGCCGATGCGCTGGCGCTGCCCGCCGCTGAACTCGTGCGGGTAGCGGTCGAGCATGTCGGCGCCGAGCCCGACCTGCGTGAGCAGCCCCTCCAGGGTGGCGCGGTCCCGCGGCATCCCGTGGTTGCGCAGCACCCGGGCGAGGATCACCCCGACGGTGTGGCGCGGGTTGAGGGACGAGTACGGGTCCTGGAACACCATCGCCATGCGGCGGCGCAGGGGCCGCAGACGGCGCTCGCCCAGGCGGGTGATGTCCTGGCCCTCGAACCGGACGGTGCCGGAGTCCGGGTCGTGCAGGCGCAGGGCGATGCGCGCGACGGTGGTCTTGCCCGAGCCGGATTCGCCGACGAGCGCGACCGTCTCCCCGCGGTGCACGTCGAGGTCGACGTCGACGGCCGCGCGGGTGAGGGTAGGCCGGGCGAAGGGGGAGCGGCGGCTGCGGAAGGTCTTGGTCACGCCGCGCAGGCTGAGCAGGGCGGTCTCGGTCATGCGGGCTCCTGGGTGGCGTGGCAGGCCGCGAGGTGCGGCGCGACCCCCGGGCGTGGGGTGAGGGCGGGGCGGCGGACCAGACACGCCTCGCCGACCGTGGGCTGCAGCGGGCACCGGGGATGGAACGGGCACCCGGAGGGGCGATCCGCGCCGGAGGCGGGCACCCCGGGGATGGCGGCGAGCCGTGCGGGCGGGGCGTCCATGTCGGGTGTCGCGGCGTGCAGGCCCCGCGTGTAGGGGTGCGCGGGGCGGGCGAACAGGTCGGTGGTGCCGCCTACCTCGGCCACCTGACCGGCGTACATGACGAGCACGTCGTCGGCGGTCTGCGCGACCACGCCCAGGTCGTGGGTGATGAGCACCATCGCCATGTGCATCTGCCGCACGAGGTCGTTCAGCACGTCGAGGACCTGGGCCTGCACGGTCACGTCGAGGGCGGTCGTGGGTTCGTCGGCGATGAGGACGCGTGGCTCGTTGACGATGGCGGTGGCGATCATGGCGCGTTGGCGCATCCCGCCGCTGAGCTCGTGCGGGTACTGGTCGGCCTGGGCGCGGGGGTTCGACATGCCGACGAGCGCGAGCGTCTCCACGGCGCGGGCATGCGCGGCCCTGCGGGACACGCCGTGGCGCAGCCTGTGGGCCGCAGCGATCTGGGCGCCGACGGTGCGGAACGGGTTGAGGGCCGCGGTGGCGTCCTGGAAGACCATCGCGATGTCACCCCCGCGCACGCGCTCCCTCTGCGGCTCGTCGGCGGTGACCATGTCGATCCCGCCGACGCGGACGTGGCCGTCGACGCGGGCCGTGTCGGGCAGCAGCCCCATCGTGGCCAGGGCGAGCGTGGACTTGCCCGACCCGGATTCGCCGACGACGCCGAGCACACGCCCCCCGTCGACCCCGAGGCTCACGTCGTCGACGGCCCGCACCTCGCCCCTGCCGGATCGGAACGCGACGCTCAGGCCCTCGACCGTGAGGGCGGGCGAGGCGGTGGGTGCGGGATCAGGCACGACGGATCCTCGGGTCGATCAGGCCGTGGACGATGTCCACGACGAGGTTGGCGGCGATGACGAGGGCGGCGCCGAACAGGGCCGTGCCGACGACGAGGCCGAGGTCGCGGCGTCCCACGGCGTCGATGAGCAGGTCGCCGAGCCCGTGCATGCCGAACACGCGCTCGGTGAACACGGCGCCGCCGAGCAGCCCGGCCAGGTCGAGGCCGAACATCGTGATGATCGGCACCCACACGCCGCGACGCGCGGTGCGGAGCACGTGCCGCCGCGGGGCGCCGGTCGCGCGTTCGGTGCGCAGGTGCTCGGCGGAGAGCTCCTCGAGCATCTGGTTGCGGGCGAACCGCAGGTAGGTGGCGGCGTTGAGCGCCCCGATGACGAGCCACGGGAGCACGAGGTGCCAGGCCCACCCGACGGGGCTCTCCCGGAACGGCACATACCCGGAGACCGGAACCATGTCGAGGTAGAACCCGAAGATCAGCACGGCGACGAGCCCCAGCAGGTAGGTCGGCGTGGCGATGAGGGCCAGGGAGACGCCTCGCGCGGCGTGGTCGAACGGCCGCCCGCGCCGCAGGGCCGCGTGCACGCCGCCGCCGAACCCGAGGGCCAGGGCGGTGAGGGCACCGCCGAACGCGATGGACGCGGTGACGGGCAGGCGTTCGAGGATGAGCTCGGTGACGGGGCGGCGCAGCTCGAACGAGAACCCGACGCACGGGGCGACGCACGTGACCGCCTCGGCACCCGAGCCGAACGTGCGCCCCTGGAACAGCCCGGCCAGGAAGTCGAGCCACTGGTGGAACGCGTCCCGGTCGGTCTGCATGAAGCTCTTGATCTGCGCGAGACGGTCCGGGCGGCACGGGCGCCCGCACATCACGCGGGCCGGGTCGACGGCCGAGCTGTAGAAGAGCATGTACACGCAGAACGAGATCGCGACGAGCACGAGCACGCTGGCGAGGACGCGACGCGCGACGAACCGGGTCATGCGACGCCTCCGTCCAGGCGCACGTCGAAGGCGTCGCGCAGGCTGTCGCCGAGGAGGGTCGAGCCGAGAACGAGCAGGAACAGCGTGGCGCCGGGGAAGAGCAGGTACCAGGGGTCGGCGCCGGTGTAGGTCCAGGTGATCGACTGGCCGATGAGGCGGCCCAGCTCGGGGGTCTGCGGGCCCACCCCGATCCCGAGGAACGACAGGCCCGCTCCGACCCCGACCGTTCCGGGGAACTGCAGGGCCACGACCACGACGACGGTGCCGACGAGGTTGGGCAGCAGCTCGCCCGTGAGGATGCGGTGCACGGGCGTGCCGGATGCGCGGGCGGCGAGCACGAACTCGCGCCGGGAGAGCGCGGCGGCCTGGCCGTGCACGAGCCGGGCCGTGCCCACCCAGCCGAAGAACGCGAGGGCCAGGGTGATGAGCAGCGCGCGCGGGAACTCCGGCGGCACGATGAGCTGCACGGCGATGAGGAAGAGCAGGCTCGGGAACCCGAACATGAAGTCGACGAAACGCCCCATCACGGCCTCGAACCAGCCGCCCGAGTAGCCCATGGCCAGGCCGACGAGCACGCCGAACGACGCGGCGAGGAGGGTCGCGCCGGCGGCGATGCCGATGGACGTGCGGGTCCCGTACGCGATGAGGGCGAGCAGGTCGCGTCCCGTTCCGGGCTCCACCCCCAGCCAGTGCCGGGACGAGACGCCCCCGAACGGGCCGATGGGGGTGCCGCCGGTGGCGGCGTCGACGGCCGCCCCGTCGAACTGGCCGACGTGCTGCCCCTCGAGGGCCACGAGCAGCGGCGCCAGCAGCGCCAACCCCAGCACGAGGCCGAGGCACACCAGGCCCGCGCGCGCCTGGGTGCCGCGGAGGGCACGGTGCAGGGCGGCCCGCGTGGGCGAGACCGTGCGGTCCCGCCCACGCGGCATCACAGCAGACGTCGTCACGGCTTCTTCAGGCCCTGGACCAGCGCGTCGGTGTACGACGGGAAGCTCGGCACGTAGCTGCCGCCCACGTTCGAGCCGTAGATGAACGCGTTGCGCGAGTAGTACAGCGGCACGATCGGCGCGTGCTTCATCGCCATCTCGTCGATGGCGCCCCACTGCGCCTCGGCCTCGGCCGGGTCGGTCTCGGAGGACGCGGTGCGGATCGCGGTGTCGATCTTCGGGTCGTCGAGCCGCGACGCGTTGTAGTTGCCGTCGCCGATCTGGCTCGACTCGACGAGCGGCTGGAGCGCGGCGTACGCCGACGGGTAGTCGGCCTGCCAGGAGCCGAAGCCGAGGTCGAAGTCGCCGTTCTTGTACTTGGTGTCGGTGACCTTGTCGGTGTCCTGCGCGACGACGTTCACGGTGATGCCGATCTCGCCGAGGTCGTTGGCGATGGAGCTCGCCATCTGGCCCTCCTCGGTGGAGGCGGCGTCCACGACGAACGTCAGCGGGGGCACCTTGGTGCCGCCGAGCAACTCCCGGGCCTTGGCGGGGTCCCCCGCGGGTGGCGCCGGGTACAGGTCGAACTTCTTGTGGCCCTTCACGCCCGGGGGCATGAAGGTCGTGGAGAGCTCGCCGCCGTACGTGGGGCCGCCGGCGATGGTCTGGATCTGCTGCTTGTCGACCGCGTAGTTGATGGCCTGGCGCACCTTGAGGTCCTTCAGCCCGGGGCGCGACATGTTGAGCACCAGGTAGCTGGACGCGCCGGACGGGGAGACGTACACGCGGCTCTTGAGCGCCGGGTCGGCGTTGACCTTGGGGATGAGCGCCGCCGACACGGTGGGGCCGGTCGCGTTCTTGTCGTCGCCGGAGTCGTCCGCCATGCGCTGCCCGACGGTGTCGGGGTTGAGGCCCATCTCGTAGGTGATGGCGTCGGGGTAGGCGGGGCGGATCGGGTCGGTCTCGGGCTTCCACGCCGGGTTGCGCGCGAGGGTGACCTTGGATCCCACCTGGTAGTCCTGGACCTGGTAGGGGCCGCTCGCGGGCGGGGTGTGGTCGTAGGCCGGGATGCCCATGCCCTTGTTCGCCGGGACGGGTGCGAAGGCGGGCATCGAGGCGACCCACGGCCAGTCGGCGAACCTGCGGTTGAGGTGGAACACGAGGGTCTTGTCGTCCTTCGCCTCGATGGAGGCCAGGTGGGCGCCCTTGGCGGGTCCGCGGTATGCGTCGCCTCCTTCGAGCAGCACCTTGTGGTAGCTGAGGCCGCCCTGCAGCTGTTCGTCGAAGGAGCGCTCGAGGCCGAACTTCACGTCCGCGGCCGTGATGGGGGTGCCGTCGGCGTAGACCAGGCCGTCACGCAGTCGGAACGTCCACGTCCTGCCCCCGTCGCTCGTGGTGCCCGTGTCGGTGGCGAGGTCGGCCGCGAGCTCGGTCTGCTTGTGCGGATCGGTCTTCCAGGCCGTGAGGCTCCGGGTGATGTAATGCAGCCCCGATGTGGCGAGGTTCTGGCTCATCGCGGGATCGAAGTGGATCTCCTTGGCGGTGCTGAGCATCTTCAGGGTGCCGCCCCGGGCCGGGGTTTGGGTAGTGCTGCCCGCGGCCGCGCCGGGGCCAGCATCCGTCTTCGCGTTGGCGCCGCAGGCGCTGGCGGCGAGCGCGAGCGCGAGGGTGGGCACGAGCAGGGCTGTGCGACGCATGGGTGAGGCCTTTCTGAACGCTGGGCGAGGCCGAGCGGCTCACGCCAAGAATAATGAAACGTTATGAAAAGCATACATCTGTGTCAGGGTGGGCTTTTCGCCGCCGCGACGGGCGATATCGAGCGCGAGGCGGATCCGTGGCCGCGGGGCCGGTGGGGTGCCCTCCTCGCTTTCGACGGGTCGAGCCGTGTCACCAGCACCGCACACGACGACGCGCCGTCACCCCGATGGGGGTGACGGCGCGTCGTCGTGTGCGGTGGTCGCTGCCGGGTGGTCCGGTCAGTCGCCGATGGCGGTGGTGGCGCCGCTCCGCACGGCCTCGGCCGCGTCGGCCTGCCGCCGGGCGATGCGCTCGCGCTGCGGCACGACCGTGTACTTGGGGTCCTTGGCCGACGCGATGCCGGCCTCGAACACACCGAATCGGGTGAGGGCCGACCCCGCGTTGAGCGCCAGCCCTGCCAGCACGGCGAGCGGGCGGCGCCGCCCGCCGACCGCGGTGAGCGCCGCACCGGCGTACATGCAGGCCTTGCTCACCTTCAGGTACGTCGCAGCCTTGCCGGTGTGCAGCGGCTCGGCCGTCAGGCCCATGCTGCGCTCCATCAGGCGGTGCGCCCCGACCTCGAGCACGGCGCCGCCGAGCGCCATCCGGCGCGCGGGGGCGGTCTCGCGGGGCGACGTCGTCACCATGGCCGCGCCGCCGGCGGCGGCCATGGCCGACCCGACGAACACGAATGGCAGCTCCTTGTACGACGAGTGCCACGTGGGGGTGGCGGTGTCGGCCAACAGCACGGCCGTGTACGCCGCGAGCGGGGCCGAGAACGCGCCCGCGCCCAGGCTGGCCAGCCGGTCGCCGATGGGCCACAGCCGCGCGCCCGGCACGTCCTCGGGCAGCACCTGCTTCATGACCTCCGAGAACGCCGCCACGCCCGTGAACGCGCCGAACCCGGCCAGGATCCACGAACCGACGCTCATGGGCGACGTCAGCTTGACCGTCCGCATCATGTTGTAGAAGCGGCTGGGCTTGCCCAGGTCGCTGACCAGCGCGACCGTGCTGCCGCCCAGCGCGGCGAGCGCCACCAGGCGGCCGTTGCGCTGCAGCTCGGTGCGGCCCGTCATCTCGCCGCCAGCCGCGACGAGCGCCGACCCGGCGGCCAGGCCACCCATGTACAGGTAGGCGGGGATCTCGTTCTTCCACGGCGCGGGCTTGACGATCTGCCGGCCGTAGTACGACGAGAACTCCACCTCGGGCACCATGATGTCGTCGCGCTGCCGCTTGCGGCGGCCCTTGCCGCGGCGACCGCCTGCGGGGCCGGTGCCGCCCGAGGCCGGGAGAACGGGTGCGGGGTTGACGTCGCTCATGGCCGCCGTCCGAGGAAGCTCAGGGCCGCGCCGACGAGCATGGTGAGCCCGGCGAATCCGGCCTTGCGGAAGATGTCGGGAAGGTCCGCGGTGGTGACGCGGGGGTCCGGCGGCAGGCCGTACACCTCGGGCTCATCGAGGAGCAGGAACACCGAACCCGTGCCGCCGACGCCGTCGTGGGTGTTGCCGCCATACACGCGGGCCTCGGTGAAGCCCTTCTCGTGCAGCGCGGCCACCCGCTCGGCGGCGCGGCGACGCATCTCGTCCAGGTCGCCGAACTGGATGGACGTCGTCGGGCACGCCTGGGCGCACGCCGGCTTGGCGTCGGCCTGCAGCCGGTCGTAGCAGAGCGTGCACTTCTGGGCTATGCCCTCGTTCTTGACGGCCGTCTTCTCGGGCTTGCCGTCGGGGCCGGTCGGGCGCTCGCGGCGCTCGATGACACCGAACGGGCACGCGGGCACGCAGTACCCGCAGCCGTTGCAGACGTCGTCCTGGACGACGACCGTGCCGAACTCCGTGCGGAACAGCGCGCCCGTGGGGCACACGTCCAGGCAGGCCGCGTGCGTGCAGTGCTTGCAGACGTCCGACGCCATGAGCCAGCGGAAGTCGGGCAGCGTGCCGTCGTGGGCGGCCTGTCGGGCGGCCAGCTCGGCCGCGTCCAGGTCGCCGACTCCGGGACCCACGGGCGCGGACGGCCGGTCGGCCGTCGCGACACCCGTCGCAGCAGCGGACCCGCCGGAGCCGCAGCACCCGCCGTTCGACCCGCACCCGCAGCCGCCGCCGGAGGCGCCGACGACGCCCTCGGGGTCCTGCGGGATCGACTCGGGCGCCGACGCCGCGGTGCCCGGCCCGTCCAGAGGCAGGACCCCCGGCGTGGCCCGGTCCGTGATCATCGCGGTCGCGCGACGCAGCGGCGCCGGGGGCTCGGCCGGCCGCGGCGGGCGCACCGACGGCATGCCCATGTCGACCAGGCGGCGCCCCGACTCGCGGGCGGCGGCCACACGGTCGCCGCTCTGCTCGACGAACGCCACGTGACGCCACGTGCTGGCGCCGAGCGAGATGGAGTTGTCGTACGAGTCGCCCGTCATCCCCAGGCGGTCCATGGGGATGCCGTTCCACTCCTTGCACGCCACCTCGCACGCCTTGCAGCCGATGCAGATGGACGTGTCGGTGAAGAACCCCTTGCGCGGCGGCGGGTCCTCCCACCCGGCGTCACGCGCGGGGTCGGTGGGTCCGGAGAGCTGGTTGCGCCAGAACCCCATGGGTCAGTCCCTTCCCTGGATCGGGGAGGAGTCCGTCGACGAGTCGTCGGCGTCTCCACCGTCGTCGCGCGTCTCCGAGCCCTGCGGCACCGCGCCGGTCGCACGCAACGAGTTGCCCGTGTCGGCGGTGACGCCGGCGAGCGAGGCGTACTCCTCCACGAGGTGCATGAGGGCCTCACCCGTGGGGCGACGCCCCGGTCGGATGTCGCAGCTCGCGACCTTGGACTCTTGAATGGCGACGTTGGGGTCGAGCGTGACGCCGAGGAGGTCGTTGGCACCGTCGCCGGTGACGACGGCCCCCTCGCCGCCCTGGCCCCAGTGGTAGGGCAGGCCGATCTGGTGGATCGTCTGCTCCCCGATGCGCATCGGGCGCACCCGTTCGGTGACGAGAACGCGCGCCTCGATCGCCGAACGGGCGGAGATGATCGTCGCCCACCCGCCGTTCTCGAGACCCCGCAGGGTCGCGAGCTCGGGGGACACCTCGCAGAAGAACTCCGGCTGGAGTTCCGAGAGGTAGGGCACCCAGCGGCTCATGCCGCCCGCCGTGTGGTGCTCGGTGAGGCGGTACGTCGTGAACACGAACGGGTACACGTCGGCGCCGCGCTCCTCGCCCGAGGGGGCGGTGAGGTTGTCCGCACGCGGGTAGACCATGCGCGAGGGGTTGCGCTGCTGGCTGTAGAGCGGGTTCGAGACCGGTGACTCCTGAGCCTCGTAGTGGCTCGGCATCGGCCCGTCGACCATGCCCTTGGGTGCGTACAACCACCCCTTGCCGTCGGCCTGCATGATGAACGGGTCGTCACCGGCGATGCCGGCGGCGCCGCCCGTGCCGGGCTCGGGTCGGTGGTCCGGTCGGGTCTTGGCCGGGAAGTCGGGGATGTCGTGCCCCGTCCACTCGCCCTTCTCCTCGTCCCACCAGACGTAGGCCTTGCGCTCGCTCCACGGCTTGCCGTCGGGGTCGGCCGACGCGCGGTTGTAGAGGATGCGCCGGTTGGCCGGCCAGGCCCAACCCCACTCGGGGGAGACCCAGCTCTGCTCGGCGTCGGGCTTGCGACGACGGGCCTGGTTGACACCGTCCTTGAAGACGCCGGTGTAGATCCAGCATCCGCCGTCGGTGCTGCCGTCGTCCTTCATCTCGCCGTAGGCGGGCAGGAGCTGCCCGGCCTTCTCGCCGGTGAGGTACCGACCGTTGATCTCGGCGAGGACGGCCTCGGCGTCGATCTCGCCCTTCTCGTCGGTGCGGTAGTCCCACGTCAGGTCGAGGATCGCCCGGTCGCGGGGCTCGGTGCTGCCGTCGAGCTTGCGCCGGATGATCTTGCCCAACTCGTAGAAGAACTGGAGCTCGGACGCGGCCTCGCCCGGGGGCGCCACCGCGGCCTCACGCCACTGCAACAGTCGCTGGGTCTGGGTGAACGTGCCCGACTTCTCCGCGTAGGCCGCGGCGGGCAGGAAGAAGACCTCGGTACCGATCTCCTCGGTCTTCATCTCGCCCGTGGCGATCTCGGGGCCGGACTTCCAGAACGTGGCCGACTCGATGAGGTTCATGTCGCGCACGACGAGCCACTTGAGGTTGCTCATCGCGTGCCGTTGGAGTCGGCCGTGCGACGAGCCGACCGCCGGGTTCTGCCCGAGGAGGAAGTACCCCTCGACCGTGCCATCGATCATGCCCATCGCCGTGGCGTACGTGTTGTGGTTGCCGGTCAGCCTGGGCAGCATGTCGAACCCGAAGTCGTTCTCGGGCGTGGCCGCGTCGCCGTAGTACGCCTTGAGCAGGCTCACCGCGTACTTGCGGGCGTCGGCCCAGTAACCCTTCTGGTCCGGCGACGCGATCGACGCGATGTAGTGGTGGAACGTGTCGTGCGTGCCTGCCTTCGGCATGGGCAGGTAGCCCGGCAGCAGGTTGAACAGCGTCGGGATGTCGGTGCTGCCCTGGATGCTCGCGTGGCCGCGCAGCGCCATGATGCCGCCGCCCGGACGTCCGATGTTGCCGAGGAGCAGCTGCAGGATGCTCGCCGTGCGGATGAACTGCGCGCCCAGGGTGTGCTGGGTCCAGCCCACCGCGTACGCGAAGCACGTCGTGCGCTCCCGGCCGCTGTTCTCGGTGATGGTGCGGGCCACCTCGAGGAAGTCCTCACGGCTCACGCCGCACATCTCTTCGACGAGTTCCGGCGTGTACCGCGCGAAGTGCCGCTTGACGACCTGGAACACGCACCGGGGGTGCTGCAGGGTGTCGTCGCGCAGGACGACGGCATGGTCGAGCGCGGGACCACCGGAGCCGTGCTCGTCACCGGCGGAACGTTCGCGCTTCTCGCTGCCGTGCTCGTGGCCGCCGTCGGGGCCGCCGACCTCGTCCTCGCGCGTGGACGGGGAGTCGTACGCCCACGACCTCATGTCGTACGCGCCCGTCTCCGGGTCGTAGCCCGAGAACACGCCGTCGAGCTCGTCGACGTCCTTGAAGTCCTCGTCGACCAGCGTCGCCGCGTTGGTGAACGCCTTGACGTACTCCTCGAAGTAGAGGTCGTTGTCGAGGACGTACTTGATGAGGGCGCCGAGGAAGACGATGTCGGTGCCCACACGGATCGGCACGTGCTTGTCCGCGACCGCGGACGTGCGCGTGAAGCGTGGGTCGATGTGCAGGATCTTCGCCCCGCGCATCTTGGCCTCGGTCACCCACTGGTACGCGACCGGGTGGTTCTCGGCCATGTTCGAGCCCTGGATGACGATGCAGTCCGCATTCGCCATGTCCTGCACGAACTGGGTGGCGCCGCCGCGCCCGAACGAGGCTCCCAGACTGGGAACCGTGGCGGAGTGTCAAATGCGGGCCTGGTTCTCGATCTGTACCGCTCCGAGGCCGGTGAACAACTTCTTGATGAGGTAGTTCTCCTCGTTGTCCAGTGTGGCACCGCCGAGGGACGCGATGCTCATCGTGCGGTTGAGCTTGCGGCCCTCGTCGTCGACGTCCTGCCACGTCCGGGCACGCGTCTCGATGATGCGGTCGGCGATCATCTCGGTCGCCTCGGCGAGGTCGAGGTGCTGCCAGTCGGTGGCGTGCGGCGCGCGGTAGAGCACCTTCGTCGCCCGGTTGGGGTTGTTGACGAGCTGCTCGCTCGCGCTGCCCTTGGGGCACAGTCGGCCGCGCGAGATGGGGGAGTCGGGGTCGCCCTCGATCTGGACGATCTTCTCGTCCTTGACGAAGATGCGCTGGCCGCAGCCGACGGCGCAGTACGGGCAGACGCTCTTGGCGACACGGTCGGCCCCGACCGTGCGAGGCGTGAGGTTCTTGGTGCGGGTCGAGGCCACTGCAGGCCCACGACCGAGGAAGTCTCCCTCCTTGAGCTGCCGGAGGACCGGCCAGCCCAGGAAGGTCGAGGCGATGGACATGCCGCTTCCCTTCGTCGATGGTCAATATCACTGTAAGTGGCGTCACCGACAACCGCCGTCCCGATGGTGTGCGTCGAGACGGTGGACAAAACCGGCCCGCGTGCTCGACGCTGAGAAGGACCGTCCGGACGGTACAGTCCGGGACCCACCCCTGAAGTCACCGGAAGAGAAGAGGAGTCGGCCATGAGCGTGTTCCCTCGTGTCCTCGTCGACGAGTCGCACAGCGAGGCGTGGTCGCTCGACCCGCAGGTCGCGGCCCGCATCAACCCCGCACAGCCGGCCGACGCGAGCTACGCGCAGGCCGCCGAGGTGCTGCGTCAGCGCGGCTACGACGTCACCGCCCACACGACGGGTGGGCTCGCCGCGGACGTGCTCGGCGAGGCCGACGTCCTCGTCGTCGCCCACCCCGCGGACACCGGCGCGGAGCGCACGAGCGGTGCCGGCAGCCCCGTCTTCACCGAGGCCGAGCTCGACGCAATCGAGACCTACGTCCGCGGTGGCGGCGGCCTCGTCGTCCTCGGCGAGTGCCAGCAGGGCTCCTACGGCTCGAACCTCCTCGACCTCGTCGGCCGGTTCGGTCTCTCGATCCGCAACACGACGGTCCACGACGGCATCCACCGCTTCAACGGTGTCTCCACGTGGGTCCTCGCCGACCTCGACGACGACGGCAACGGCCGCCGCGGCGGCATCCTCTCCGGCGTCGACGAGGCCTGCTTCTACCGCGCGGGCACGATCGTCGTCGACGACGCCGACAAGGCCGGCGAGGTCACCGTCCTCGCCCGGACCCGCGCGACCGCGGACCCGGCGGGGGAGCCCCTCGCCGTCACCGCCCGGCCGGGGGACGGACGTGTCGTCCTCCTCGCCGACTCCGACCTCTTCGGCGACGACTCCATCGACGACCTCGACCACCGCGCCCTCTGGGCCAACCTCGTCACGTGGGCCGCGGGCGCCGGACGCGGCGGCAGCGACGCCTCCCTCGAGGCCGCGTGGCTCGCCGTCGACCCCCGCTGGCTCGACCTCAAGGCCGCCGTCGAGGAGATCCGCCCGCTGCAGAACAAGGACGGCTCCATCGACGGCGAGACCCACGACCTCGACGCCGCCCGCCGCATCGTCGAACGCATCTGCACCGGCATCGAGGCCCTCGCGCCCGAGTTCCCCCACGACGCCGCCTACCTCACGCAGTGCGTCGCCGATTTCCGTCGCTGGGCCGACGAGGGCTTCGGCGTCCCCGACTTCCTCGACTCCATCCTCGTGTTCGACCCGGCCGCCCACCGCGAGGACGGCCTCGCCCACCTCGTCGTCTTCCCGATGTACACGCAGAACGGCAACCTCGACCGCAACATCGAGGCCGTGCTCGTGAGCGTCTACTGGCCCGACTGGCTGGCCGAGCTCGAGAAGACGTACACGAACAAGGCGTTCCTCTCGATCGATTTCATCGACTTCACCCCCGGCTACGACACCGACTCCGCCGTGCTCTTCCCCGAGACCGTCGCGATGCGTGAGGTGCCGCAGTTCACGTGGGGCGCGATCTTCTCCGACCGCGAGGCCGCCCGCTTCCGTCGCGTCACCGCCGCGGCCGCCGAGCTGCTCTCCCTCGACCTGCCGCCGGACGCCGAGCGACTCCTCCACAGCCAGGAGTACTGCCAGGGCATGTTCGCGATGTGGGACATGATCCACGACCGCACCCACATGCGCGGTGACCTGCCGTTCGACCCGTTCATGATCAAGCAGCGCATGCCGTACTGGATGTACTCCCTCGAGGAGCTCCGCTGCGACCTCAACACGTTCGTCGAGGCCACGAAGCTCGAGAAGGAGGGTCAGCCGTTCGCCAAGGGCGTGCAGTACGGCGTGATCTTCGACCGCATCTTCCGGTTCTCCATCACCGGCGGCCGGGTGCGCAACTACGACGGTCTCGGTGGTCAGCTCCTCTTCGCGTGGCTCCACAAGCACGACGCGCTGCGCTGGACCGACAACCGCCTCACGTTCGACTGGGCCGCGGTGCCCGGAAGCGTGTGCGAGCTCGCCGAGGCCGTCAACACGCTGTACCGCGAAGGCATCGACCGCAGCAAGGTCGCCCACTGGATCGCCTCGTACGACTTCGTCTCCGAGTACGTCGCCCCGCACCCGCGCTCGACGTGGGCCAAGGGTGCCGACGCCCTCCCGCTCGAGGGCAAGCCGAAGGAGCTCGTCGACCTCGTCCTGCCCGACGAGTTCCCCCTCAACGTCTTTTTCGAGGCGCTGAACAAGAAGCTCGGGCCGGTCATCACCTCCACCAAGGGCATCACCGCCGAGAGCGAGAAGCAGTACGCCGCCGAGCACGGGAGCGTCGCATGAGCACCTCGACCGTCGACCTGAGCGGCAAGGTCGTCCTCGTCGCCGGTGCCGCCGGTGCGGCCGGACCTCCCACGCTCGCCCGCCTCGTCGAGGCCGGAGCGACCGTCGTCGCGATCGACAACGATGCGAGCCGCCTCGACCCCGTCGTCGCCACCGCGAACGAGACGCAGGGGGAGGGCCGCGCCCAGGGCGTCGTCGTCGACCTCCTCGAGGAGGGCGCCACGAAGCCCGCGCTCACCGCCGTCCGTGAGGAGCAGGGCCGCATCGACGGTCTGCTCCACCTCGTCGGCGGCTGGCGGGGTGGCAAGGGCATCGTCGAGTCCGACCTCGCCGACTGGGAGCTCATGCAGAACCTCCTCGTGCGCACCCTCCAGCACACGAGCCGGGCCTGCCACGACGCCCTCGTCGAATCCGGCGGGCGACTCGCGATCATCTCGACGCCTCAGGCGCAGACGCCCGGCGCGAAGAACGCGTCCTACGCCGCGGCCAAGGCCGCCGCCGAGACGTGGACCCTCGCCGTTGCCGACTCCTTCGCCGCGGCCGCCAAGGCCGCCGCCGAGGAGGGGCGCGACGCCGAGGACGCGGCGGCCGTCATCGTGCAGATCAAGGCGCTGCTCACCGACGCGATGAAGGAGGAGCGTCCCGACCGCAAGTTCCCCGGCTACAGCCACGTCGACGACGTCGCCGCCGAACTCGTCGGTCTCTTCGCCCTTCCCGCCGCCGACCTCAACGGCACCCGCCGTAGCCTGGCGCCATGATCGAACGCCTCCACGACCCGGCCTTCCGCGGCTTCGCCAGCGACAACTACTCCGGTGTGCTCCCCGAGATCCTCGAGGCGCTCGCCCTCGTCAACGGCGGCCACCAGAAGGCGTACGGCGAGGACGTCTACACGGCCGCCCTCGGCGACCTCGTCACGGAGCAGTTCGGGCCCGACGCGTCGATCTACCCCGTGTTCAACGGCACGGGCGCGAACATCGTCTCCCTCGACCTCGTCACGCCCCGCTGGGGCGCGGTCGTGTGCGCCCGTTCGGCGCACATCAACGTCGACGAGTGCGGCGCGCCGGAGAAGATCGCCGGTCTCAAGCTCCTGCCCGTCGACACCCCCGAGGGCAAGCTCACCCCCGAGCTCGTCGAGCAGGTCGCCTGGGGCTTCGACGACGAGCATCACGCCCAGGCATCCGTCGTGTCGATCACGCAGAGCACCGAGCTCGGCACGCTCTACACGGTCGAGGAGATCCGCGCGCTCGCCGACCATGCGCACTCCCTCGGCATGCGGCTCCACCTCGACGGGGCCCGCCTGTTCATCGGTGCCGCGGCGCTGGGTGTCTCGCTCAAGGAGCTCACGACCGACGCAGGTGTCGACGTGCTCTCCCTCGGCGGGACCAAGCACGGGCTCATGGGGGCCGAGGCCGTCGTCGTGCTCGACCCCGACATCCTCGACCACCCCAAGCGGGCGCTGTTCATCCGCAAGCTCGACGCGCAGCTCAACAGCAAGATGCGCTTCACCTCCGCCCAGCTCATGACGATCCTCTCGGGCGACCTGTGGCGTCGCGGATCGGAGCATGCGATCGCGATGGCGAAGCGTCTTTCCGACGCGGTGCGCGACGTCGACGGCGTCACCGTCACGCGTGAGCCCGAGGCCAACGCCGTGTTCGCGATCCTCCCCGAGGCCGTCACCGAACGCCTGCAGCAGCGGTACCCGTTCTACGTGTGGGACGAGGCCACCGGCGAGGTGCGCTGGATGTGCAGCTTCGACACCACCGAGGACGACGTCGACGCCTTCGCCGCCGCCCTCCGCGAGGAGATGGCCACGGCCTGAGCCCGACCTCGTCGCGCGCCCGTCCCGAGCTCGGGGCGGGCGCGCGGTCGTGTGGGGGGACGTGTGCGGGGATGTGCGGGGAAATCCGAGGGTCCGTACCCACGGTCGTCGGGGCCGGATTTGGGTATCGGTGCTCAGGCGCGGGGCACCCGTCCTTGGTGGGATGAAGTCGTCCACCGGTTCTGACGAGGAGCCCGACATGCCCCCACCCACGACGTCCCCCCACGCGACGGATCCCCTCGGTGTGCTCGTCACCGAGGTCTGCGCACTGCGCCGCCAGTTCGAGGCCGTGAGCGTCGCGCTCGGCGTGCCCCCGGTCACCTGCGACCCCGCCACCGACTCGGAGGTGCCCGACGGGCACCGGCCCGCCGCCGCGCCCGCGGGGGATGCCGCCCGGCGCGTCTCGTCCCTCATCGCCGGTGCGGCATCGACGGATCCCTCGACGCCCGCAGCCCCTCCCGCGGAGCCGTGGGTGCCTCCCACTGCGGCGGTGTCTCCCCGGACCGCGGATCGAACCACGGACGAACCGGCCGACACCGCCGGTACCGAATCGAGCGACGTGTGGCGGCGCACGGCCCCGGCGAAGCGATCGACCCCGGCGCGCCCGGCGGTGATGCCGCGGCCGCGACTGCGCTCGGCATCGGCGTCGGCGTCGGCGTCGGCACACACCCGACCCACGGAGACCCCCGCCCGCCCCGTCGGCGGCGGGGCGTCGGTCTTCACCCCCGCACGTCTCCTCGCGGCAGGTGGGGCGATCGTCACGATCCTCGGCGTCGGGTTCCTCCTCGCCGTCGCGATCGCCGCCGGCCTGTTCGGTCCCGTGCCGCGCGTCCTGTCGCTCGTCGCCCTGTCGGTCGTCCTCGGGGCCGTCGCGACGAAGGTCCGTTCCGGCAACCCCGAGGCGGGCGTGGCGCTCGCGTCCACCTCGGCCGCCGCCGGTTTCGGCGTGGTCGTCGCCGCGACGACCCTCTACCACTGGTTCCCGCCGCTCGTCGGCATCGGCGCCGGTCTCGCGATGTCCGTCGCGGGCGCCGCGGTCGCGCATCGGTGGCGGAGCGAACTCCTCGCGTGCCTCCTCCAGATCGAGGTGTTCGTCGTCCTGCCGATCGTCCTCGTGCCCCTCGACGCCGGGGCCCGGGTCCAGCTCCTCCTCTTCTCCACGCTCGCCTACGCACCCGTCATCCGGCTCGTCCACGAGCACCGGTGGCTCCGGCTCTTCCGCGTCGCGGCCGCGATCCTCCTCGTCGTCGCCCTGGTCGCGCTCCTCACGCTCCCTGCCGTCGCCGACGTGGGCATCGGATGGGCCGGTCTCGCCTCCTCGTGGATGGTCGTGCTTCTCGTCGTCGCCCACGCGGCGCACGTCGACGAACCGGTCGTCACCTCCGCCGGGCTCGTCGCCTCCGTCCTGGCTGCCGCCACGCTGCACGACCGCGTGGACCAGGCCGGCCCCGGGTGGGGTGACGCGCCGCTGACCGTGGCCCTCGCCCTCGTGCTCGGCGTCGCCGCCTGGCGGTACGGGGGTCGCGTGCGGGGCGTCCTCACCATCGGTGCCGCCGTCCACCTCCTCCTCGGGACGGGGTTCCTCGACACCTCGCCCGGGACCGTGACGGCGCTCGTCGCCCTCGAGGCCCTGCTCCTGCTCGCCGCGGCGCGTCGGGGCCGGTCGCCGCACCTCGTCGTCACCTCGGTCGTGTTCACGGCCCTGTCGCTGATCGGCTCGGCGACCCTCGTCCGTCCGGTGAGCGTCGTGTGGGCCGCGTTCGAGGCGGGGAGTGGCACCGCCACCGGCGTCGCGCTCGGTGTCCTCCTCGGCGCCACCGCCGTGCTCCACCTCCGCTCCCGCCGTATCCTCCCGCTTCCGGGCGTGAACGAGTCGACACGCTGCGCGGTCGCCGCGCTTCTCGGCCTCTACGGCGGGAGCATCGCGCTCGTCTCCCTCGGCACGCTGCCGGGCGCGACGTCCACGGGCGTCATGTTCGCGAACGTCGGCGTGACCGTCCTGTGGGTGGTCGGCGCGCTCGCGATGATCCTCACCCCGCGCGTCGGTCTCACTCGGGTCGGGTACGCCGTGCTCGCCCTCGCCGTCGGCAAGCTGTTCCTCGCCGACCTCCACGCCGTGAGCGGCGTCCTGCGCGCCGTCCTCTTCGTGTTCACCGGTTTGGCGCTCATCGCCGCGTCGTCGGGGATGCGGCGGACGACCTCGACCGACCCCGGCCGGTCCGGTGGATCTCCGGTGGAGGCGACGGAGACGCCCGGAACGGTCGGCGAAGGGCCCCCGGCCCAGGACGTGGCTGCGGCGCCCGGCGGTGCGGCCGGGCAGGGCGAGTTCCCGGGTGGCGAGGCGGGCGCGCCGCAGAGGGGCGCCGACGACTGACCCCCTGCCGTGACCTTCGCTGGTCACGGGGACGACGAGAGCCGCCCACCGCGCACGATGCGGGATGGGCGGCTCTCACGCGTGGGCGGCGAGACCGGGGGGATCGGTGCCACCACCCACCTCGGTCAGGAGCGACCGAAGAACGTCTGCGGGACGGTGTGGCGGGGGCCCCACGCCTTCTTCACGGTCGCGCCACGGCCGAGCTCCCAGGCGACCGTGTACCCACGGCCGGCCTTCGCGGAGGAGGGACGCGCGCCGGTGCGGATGTCACCGATCGCCCCCGACGTCTTCGCGTTGATCGCCGCGGCGACCTGGTCGTTCGTCGCCGTCACCGGGACGGTGATCGTGACGAACTGGTAGCGGCTCGCGCCCCCACATCGGACGGTCCTCGCGGTAACGGAGCTTGCCGTCGTCGTCGAAGGCCGCGACGAAGCGGGCCTGACGTGCCGTACGCGGCAGGTAACGGTCGACCTGGAACGTGCGGGTGACCATCTTCGGGCCCTTGCCCGGCTTGGTGGGCTTCACCGGGGCGGGCTTGTCAGGGCGCGTGAGCACCGGCGCGTCGGGCGTGGTGGGCGCGTCGGGACGCGTGAGCTCCGGCTCGTCGGGCGTCGACGGGGCGGGCTTCGGGGTCACCGGCGTCCCGGGAAACGTTCGGCGTCGTCGGCGCCGGGGCCGTCGTCGTGGGCGCAGGCGTGGTGGGCTCGGGCGTCGTCGGCGTCGGAGCCGGAGTGGTCGGCTCGGGCGTCATCGGTGTGGGCTCGGGCTTGGGGGCCTCGACGGTCACCGTCTGCGGTGCGGAGTCGATGTCCTTGTGCTCGGCGACGACACCCGCCTTGTCCGAGATCGTCTCGAAGACGACGAGGGTCTTGCCCGCGGCGGAGGCGGGGACCGGGAGGGTGACCTCGACCGTGCCGTGGGCGGGCGGCGGTGGGCGTGAACGTCACGCGCACGGGCTCGCCGACCACCTCGCCGGCCTTTCCGTCGACCTTCTCCACGAGGATTCCCTCGGCCGTGTACTCCTTGCCCGGGGTGAGGCCGGTGTACGCGATGACGTCCTTGACCGTGCCGCCCGTCGCCGGAAGCACCTTGTCGGAGACGTCGTCGCCGCTGCCGTCACGTGCCGTCGTCGCGGCGGTGGGCACCGCGCCGACCGTGACGGTCTGCGCCTCGTCCGTGATGTCCTCGTGGGTGGCGACCGGGGTGGTGCCGGTGATCTCGAAGAGCTTCTCGAACGCGACGAGGGTCTTCTCCGCATAGCCGGAGGGAATCTTGAAGAACACCTCGACCGCCCCGTCGGCGGCGCTCGGGATGAACGTGGACTCCCCGGTGATCCCGGTGCCCTTGCCCGTCGTGGCGTCGACGAGTTCACCCTCGATGCGGTACTGCTTGCCGGGCACGAGGTTGCGGTAGGTGACGACGTCCGCCACGGTGCCGCCGCGGGAGTCGATGACCTTGTCGCCGTCCGCCTGGTCCTTCGCCGACGTGCCGATCACGGGCGGAGCCGGGTTGACGACCTTGGCCGCCCAGTCGATGTGCGCCGTCGACGTGAACTCCTTGGTCGTCGACTTCGCCGTGATGAGCGCCTGCGTCGAGGTTCGCGGGGTGTCCCACACCATACCGAGCGGCACGCCCGCCGAGGTGGTCTTCGCAGAGAACTGTGCCGTGCCGGCCGCCTGGGTCTCGGGCACCTGCAGGTAGATCTCCGAGCCGTTGCCGAGCGAGGAGAGGTCGAGCGGGTTGCCGGCCTTGTCGACGGCCGTGACACCCTCGGGGATCTGCGAGGCGACGGACACCGTGTCCAAGGTCTTGAGCGTCACCGGTCCGATGATCGAGCCGGCCTCGCCCGCGGCGTGCGAGGGGTCGAACGACAGCGCGGTCGGGCCGGTGATCTTCGTCGCGTTGGCGGCGGCCTCGCGGAGGAGGCACTCGTACACCTTGCGCTGCAAGTAGGAGGCGCGGGCGGTGTCGCTGCGGGAGGCCTCGTAGGCGGTGGGGTTCGCGATGTCGATGCCGTTGGTCAGGTGTCAGACGGCGGCCTGCGTCGCGGCGACGACGAGGGACTCACGGGTGAAGCTCGCGCTCGCGACCAGAGTGGGGTCGACCCCGGCGGACTTGAGGATGTCGTCGGCGGAGACCTGCGGGTAGGACTGGCCGAGCAGCCAGGCGACCTTGGCCTTGTTCATGTTCCAGTAGGGCGCGGAGGCCCGGGACGGCTGGTAGGTGTTCCAGTCGTACGAGAAGTAGCCGCCGTAGGCGTTCACGTCCATGTTGACGGGGACCGTGAGCTCGATGCAGCAGACGTCGGTCTCGTAGGAGCCGTTGCGGTCGGTGTCGAGCTGCATGAGGCCGGTGGTCTCGAGCTGGTTGTCGGCGAGGCGCACCCAGCCCTTCTGGGAAGGGCCGGGTTGAACGCGGCACCGCTGGTGTCGACGGCGTGCGCGGTGCTCCCGCCGGCGGCGAGGAGGCCGGCGGCGAGGCTCATGGTGGCGGCGGTCGCGATGGTGCGGCGCGTGGTCTCCGCGGTGGTCATCAGGTCCCCCTCAGGACTGCCGGGCGGTGTCTGTACCCGGTTCGTGGTGCGTCCGGTGGACGCGCTCCCCGACGGCGGGCCGTTCGGCCCGTCGGTCGCTCCGCGTGGCCCCCCTCGCGGTGGCGACGTCATCACTATCGCCCGTCTTGGACGGCTCTCACACAGTCGTCCGGCTCGAACGGGTGGTCGTGAGCGACAAGGCGCCCCGGCGGTGATGCCGATGGCCGCGCCCTCGTCGCGAACGACGTTGGGACACAGCGCGCGTCGCGCCCACCCCGGGTGTGGGATGGGCGCGACGGTTGTGTCTATGTGGGTGGTCGGAGGGCGTCGGAACGGGCCCCGCGGGGCCTCAGATCGGCGGGGTGAGGGTGGGGCGCTTGGGGTTGAGCCCGTCGCCGGAGGAACGCCCGGTGAGGCGGCGGCCGATCCACGGTCGGAGGTGGGTGCGGGTCCACTCGCGGTCACCGCGGAGACGCTCGGCGCGGGAGAGCATCGGTGCGGGCGGCATGGGGGCGTCGGGGTCGGCGTCGCCGTCGGTGTGGCCGAGTGCGGCGTAGGCGGCGAGCGCGACGCGTCGGTGGCCCTCGGCGTTCATGTGGAGGCGGTCCTCCGACCAGCAGCCCCAGTCCTTGAGGGCGTTCATGCCCCACTGGTCGACGACGGCACAGCCGTGCCGACGTGCGATCGACCAGATGCACGCCGTGTACGTCGCATGACGCCCGCGGACGGCACGGATGACGGGGGCGTCCTTGGGGTCGGTCGACGTGACGAGGAGGACGTCGGCGCCGGTCGCGCGGATCCGCGCGACGGCGTCCTCGAGTTGCGCTGCGAGAGCGCCGATGTCGGCGCGCGGACGGAGGATGTCGTTGCCGCCGCCGACGATGCTCACGAGGTCGGGCTGCAGGGCGAGCGCCGCGTCGAGTTGCCGACCGACGACGTCGTCGAGCTTGCGGCCTCGGATCGCGAGGTTGGCGTACTCGAGCGACCCGCCGCGAGCGACCGCGGACTCGTGGAGCATCGCGGCGAGGCGGTCTGCCCAGCCGCGGAACTCGCCGGGACGCTCGGGGTCGGGGTCGTTCATGCCCTCGGTGAAGGAGTCGCCGATCGCGACGTAGCGGCGCCGGCCCTGCTCGGGCGGGGTGAGGAACTGCATCAGGGGAGACTCCAGTCGATCGAGTCGGCGCCCTGCTTCTGCAGGAGGGTGTTCGCGCGGCTGAACGGGCGGGAGCCGAAGAAGCCGTTGTGTGCCGACAGGGGGGAGGGGTGGGCGCTCTCGACGCGGGGCATGTCGCCGAGCGCCGGTGCGAGGGAACGGGCGTCGCGTCCCCAGAGGATCGCGACCATCGGTTGGCCGCCGGCGTGCGCACGGGCGAGGGCGTCGATCGCGCACGACGTCACCGTCTCCCAGCCCTTGCCGCGGTGACTCGCCGAGGCGCCGGGCCGCACCGTGAGGACACGGTTGAGGAGCATGACGCCCCGATCCGCCCAGGGGGACAGGTCGCCGGTGCTCGGTGTGGGGACGCCGAGGTCGGTGCCCATCTCCTTGTAGATGTTGACGAGGGACTTGGGCACCGGACGCACGTCGGGCGCGACAGAGAACGACAGCCCGACCGCGTGTCCCGGTGTGGGATAGGGGTCCTGGCCGACGATGAGGATGCGCACGGCGTCGAGGGGACGCTCGAACGCGCGGAGGACGTGCTTTCCGGCCGGGAGGTAGGGGCGTCCGGCCTCGAGCTCGGCGCGGAGGAACTCACCCAGGCGGTGGACGTCCTCCTCGACGGGCGCGAGCGCCTCGGCCCAGGACGGATGCACGAGATCGGCGAGCGGCGCAGGCATGGCGCCGACCCTATCGCCGCGCGCTCGGGAGGTCGCGCCGACCTCGCGTCTCGGCGATCGCGGCCGGAGCCCGTCTGCGGAGCGGAGGGTGGCTCGACGAGCACGCGTCGTGCCCACGCGGGTCGTCCCCACGTGGGGCGGGGTGCCCGCTCAGGCCGTGCCGGGCTCCGGGCGCCACTCGTAGGGCGTCGTGGTCGTCACCTCGACGAATCCGGAGCGGGCGAGGATCGGGCGGGAGTAGGGGCTGCAGTCGCTGTGCAGCAGGGTGAAACCGAGATCGAGCGCGTGGCGGGCGCGGGCGGCGGTGAGGGCCCGGTAGATGCCGCGTCTGCGCAGGTCGGCGCGGGTGGCCCCGCCCCACAGGCCCGCGACCTCGGTGCCGGGGACGGGCTCGAGTCGGCCGCACGACACGATCTCGCCGTTCGTCTCGGCGACCCAGAGGCTCATGCCCTCGGGGGCTCCCGCCTCGCGGTCGAGGCGGTGGAGCAGCTCGTTCGCGATGCGGTCCGAGGGCGGGTCGCCGAACACCGCGTCGGCCATCGCGGACATGGCCCGCACGTCGGCTTCATCGGTGACACGACGGATGCTCACGCCGTCGGGCAGGGGCACCTCGACCGCGAGATCTGCAGCGTGGCCGAGCATCACGGACTCGATCTCGTCCGGCACCAACCCGTGGGCAAGGAGGGCGTCGTGGAGTGCGGGCTGCACGGGGTCGTGGCCGCGGGTCTTCCACTCGACGTTCGTCACGTCCGCCCCGGCGAGGAGCGGGGTGAGAACGTCCTCGACGACCCGGGCGACCTCGCTCGCGGGGGCCTGCCAGTCGGGGTCGTGGACGACGAACCCCCGTCCGCTGCCGTACCGGCCGACGAGCACGGGTCCGTGCCGCTCGACCCCTGCGGCGGAGGAGAACTCGCGTTCACCGCGCAGGTCGTGGTCGTAGACGTGGAGAAGGTCAGTGGTGTCGCTCACCGGTTCAGCATGACGGTGGGATCGTGCGGCGTCACCTCGTTTCTCGGCCGCGCGTGGGGGTGGCCGTTCTGCGTCGGGACGTCATCGGCGTGGGGCGCAGGAGCACCACCCGGTCCGCCGGGCTGCGTGCCGCCGTGTCGTGGCAGGTCGACGCAGCCGTGGAAGGTGGCCGGCTCTAGCCTTGGGGCGTGACCTCCGAGCGCGGCTCCTCCCGCACGACCACCTCCACCGGCGCGAACGGTGGCGTCGACGTCTCCGATCTGCGCGACGACGACGGGTACGCGCCGTTGCGCACGTATGCCGCGATCGGCGACGGCCGCACGGTGGCCCTCATCGCGCAGGACGGCGGGATCGACTGGCTGCCGCTGCCCGGCATCGACGGGATCCCCGCGTTCTCCGCGCTTGTCGACGCCCCCCTGGGTGGGCGCCTCACGCTGCGCCCGGTGGAGGACTTCACCACCACGCGGGAGTACGTCGAGGGGACGAACGTGCTGGTCACGACGTTCACGACAGCCTCGGGCGTCGTGCGCGTCACCGACGCCCTCACGACGGGTCTGGCGGGGCGGCTGCCGTGGAGTCAGCTCGCCCGCCGGGTCGACGGCGTACGTGGCAAGGTCGAGATGACGGCCGAGTTCGCGCCCGGCACGGCGTTCCGGTGCGCCTCCCCGTGGGTGCGCGAGACGATCCACGGCCACGTGCTGCGCCTCGGCGGACTCACCCTGGCGGTGCGCGCGGGGGAGGATATCGAGGTCGACGTCCACGACAACCACATCGGCGTCCGGCTCACGCTGTCGAAGGGGTCGCGGCACGTCCTCGGGCTCGTCGCCACGCAGGACGAGCCGCTGTTCCTCGCCCCGCCGGACGACGTCGACCGCGCCGTGGACCGCACGATCGACTCGTGGGAGCGGTGGAGCTCCGAGGTCTCGTGCTCGGGACCGTGGGACGAGGAGGTGCGGCGCAGCATCCTCGCCCTCAAGATGCTCGTCCACGCGCCCACGGGTGCGCTCGTCGCGGCGGCCACGACGTCGTTGCCGGAATGCGCGACGGCGGAGAAGAACTGGGACTACCGGTTCGCGTGGGTGCGTGACACGGCGTACGCGCTCAAGGCGATGTTCCGGTTCGGGCTGCGCGAGGAGACGCACGCAGCGATCAGCTGGATGCTGCGCCGGATCCGGGAGCAGGGGCCCGAGCCGCAGATCTTCTACACCCTCGACGGTGAGAAGCCACCGCCGACCGAGACGATCACCGACGCGCCCGGCTGGCGCGGCATCGGGCCGGTGAAGAACGGCAACGGCGCCGCCGACCAGCTGCAGCTCGGCATCTTCGGCGACCTGTTCACGATCGTGCGGCTCTACGTCGACAACGGGCACGTGCTCGACACGCCCACCGGGCGCGCGCTTGCGGACATCGCCGACCAGGCGTGCGACTGGTGGCGCCGCCCCGACGCGGGCATGTGGGAGTTGCCGCAGACCGAGCACTACACGACCTCGCGGCTCGGGGCGTGGGAGGCGCTCACGAGCGCGGCGCACCTGGCGGAGGCGGGGCAGATTCCCGGCGACGCCGAGCGGTGGAGGGCCGAGGCGGACCGCATCCGCACGTGGGTCGAGGAGAACTGCTGGGACGAGACGCGCAAGACGTACACGTGGTACCCGGGCTCGCAGGGGCTCGACGCGTCGATCCTGCTGCACGCGGTGAGCGGGTTCGACCGCGGCGAACGCATGAGCTCGACCATCGACGCCCTGCGCACGGAGCTCGGCGCCGGCCCGCACCTGTACCGCTACTCCGGCATGCGGGAGGAGGAAGGCGCGTTCGTCGCGTGTTCGTTCTGGATGGTGTCGGCGCTGCACCTGGTCGGCCGCACCGACGAGGCCCGCGCGCTCATGGACGAGCTCGTCGCCACCGTCCCCAACGACGTCGGCATGATGGCCGAGATGATCGACCCCGCCACCGGCGAGTTCTGGGGCAATCTGCCCCAGGCCCTCTCCCACCTGGCGCTCGTCAACGCGGCCATGACGCTCGAATCCGAGGACGGCGGCGCCGAGGGCGCGACCGACTGACGCCGCCCTGCACCGAGGGAACCGGCCCGGGGCGCGAGGTTCGGGCGGCGGGTTCCGCCTCGTCACACGGCCCGGACGTCGAGGAGTTCCTCCAAGCCGGCGAAGTCGCCGGGGTTGCGGGTGTAGAGGGTGGCGTCGTGAGTGTGGGCGGTCGCCGCGATGAGGAGGTCCATGTCGCGGCCGCGCGGGCGGCGGCCCGCCTCGACGACCGCGGCCGCGAGCCGCCCGTAGCTCGCCGCGACGTTCTCGTCGAGGGGGAGCGGGTCGAAGCGACGCTGCAGCACGCTGAGGCGTCGCAGTCGCTCCGCCCGGACCTGAGCGGTCTTCGCGACAAGGACGCCGAAGTGCAATTCGGCGAGGGTGGCGGCGCTGATGGCGAGCGCACCGGGCAGGGGCGCGACGTCGTTCGCGATGACCACGCTGGTGTCGAGGACTCCGCGCTCTGGGAGCGGTCGGTCGGTCACCGTGCTTCCCACGGGTCCGTGAGATCGCCGTCGAGCTGATCCATGTCGGAGGCCCAATCGGGGTCGCCCTGGCCGTTGAAGAGTTCCGCCGCGTCGGACCACGCGCACCAGCGGAGGGGCCGCGCGGGAACGAGGCGCGCGCTGGGGCGTCCCGAGACCGTGATGGTGATCTCCTCACCGTTCTCGACGCGTCGGACGAGGCCCGATGCGTCCTGCCGTAGCTCACGCAGACCTACCGTTGTCATGGATTCAATGTAGCTCTTGTGCTACACGGTGTCTCCTCCGCGCCGCGACCGTTGTCACGCGGCCAAGGGGGTCACCTGACACGTGTGGTGGACGGCGCGGTACGTCTCCCACTCCTCCTCGACGAGGGGGCGGATCCTCATGCCCCCGCCGGGCCGTCGGGGGTGGGGAGGTGGTCGACGACCTCGAACGCGACGCAGACGACCTCTGTGTCGTCGTCGAGAGCGACGGGCGGGTCGCCGAGGGAGGCGACGAATTCCGGGCTGTTCCAGAACTCCTCGTGGGCAGCTCGCCACGCGGTGGCGTCGGCGAATCCTTCGCCCTCGGCGCGGGCGTGGGCCGCAGTGACGTCCGCCATGCGGCACACCTGGACCTCGGTGTTGCGGATGACGCACACGGGCCGCCCCGTCGAGTCGAGGACGGCCTCGAGGTCGCCCGGCTCGGGAAGCCGCTCACCGTCGCGCTCCCACTCGACGACGAGCGACGTGGTCGACGTCTTCGCGGCGAGGAGGATCGCCCCCACGAGCCGATCCCGTAGAGGCCCGGGAAAGGCGTACTCGCCCGCGGGGATCGCGCCCCACCCCGGCACCTCGACGAGTCCGTCGGAAGGCGGGGGAGGCGGCGCGGCATCGGTGGTCATGTCCCGACGGTAACGGTGGGCGGCGGTTCCGGCCGGGTGGAGGCGCCTCGACCCTTCAGGACGCAGGATGGGGTCATGAACCAGGGGGAGAAGCAGCCCGCGCCCGTTCCGCCCCGCGGCAAGGTCGTCATCGCCGGTGGGTCGGGGACGCTCGGCACGGCGCTCGCCGACGACCTCGCGCAGCGGGGTGTCGAGGTCGTCGTCCTCAGCCGCCGCCCCGACCCGGGGGCTCGGCACCGGCAGGTCGCGTGGGATGCCCGCACGGTCGGGCCGTGGCCGGACGAGCTCGACGGCTGCCTCGGCGTCGTCAACCTCGCCGGGCGCCTCGTCGACGCCCGTCCGACCGCGGCGAACGTCGCCGACCTGCGCGCCTCCCGGGTGGACGCGACGCGGGCGCTCGTGGCGGCTGCGGCGCGGCTCGACCGGCCGGTGCCGCGGTGGCTGCAGGCGTCGACGACGGCGATCTGGTCGGACGCCGGGGAGGCCCTCCTCGACGAGACCTCACCCTTGCCCGAGCCCGGCCTGCCGCAGATGACGGGCGTGGCCCGCCCGTGGGAAGAGGCCGCGGCGGGTGTGAACGCCGAGCACGTCGTCACGTTGCGCACCTCGATCGTCCTCGACCGCGGCACTCCCGCCCTCGACCGGCTGCTGCTCCTCACCCGGTTCGGGCTGGGCGGCACGGTGGGCAGCGGGCGGCAGTGGTTCAGCTGGATCCACGTGGACGACTGGCTCACCATCGCCCGCGCCGCCCTCGGCCTGGAGCCCGGTCTGGAGCTGCCGGACGGGGTGGTCGTGGCCGCGGCCCCGAACCCTGTCCGCAACGACGAGCTCATGGCGACCCTGCGCCGGGCGAGCGGTCGCCGCGTCGGTCTCCCCACCCCGGCGCCCCTGCTGCGCCTGGGGGCGGTCGCGCTGCGCACCGACCCGGCCCTCGCCCTCACGGGCCGCCACACCACCTCCCGCGTCCTCGCCGACGCGGGCATGACGTGGCGCCACCCCACCCTCGCCGGGGCCCTCGACGACCTCCTCGGGGGCGAGGCGTGACCCGCCTGCGCGTCGCCGTGCGGGTCGTGCTGCTCGACCCGTCCTCCCGGGTGCTGCTGTTCGAGGGTCGTGACCTGGCCGACCAGAGCGACACGGTGCGGTACTGGTTCACGGCGGGCGGGGCCGTCGAGGAGGGCGAATCGTTCGCCGCCGCGGCCGAGCGCGAGTTGCGGGAGGAGACGGGCTGGTCGGGCCTCGCCCTCGTCGGTCCGATCGGGCGGCGCGAGTTCGACTACCTCGACCACGGCGTGCCCACCCACCAGGTCGAGCACTTCTACGCGGCCCGCACGCAGCAGGTCGACCTCGACGACTCCGGCTGGACCGACCACGAACGCGCCATGACGACCGCCTGGCGCTGGTGGAGCCACGACGAGCTGGCGACGACCGACGCGCAGATCTACCCGGAGGACCTGGTCGACCTGATGACGCGGGTGGCCGGGCTGGTGTGAGCGGGCGAGGCGGACGGGGGAGCGGAGGCGGTGACCCAGCTCGAGGCCCCCCGTGGACGTCAGGCTGCGGTCCAGCGGCAGAGGACGCCCACCCCACCGGTGAACGTGACGCCCGGGACGGAGAAGTCGCGCGTCACCTCCCGGAACCCGAGCCGCTCGTGCAGGCGCAGGGAGGCGAGGTTGCGGGCGTTCGCGAAGTAGCGCACGTCCGGCACTCCACGGCGCCGCAGCTCGTCCAGCCGGGTGCGGGTGAGGCGTTCGCCGACTCCCCGACGTCGGAACGGTGGGTCCACGACGACGCCGGTCAGGTACCAGCCGGGCGGGGCGTTCCGGGCGCCCTCCATGTTCAGGAGGGTGGCCTTGCCGTAGCCCGCCACACGCCCGCGGTGCCGGGCGACGAGCACCAGCTGGCCGGGGTCGGAGGTGGCCCGGGCGAACACCTCGCGCCACCGGCCGGCGTCGTCGCCCTCCCGGTCGGCGGCCAGTCGGGCGCACGGCTCGACATCCGCCGTCATGAGGGGATCGACCTCGACGGGCAGGGGGCCCAGGGGCGGCGCGTCCAGCGCGTACTCGGCGAATCCGGGCATGCCCACGACGGTACGCAGGTGATGACGAAACGCGCGTGGGCCGACGACCCGAAGATCAGTACATGCGAATGATCAGCTGCATCTTCGCTCGATATCCCTGGCCCGAGGAGCAGTTGAGCTCTCGGTAACGCCAGCCGTTGCCGGCCCGGGTGTACCGCCCCGAGCAGCGAACCGGGTAGGTCTTCTTCGTCGCGGTCGACCTGGCGGTGAACGTCGCGGACCGCATGTACTTCTTCGGGTTCTTGTCGACCAGGGCGGCGTACTTGTCGAGAACGGTGCTGCCGAAGACGCACGTCGTGCCCTTGGTGACCAAGGTGGTGACGCCGCTGCCACTCACCTCGCTGCACAGATCGAACTTCGCCGAATAGCCGGTCCTGCCCAGGTCCTTGCCGGGACGCGAGGAAGACGGCTTCGGCGTGCTGGGGGTGCGCTTGGGAAAGAGGTGCCGGATCGCATAGTCCGCCTCGTCCCTGGTGAATCCCTCGAACACCAGCTGATCGCGCAGGCCGCTGCTGCTGAAGGAGTCGTACGCCAGATACTGCTTGCCCATGCGCACGGCCTGTGCCCGCCAGCCGACCTTCACGTGCCTGGAGGCGTAGGCGCTCGCCGCGTGAGAGAACCCCTCGAATTCCAGCTGGTGCACGAGGCCGGACTTCGAGAACGCCGTGAAGCGCAGGTACGACTGCGCGCGTGCGATCGCGCGGGAGTTCTCGGAGGAGACCGCCTGGGAGAGGGCGGAAGGGGCCGGCCCTGCGGCTTGGGCCTGGGCTGTAGGGGCGATCACGACCGCGGCGCCCAATCCCATGGCGAGCGCGGCGTTGAGAAGGTGCTTCATCGGAGAGATCCCCCATCGGTGGCGTCGGTACCGGTACAGCCTTCACCACCTGGGCCGGCTCCGGCAGGGGCGGTGCTGTCTGGTGCGTCACCAGCCGCGCGTCGGCTATGACGCGCCCTCGCCGGGGTGGATCTTCGCAGGGGTGGCCGAGAGGGGGAGGCCGGTGCCGCCGTGGTCGGCGGCGACGATCTCGGCGACGATGCTCAGGGCCGTCTCGGCGGCGGTGACCCCGCCGAGGTGCAGCCCGACCGGGCCGCGGAGCCGCGCGAGGTCCGCCTCGGGGACGCCCGCCGCCCGCAGCCGGTCGAGGCGCGCCGCGTGGGTGCGCCGGGATCCGAGCACACCCACGTATCCCACCGGGGACGGCAACGCGTGCGTGAGCAGCGGGTCCTCCGTGCGGGCGTCGTGGGTGAGGACGACGACCGCCGTCCGCGTGTCCACGGCCCCCGTCTCCAACAGCTTCGCGAAGTGCCGCTCCGGCCGGTCGACGACGACTTCCGCCGCCGGGAACCGCGCCGGCGACGTGAACACCGCCCGCGGGTCGCACACGATCACCCGGCGCCCCAGCAGCGCCCCGAGCTGCGACAACGCCGCCGCCGAGTCCGCCGCCCCGTAGATCAGCAGCAGCGGCCGGGTCGCCTCCCGCGCCGCGAGTTCCGACCGCAGCGCCTCGGCGTCGGACGCGTCCAGCGGCCGCACCGTCACCGTCATCGCACCGCCGCACATGATCGTCGGGCCCAGGTCCAGCAGGTCCGCCGGCACGTCGGCGTCCTCGGGGGTGTCGGACGGTCCGGCGTAGCGCCGCGTCGACGGCTCGCCCGTCTCCAGGGCCTCGATCGCGAGCGCGTGCGTCTCTCCGTCGACGCACCCCGCCGACACCGACCCGACGACCAGCCCGTCGTCGCGCACCGCCATCGTCGGGCCCGTCGGCCGCGGGGTCGACCCCTCGACGGCGCTCACCTCGACGAGCGCCACGCGGTGCCAGGCCTCCAACCAGGCCAGCGTCTGCGCCACCACGTCACTCACGCGTTCCCCACTCTCGTTGCGTCCGGGCCAGATCCGCGGGCCGGTCGACGTCCCCGCCCTCGGCGAGGTCGCCGCATTCCACCGTCGTCGCGCCGCGCGCCCGCAACACCTCGCGGGCGCCGACGTCGCCGCCGACCCGCGCGAGGACGTCGCCCCACACGTCCGGGCCGAGCACCACCGGATGCCCGGGGCGCCCGCCGAAGGTGGCCCGCCCCGACCCGCCCGCCGGGACCGATTCGATCACCCGCCGCGCGACCGCCACGGCCTGCCCGGGCAGGTCGGCGAGCGTGACGACGACCGCCGCCGGAGCCTCGCGGTCGGGCGCCTCGGCCACCTCGCCGGACCCCGTCGCAGAGTCGCCGCCCAGTGATTCGCCCACGAGTGCAGCCAGACCCGCGCGTAGGGACGCGCCCATGCCCTCGGCCCAGTCGGGGCAGGGTACGACGACGACGCGGGCATCGACACCGTCACCCGCCCGGACCGTCATCCGCGCGGCGACGGCCTTGACCTCCGCGGTGACGGCCTCGGCGTGGGCGCCGACGACGACGGCCACGGGGTCGCAGCCGGCCCCGGCGAGCGTCTCGACGGCGTGGGCGAGCAGGCTGCGCCCGGACTCGTCGCGCAGCAGCGTCTTGGGTCCCGCGCCCGCGGGCGCCTCGCGCGCGAATCGACTGCCGGACCCGCCCGCGAGGACGAGCCCGGCGTGCCGAGCGCGCGTCACGGCGTCACAGCAGGTCGGTGGGCGTGATCGGCATGGACCGCACCCGCTTTCCGGTCGCGTTGTGCACGGCGCTGAACACGGCCGGCACGACGCCGGTGATGCCGATCTCGCCGACGCCGCGGGCGCCCATCGGGTTGATGACCTCGTCGTCGCCGGGCAGCCACAGCGCCTCGACGTCGACGATGTCGGCGTTGACGGGCACGTGGTAGGTGGCCAGGTCCTGCGTGACGTAGTGGCCGAACCGCGGGTCGCGCACGGACTCCTCCATGAGCGCCGCGCCCAGGCCCATCGTCATGCCGCCGATGAACTGGCCGCGGGCACCGCGCGGGTTGAGGATCCGCCCCGCCGAGAACACGCCGAGCAGCCGCCGCGCCTGCACCTGGCCGGTCCAGCGGTTGACGCCGACCTCGGCGAACACGGCGCCGAACGAGTGCTGGGCGTGGGTCTTCTCGGCGCCCTCGGTGGGGTCGCCGGTGACGGACGCGCCGACGACGGGGTTCTCGCCGTGCTGCGTGCGGAACTTGCGGGCCGCCGAGACGATGGCCGCACCCCACGAGCTCGTGCCGGACGATCCACCCGCGACGGTGGCCGTGGGCAGGTCGGTGTCGCCGAGCTCGATCGTCACGTGGTCGGCGTCGACGCCCAGGGCGTCCGCGGCGACGAGGCCGAGCACGGTGCGGGCGCCGGTGCCGATGTCGGCCGCGGCGATCGACACCGTGTAGGCGCCGTCCTCGCCGGCGACGATGCGGGCGACGTTGCCCGGCTGGGACTCGCCCGGGTAGGCCGCGGCCGAGACACCGTAGCCGATCTTCCAGTCGCCCTCGACGCGCGTGCCGGGCTGGGGCCGGTCGGCCCAGCCGAACCGCTCGGCGCCCAGATCGAGGCACTCGATGAGCCGGCGCTCGCTGAACGGCATGCCCGTGTCGGGGTCGATCGCGACGTCGTTGCGGCGGCGCAGCTCGATCGGGTCGATGCCCGTGCGCTCGGCCAGCTCGTCCATGGCCATCTCGTGTGCGGTGACGCCGGGGAACACTCCGGGCGCGCGCATCCACGAGGGGATCGGTACGTCGAGCGCCGCCACGCGGTGGTCGGTGCGGCGGGTCTGCGCGCCGTAGAGGTTGCGGGCCGGGACGGCGGCGGCCTCGACGAACTCCTTGGAGCGGCTCGTCTGCACGAGCACGGAGTGCCAGATGCCGGTGAGCGTGCCGTCGGGGTTCGCGCCCAGGCGCACCTGCTGCACGGTGGCCGTGCGGTAGCCGCACAGCGTGAACAGCTGCTGGCGCGTCACGGCGAGCGAGACGGGCCGGCCCGGCACGGTGCGGGCCGCGAGCGCGGCGGCGACGTCCGGTGGGTGGGGCAGGCCCTTGGAGCCGAATCCGCCGCCGACGTGGTGGCCGATGACGTGCACGGACTCGGGCTCGACGCCGAACGCCGTCGCGAGGACCTCCTGCACGCCGTGGGGGTGCTGGGTGGAGTCGCGGATCGTCAACTCGTCGCCGTCCCAGCACGCGACGTAGCCGTGGGGCTCCATGGCGGCGTTGTGCTCGAACGGGGTGCGGTACACCTCGTCGACGACGACCGCGGCCGATGCGAGTGCCGCGCCGACGTCGCCGTCGGCGGTGTCGGTGGGGTAGCCGTTGGCCTCCTCCGGCTTGGTCGCGGGGGAGTCCAGGTTGAGCTCGGTCGTGAACGCCTCGGGGGTGTACGTGACGTCGACGAGCTGCGCGCCGTGGCGGGCGGCCTCGGGGGAGTCGGCCAGCACGAGCGCGACGATCTGGCCGCGGTAGTCGATGCGGTCGTCCTGCAGCACGTCGTACTCGCGGTCCTCGTGCGAGGCGAGCCGGGGCGCGTTGCCGTGGTGGACCACGGAGTGGACGCCGGGCGCGGCGAGCGCAGCGGAGTCGTCGATCGCGGCGATGTGGCCGCGGGCCTCGGTGGACGTGACGAGGTGGGCGTACAGGCGGTCCGCAACGTCGGTCTCGACGGCGTACGGCGCGGCGCCACGCACCTTGAGTCCGGCGTCGACGCGGGGCACGTCGGAACCCATCGCGCGCGGCGGCACGGGCTTCATCTGGGGGACGACGTCGTTCATGCCCGCACCTCCTGCTCGTCCCGGTCCTGCCCGGGGGTCTGTTCGTCGGCCAGTCGCAGTAGCGTCTTGGCGGTGGCGCCGGTGACGATCGCGGGAATCGCGGCGTTGCCCTCCCACGTCGTCGTCTCGGTCAGCTCGGCGGCGCACGCGTCGCGCACGGCCTGCTCGGTGAGTTCCTTGCCCAGCAGGGCGGATTCGAGCGTCCGGGCGCGCCACGGGCGGTGGGCGATGCCACCCCACGCGACGCGCAGGTCGGCCACGGTGTCGCCGTCCATACGCAGCACCGCGGCCACGGAGGCGAGCGCGAACGCGTACGACGTGCGCTCCCGCACCTTCTCGTAGCCCTGCGCAGCGCCCTCGATCGGAGCGGGGATCTCGACGGCGGTGATCAGCTCGCCGTGCGCGAGCGTCGTGTCCTTCTCGGGCGCGTCGCCGGGCAGACGGTAGAAGTCGTCGAGCGCCACGCGACGCTCCCCGCCCGGCCCCTGCACGATCACGACGGCGTCGAGCGCGGCGAGCGCGACGGCCATGTCGCCGGGGTAGGTGGCGCGGCAGTGCTCGGAGCTGCCGAGGATCGCGTTGTCCTTGGTGTGCGCGCGCTCGTCGTCGGCGGAACAGCCCGATCCGGGCGTGCGCTTGTTGCACGGCGTCGTCGCGTCCTGGAAGTACACGCAGCGGGTGCGCTGCAGCAGGTTGCCGCCGGTCGTCGCCTGGTTGCGGATCTGCCCGCTCGCGCCGGCGAGCAGCGCCCGCGCGAGCACGGGCTGGTGGGTCAGGATCCACGGGTGGGCCGCCAGGTCGCTGTTGCGCACCGTCGCGCCCACGCGCAACCCGCCCTCGGGGGTCTCCTCGACGGTGTCGAGCCCGAGGCCCGAGACGTCGACGAGCCGCGAGGGGGCGACGATGCCGAGCTTGAGGTGGTCGATGAGGTTGGACCCGCCCGCGAGGAACATCGCGTCCGGGTCGCCCGCGACGAGCTCGACGGCCTGGGCCGCGCTGCTCGGACGGGCGTAGTCGAGGGGGTTCACGCGCCCTTCTCCTTCTTCTCGGCGGCGGCCTTCTCGGCCTCGGCGTCGGCCGGCGAGGACCCCGCGTCGGGGCACGCCGCCTGCAGCTCCTGCAACAACTCACGCGCCTGCACGATCCGGTCGGGCACCTCGTACCCGGCCGCCTGCCGCACGGCGTCGACGATGTTGGGGTAGGCACCGCAGCGGCAGAGGTTGCCGGAGAGGCGCTCGCGGACCTCCTCCTCGGTGGCCTCGACCGGGCCCGTGAGGTCGGCGGTGACGTGGCTGGGACGACCCTGCGCGATCTCGTCGAGGGCACCGACCGCGGCGCACACCTGGCCGGGCGTGCAGTAACCGCACTGCAGGCCGTCGCGCTCGACGAACGCCCGCTGCACGGGGTGCAGACCGTCTGCCTCGTCGCGGCCCAGCCCGGCCGCGGTGGTCACCTCGGCGCCGTCGTGCTGCACCGCGAGCGTCAGGCACGACAGGTGCCGGCGCCCGTCGAGGATCACCGTGCACGAACCGCACTGCCCGTGGTCGCACCCCTTCTTGGGGGCGTACTCGCCGAGCCGTTCCCGCAGGGTGTCGAGGAGGGTCGTGCGTGGCTCCACCGCCACGGTTCTGCTCTCACCGTCGACGTCGAGGATGATCTTCACCGTCGCGGGTGACGTCGTCTCATGGGTCACGGGATCTCCTTCGGTCTGGGCGTCACCCAAAAACGCTACTCCCAGAATGCCCGCCGGGCATCCCGTGCCGCTGTGAGCACGGGCATCGTGATCGCCCCCGACCGCGAGACGCCATGGAGTGCGGCGCATCGAGGCCGCCGTGAACGCCACCGACGTCCAGACCCTTGCCCGCCTCTCGAGACGTCCGCGAACACCGTGTTCTTCGCGGCGCGGGCACCTCGACCCGCTCGGGCATCCCCCACTTTCCGTTCCCTCGGCGGCGAGTTCCACGTGCTCGGCCGCCCCGAGCCCTACGACTTCTCGTACCTGCTCAGCGTCACGTGCCTGCGCGAGGACCCCGAGGCGTTCTGGGAGTTCTACCGCACCTACCTGGCCTACCCCGACGCCACGCCCACCCGGACGCATCGGGCGCTCGCCGCCCTGGAGCAGCGGGGGGCCGACTGCAGGCGGTCGTCACGTTGGACATGGACGGGCTGCACCAGGCAACCGGGTCGCGCCACGTCGTCGAGGTGCACCGCTCGGTGCGCCGTCACCACTGCATGAACTGCGGCCGCACCTACGGCCTGGAGCTCGTCCTGGCCGAGCGGGTGCCGCACTGCCCGGTGTGCGGTGGGTCGATCCGCCCCGACGGCGCCCGTTCGAGGAGGTCCTGCATGAGGCCGACGTCACCGCCGCGCCCAGGCCGTCCACGACGCCGAGGTGCTCGTCGTGGGCGGCACGACCCTGAGCGTCCACCCGGCCGCGGGCATGGTGCAGTATTGCCGCGGTCGCGACCTCGTCGTCGTCGACCTCGAACCCACCGCGTTCGACGCGCGCGCCGATCTCCTGATCCACGCCGAACTCGGGGAGGTGCTCGGCGAGGCCGCGGGCGTCGAGTGAGGCCGCGGGCACGAGGGTGGGGCCGCGCGGTGAATGACATCGGTGTCGTTTGCTGGCACCATGGCGACGGGCCCCGCACGGGGCTGCCGCGGGGGCGGGGACCCCCGACGGCGACACGAAGGAGGACCGATGTCGCAGAGTGCGAACGCGGAGAACACCTCGCCGGCCGGTGACGGCCGCGAGGCGGACGAGCTGAGCGACCTCGAGACGGCCATCCTGACGTTCGAGCGTCAGTGGTGGAAGTACCCCGGTGCCAAGGAGCAGAGCATCAAGGAACTCTTCGACATGACGTCGACGCGCTACTACCAGGTGCTCAACGCCCTCATCGACGAGCCCGCGGCCCTCGCTCACGACCCGATGCTCGTCAAGCGTCTGCGCCGCATGCGCAGTTCGCGGCAGAAGGCCCGTTCGGCCCGCCGCCTGGGGATGGACGCCTGAGTCCTCTCCCGCCCATCTCCACGAGGCCGCACCCGTCCGGGTGCGGCCTCGGTCGTCGCCGGCCCCGACGCACGTCCCGGGCGGTCGACGACCCCCGATCCAGGCGGCCCCGCCAGGCCCCTCGATGCAGCCCCGGAGAGGGTTGAGCCATTTGCACTCACCCCGACCGAGTGCTAATCATGGAGTTAGCACTCCCGGCCCTTGAGTGACAGAATCGGCGTGTCCGAGGCCTGTCGCACGCGGGTCGGGACGCAACCGACCGACCGGAAACGGTGAGGGTCGCAGGCTCGACGCGAAACGGCGTGTCGTGGTCGCGGCTCGTCCGTCGCGGGCATCGTCCGGTCTCATCGAACCGCAAGTGTGGGAGGAACCACCGCACATGGCCAAGATCATCGCTTTCGACGAGGAGGCCCGGCGCGGCCTCGAGCGCGGCATGAACACGCTCGCCGACGCCGTCAAGGTCACCCTCGGCCCCAAGGGCCGCAACGTCGTCCTGGAGAAGAAGTGGGGCGCCCCCACGATCACCAACGACGGTGTGTCCATCGCCAAGGAGATCGAGCTCGAGGAGCCGTACGAGAAGATCGGCGCAGAGCTCGTCAAGGAGGTCGCGAAGAAGACCGACGACGTCGCCGGTGACGGCACGACGACGGCCACCGTCCTCGCCCAGGCCCTCGTCAAGGAGGGTCTGCGCAACGTGGCCGCGGGCGCGAACCCGATGGGTCTCAAGCGCGGCATCGAGAAGGCCACGAAGGCCGTCTCCGACGAGCTCCTCGCCATGGCGAAGGACGTCGAGACCAAGGAGCAGATCGCCGCGACCGCGTCGATCTCCGCCGCCGACACCCAGATCGGCGAGATGATCGCCGAAGCCATGGACAAGGTCGGCAAGGAAGGCGTCATCACCGTCGAGGAGTCGAACACCTTCGGGCTCGACCTCGAGCTCACCGAGGGCATGCGCTTCGACAAGGGCTACATCTCGGCGTACTTCGTCACCGACCCCGAGCGCATGGAGGCCGTCCTCGAGGACGCCTACGTGCTCATCGTCAACAGCAAGATCGGCTCCATCAAGGACCTGATTCCGCTCCTCGACAAGACGAAGCAGGCCGGCAAGCCGCTGCTCATCGTGGCCGAAGACGTCGAGGGCGAGGCCCTCGCGACCCTGGTGCTCAACCAGATCCGCCGCATCATCAACGTCGTCGCCGTCAAGGCGCCCGGCTTCGGTGACCGCCGCAAGGCCATGCTCGGCGACATCGCCATCCTCACCGGTGGCCAGGTCATCTCCGAGGAGGTCGGCCTGAAGCTCGAGTCCGCCGACATCGACATGCTCGGTACCGCCCGCAAGGTCGTCGTCACCAAGGACGAGACGACGATCGTCGAGGGTGGCGGAGACGCCGACCAGATCGCCGGTCGCGTCAACCAGATCCGTTCCGAGATCGAGCGCAGCGACTCCGACTACGACCGCGAGAAGCTCCAGGAGCGCCTCGCCAAGCTCGCCGGCGGCGTCGCCGTCATCAAGGCGGGCGCGGCCACCGAGGTCGAGCTCAAGGAGCGCAAGCACCGCATCGAGGACGCCGTCCGCAACGCGAAGGCCGCCGTCGAGGAGGGCATCGTCGCCGGTGGTGGCGTGGCCCTCATCCAGGCCGGTGCCAAGGTGTTCGACTCCCTCCAGCTCGAGGGCGACGAGGCCACGGGTGCCAACATCGTCAAGGTCGCCATCGAGGCGCCGCTCAAGCAGATCGCCGTCAACGCCGGTCTCGAGGGTGGAGTCGTCGCGGAGAAGGTGCGCAACCTCGAGCCGGGTCACGGCCTCAACGCCGCCTCCGGCGAGTACGTCGACCTCATCAGCGCGGGCATCATCGACCCCGCCAAGGTGACCCGTTCGGCGCTGCAGAACGCGGCCTCCATCGCAGCCCTGTTCCTCACGACCGAGGCCGTCATCGCCGACAAGCCCGAGAAGGCCGCTCCGGCCATGCCGGGTGGCGACGACATGGGTGGCATGGGCGGCATGGGCTTCTGAGCCACCGCTCCACCCGCGGAGGCGGAGACGCGCGGCGTCTCCACCCACCCGCGATCGCCTGACACGTGGCCCGCTTCCGACCAGGGAGCGGGCCACGTGCCGTCCCCGCTGGGTGGCCCTTTCGCCGTCGCTCGCTGGGTGCCGTCCCGGGTGCCGCCCTGGGATGCGGAAGGACGACCCGTCCGGCGTCGTATGGCCGGTGCGGCGCGGCCGCACACGGGCGGAGCGGGGCTGCGGCTCCCCGCTCCCGCATGCGCGGCCGCAGCGCCGCAGGCGTGCGGGCGAGACCGGTGAGGACATGACGAAGGGCCGGAAGGAATCGTCCCTCCGGCCCTTCGTCATGCGTGTCGCGGTGTCAGACGTCGCGTTCCTGGTCGGGGACCGAGTCGTCGGTGGGGCCGTCGAGGTCCTCGATGTCCCACCCTGCGCCTCGGAGCACCTCACCGACCCGATGCATCTCCGTGGGGGAGGGGACCTCGTCCGTGCGCGAGAGGATGCCGACGCCGATGTCGACGCGGTCGGCGGGGATCATCCCCTTGACGACGAGCTCCTTGCCGAGATCGGCGATCTCCTCCTCCGTGAGGCGTCGGCGGAGCAGGGCGAACAACGGAACGTAGTCCTGCTCGGGGACGCCCGCGGGATAGCCGGCGCGTAGCCAGTCGAGGAAGCGATCGAGGGCACCCATCCAGTACTCCTTGTCGGGTTCTCACGTGGGCCGTGTCCAGTATCGGGGTGTCGACCCGTTCAATGGCGCTGAACGGCCTGGCTGTCAGGGGGTTTCGAGCCCGTCGTCGTTGAAGCCGACGAGCGGCCATCCCCCGGCGGCGAGGTGCGCGGCGACGCGGCGCACGTCCTCCTCGCTGGGGGGTCCCTTGAGGTATCCGGCGAGGTGGACGCGGATCTCGCCGTCGTCGATCTTGCCGTCGCCGTTGAGGTCGAGCACGGTGCGGGCGACGTCGACGACCTCCTCGTCGGTGAGGTGCCGCTGGAGGACCCCGAAGAGGGCGATGTAGTCCTTGTGGGGGACGCCCTCGGGGTAACCGGCACGGAGCCAGTCGATGATCGCCGGCAGTGAGAAGCGCATCGGGGAGCCTTTCATGGAAGAAAACTAGTGGAGCGGTCACCCGGTGCAGAGGCGGAACCGGCGACGAACGTGCCGGAACGACGCGGTCCCGGATCCCGCGTGCGCGGGGCCCGGGACCGTGGCGGAGCGTCGGCGCTCAGTGACCCTTGGGGACGAACGTCGGATAGATGTTCTCGAAGCTCACCTTCATGCCCAGGCCGGAGGACACGATGATCGCGATGCCCGTGAGGATGAACGCGAGGACGAGCGCGAAGATGAGGTAGCCGACGACCTTGCCGACCGGATGGCCGCTCTCGTGGCTGATCTCCGCGTCGCCGCCCACGCCGTACGCCATCGACTTGATGCCGAGGGCGAAGAGGGCCGGGAGTCCGGCACCCACGAGGACGGAGACGAGGGCGACCTGCCAGACGGCGTCGACGAAGTGACTCAGCATGATCAGACCTCCCTGGTGGGCGCGGTGACCGTGGCAGCGGGGGCGGCCGCGCCGGGAACGGCGGCGGCCGGGACGGCGGCAGGGGTCGTGGCCGGGGTGGTGGGGGCGACGTTGCCGTCCCAGTCGGCGTTGACGTTGTTGTGGTCGACGGGCGCCTTGCGAGAGCGCTGCCACATGTAGGTGGCGAGCGTCACGAGGATGCCGAAGACGACGACGGCGCCGGCGATGCCGCCGACGGTGTTGCCGATCCACCATGTGAGGGCGCCGACGATGCCGGCGGCGGGGAGGGTGATGAGCCAGGCCGCGAGCATGCGCCCGGCGACGCCCCAGCGGACCTCCGCACCCGGACGGCCGAGGCCGGTGCCGAGGATGGAGCCGGTGGCGACGTGGGTCGTGGAGAGCGCGAAGCCGAGGTGGCTCGAGGTGAGGATGACGGCTGCGGAGGCCGACTCGGCGGCCATGCCCTGCGGGCTGGAGATCTCCACGAGACCCTTGCCGAGCGTGCGGATGATGCGCCATCCGCCGAGGTAGGTGCCGAGGGCGATGGCGGCGGCACAGGCGAACTTCACCCAGAACGGGATGCTCGTCGTGTCGGTCCACGAGCCGTAGGCGATGAGGGCGAGCGTGATGACACCCATCGTCTTCTGAGCGTCGTTCGTGCCGTGCGCGAGGGAGACGAGCGACGCGGTGCCGATCTGACCCCAGCGGAAGCCGCCCTCCTTGTACTTCTCGGCGACGCCGTCGGTGATCTTGAAGATGAGCCACGTGCCGATCGTCGCCACGAGTCCGGCGACGACGGGGGAGACGAGGGCGGGGAGGACGACCTTGCCGAGCACGCCGTCGAGCTTGCTGCCGTCGCCCGCCCAGTTGACGTGCGACCAGCCGAGGCCGGCGACGGTGGCGCCGATGAGGCCGCCGAAGAGGGCGTGGGAGGAGCTCGACGGGAGGCCGAGCAGCCAGGTGAGGAGGTTCCAGATGATGCCGCCGACGAGGCCGCACAGCACGATCATGAGGAGGGCCTGGCCGTTGTCGGCGAGGAACTCGGGGCGTGGCGCCCCGGTCTTGTCCTGCACCTTGACGACGGCGTTGGTGACGGTGAGGGCGACCTCGACGGAGAGGAAGGCGCCGACGAGGTTGAGGATCGCCGAGAGCGCGACGGCGGTCTTGGGCTTCAGGGCGCCGGTCGCGATGGAGGTCGCCATCGCGTTGCCGGTGTCATGGAAGCCGTTGGTGAAGTCGAAGGCCAGGGCGGTGATCACCACGAGGGCCACGAGAAGAAGGGCAACGTCCACGTCACCATTCTGGACCTCCGTCCGGAGACGTTCACGGCGGCATGTGAGCAGGGGCCTGCGGCCCCCCGTCGTCGGGGGGCCTCTGAGCTGCGAGTTCTTCTCGCGTTCACCTGACGTTCAGATGCTGTACGTCTTGGACGGGGGTGTCGTTCACGGGAAAGTCCGTGAGAGTTCAGCTCGGCTCTCAGGATGCGACCCGGCCCGCGCGTGACGAGGACCACCAGATCCCCCGGGTGATCGTGAACATTCGGGGGAAGCCTTCGACGATACGGTCTCCCGATGATGCCACCTCGTGACAAGGCGTTGGTCTGTGTCGTCGCCCTCATCTGAGGGGTGAACTTCGTCGCCGCCCAGTTCGGGATGCAGTCGTTTCCCCCTCTGCTCCTCGCCGCCCTCCGGTTCGCCCTCGTCGCGATCCCTGCGGTCTTCTTCGTCCGGCCGCCCGGCAACGGGGTCCGCACGGTCGTCGGGGCGGGTCTGACGATGGGGGTGCTGCAGTTCGGCTTGCCGTACTCGGCGATGCACCTCGGGATGCCCGCCGGGCTCGCCTCGCTCGTGCTCCAGGTGCAGACGGTCTTCACGGTCGTCATCGCGGCGATCCTCCTGCGGGAACGTCCGAGCGCGTACCAGGTGACGGGGATCGCCGTCGGGATCGCGGGAATGGTCCTCGTCGGGTGGCGCCACGTGAGCACGGCACCGGTGCTGCCGTTCCTCATGACGATCGCCGCCGCGGCGTCGTGGGCGCTCGGCAACGTCCTCGTGCGGCGCCGCCCGCCGCGGGACGGGTTCTCGCTCGCCGTGTGGTCGGCGCTCGTGCCGCCCGTCCCGTTGTTCGCCGCGTCGTACCTCGTCGAGGGGCCCGAGGCGATCGCACACGCGTTCACCCACGTGACGTGGCAGGCGCTGTTCGGCCTCGGGTTCGTCGCCTACCTCGCGTCGATGGCGGGGTACGGCATCTGGAACGCGCTGCTGTCGCGTCACGCGGCCTCGTCGGTGGCGCCGTGGTCGATGCTCGTGCCGCCGATCGGCATGGTCGCCGCGTTCTTCTACAGCGGTGAGAGGCCCGGGCTGCTCGGCCTCGTCGGTGGCGCCGTCGTCATCGTCGGCGTGCTCATGGCACTCGGCGTCGGCACCGGATGGGGCCGGACCCACGACGTGCCACGCGAACGCCCCGTGGCGGAGCCGCCCGGCCTCTGACCGCCCCCGCCATCGGGTGATGCCCCGCCGTGCCCGGCACCGACCACGCCCCTCCACCGGATCCGGTGGAGGGGCGTGGTCGGGGATGGCGCGACGTGTGTGCCCGGGTGACCGCCGACGTCAGGGACGCGCGGCGAGCGTGACCCTGACGTCCTTGCGGTCCCCGTCGCGGACGATCGTCAGCGTCGCGGGTGCTGCGACCTCACGGGCACGCACCTGCGCGGTGAGGGAGAGGGCCGAGTCGACGGGGACGCCGTCGACGGCGATGACCGCGTCGCCCGGCCGGAGGCCGCCCTGCGCGGCGGGCGTGTCGCCGTCGACGGTGACGATGCCGGCGGCGCGACGCGTCGTCGGCCCCTCGGTCGCGAGGACATCACGCAGGCGCACCCCGAGGTAGGGATGGGCGACCTTGTGCTTCTCGATGAGCTGCATGGCGACCGTGCGGGCCTCGGTGACGGGGATGGCGAAGCCGATGCCGATGTTGCCGGACTGCTGACCGTTGCCGCCACCCATCGAGGCGATGGCGGAGTTGATGCCGACGAGCTTGCCGGAGGCGTCGACGAGGGCACCGCCGGAGTTGCCCGGGTTGATGGCCGCGGAGGTCTGGATCGCGTTGGTGACGACGGGGTCGGCGGGGGCACGGTTGCCGGTGCCGAAGGGATCCTGCCCGCCCTGGCTCTCCTGCATCGTCGCCACGGGGCGGTTGAGGGCGCTGACGATGCCGGTCGTCACGGTGCCCGACAGCCCGAGCGGGTTGCCGATCGCCATGACGGGTTGGCCGACCTTGAGGGCGCGGTCGTCGCCGGGGGTGATGGGGCGCAGGTCGCTCGGCGCGTTGGGGAGGGCGAGGACGGCGAGGTCGGTCGTCGGGTCCGTGCCGACGATCCGCGCCTTGAAGACGCGCTTGTCGGCGAGGGTGACGAGGATGTCGGCCTTGCCGCCGGCGCCCGCGGCGACGACGTGGTGATTGGTGAGGATGTGGCCGTTCTGGTCGTAGACGACGCCGGAGCCCTCACCGCCGGCGCTCGCCGACTCCACGGTGATGGAGACGACGCTCGGGGAGACGGCGGCGGCGGTGGCGGACCAGTCGGGGGCCGACGCGTCGGCCTGGACGACGGGGGCGACCGGTGCGGCCTCTCCCTGGGGGAGCCCACCGGACTGGCTGAGGGGGGCGGGGTCGCCCTCCTCCCGCGTGAACGAGGTGAGCGAGGCGGCGGCGAGACCGAGGACGACGAGCCCGACGAGGAGGAGGACGAGCCAGGGCCCGCGGCGTCGTCGCGGCGGGTCCGTGGGCGACATGGTGGACGCCGGGGCGTCGCCCTGGGCGGCCGGGGTCGCCCAGGGCGACGGACCTGACTGCGTCGTCGGCAGTCGCGAGGTCTCGTCGTGCCACGTCGGCTCGGGCACGGACCCCTGCGGGTATCCGGGGGGCGGCGGGATGCTGCTCATGGCGTCTCCTCAAGGGGATCTGCGGGATTTGCGAGGTCGAAGGGGTCGTCGGTCTCGGCGCCGGCCGGGAGGTCGACGAGGAAGGTCGCGCCGCCGCCGGGGGTGGCGGCGACCCCGGTGCGGCCGCCGTGCGCCTGGACGATCGCGGCGACGATGGCGAGGCCGAGTCCGTGCCCGCCCGAGGGCTGTCGGCCGCGGGCAGGGTCGGTGCGGTAGAAGCGTTCGAAGAGGTGGGACATCGCGTCGGGGTCGATGCCGGGCCCGTCGTCGGCGACCTCGACGCGGCAACGTCCCGCCTCCGTGCCCACCCGGACGGTGACGGAGGTACCCGCCGGGGTGTGGTGGAGGGCGTTGGCGACGAGGTTCGTGACGACCTGTCGGAGCCGGGCGTCGTCGCCGTCGACGACCGCGGGGCCGAGGGGGCTGCCGGCGAGGCCGGTGAGTCGGAGGGCGTGGGTCGAGGCGCGGGCACGTGCGTCCTGGACGACGTCGCCGGCGATGACGGTGAGGTCGACCGGCGTGAACTGCATGGGGCGGCGGTTGTCGAGACGGGCGAGGGTGAGGAGGTCCTCGACGAGCACGCTCATGCGGGTGGCCTCGCCCTCGATGCGTTGCATCGAGGAGGCGACGGCCTCGGGGGAGCTCGCCGCGCCCTGCCGGTAGAGCTCGGCGTAGCCGCGGATCGTCGCGAGCGGGGTACGCAGTTCGTGGCTCGCATCGGTGACGAAGCGCCGCATGCGTGTCTCGGAGGCCTGCCGGCCGGCGAACGAGGCCTCGATCTGGCCGAGCATGACGTTGATCGACCGGGAGAGGCTCGCGACCTCGTCGTGCGCGGCGTGCTCGGGGACGCGGGACGTGAGGTCGCCGGCGGCGATCGCGGCGGCAGTGTCCTCGATCGCCCGCAGCGGCCGGAACGCGCGCCGGAACCCCAGCCATCCGATGATGACGCAGGCCGCGACGACGAGGACGCCGATGATGGTGCTCACGACGAGCATCCGGCGCACGGTCTGCTCGATGCCCTCGAGGGACGCGGCGACCGCGTAGGTGCCGGTGCCGTTGGCGAGGGGGCCGGAGATGACGCGCCACTCCCCGCGCCCGGCGACGGAGCCGACGGTGAAGGTCGTGCCGGTACGGACGCGAGGGTCCTGGCGGGGGAGCGGAGGGACGGCGGGCCGGCCTTCCCCGACGGGCCAGAATGCCGCCTCGGGCACGCCGTCGGCACGCATGACGACGACCGCGTACGAGCGGGGGATGTCGACGCGCGACTCGTAGCGGTACTGCTCGAGGACCTTGTTCGCGACGGGGCCGGCGGCGATGTGGAGCTCGGCGTCGGTGCGGTCGACGAGGTATGCGCGCATGAGGGCGCCGGTGGCGACGTTCGACAACGTGAGCGCGAACACGAGGAGGACGACGAGGACGGCGATGAGCCGCCAGGTGAGCGACCAGCGGCGCAGGACGTCGACGATCCGGGCCCGCACGGCGTGCGCGACGCCGGTGAGCCGTCGGCCGGGACGGGTCATCGGGCGGTGCTCACGTGGTCTCGGGGGGGAGCCGCAGGACGTACCCCACCCCGCGCCGCGTGTGGATGAGCGGTGGGGAATCGGGCCGGTCGATCTTGCGGCGCAGGTAGGAGATGTAGGACTCGACGATGCCCGCCTCGCCGCGGAAGTCGTAGTCCCACACGTGGTCGAGGATCTGCGCCTTGCTCAGCACCCGGTTGGGGTTGAGGAGGAGGTAGCGCAGGAGCTTGAACTCGGTGGGGGAGACGTCGATGACGCGGTTGCCGCGCCGCACCTCGTGGGAGTCCTCGTTGAGCTCGAGATCGTGGAAGCGGAGGATCGCGTCCTGCGGCTCGTCGCCGCGCGTGCGTCGCAGGACGGCGCGGATGCGGGCGATGACCTCCTCCAGGCTGAACGGCTTGGTGACGTAGTCGTCCCCGCCGACGGTGAGTCCGGTGACCTTGTCCTCGACGGAGTCGCGCGCGGTGACGAAGACGACCGGCATGTGGCGGCCGTTGTCGCGCAGACGTCGTGTGACGGCGAACCCGTCCATGTCGGGGAGCATGACGTCGAGCACGATGAGGTCGGGATGCTCGCTCGTGGCGACGGAGATCGCGGTCGCGCCGTCACCGGCGGTGAAGACCTCGAATCCGGCGAACCGGAGCGACGTGGCCAACAGCTCGCGGATGTTCGGTTCGTCCTCGACGACGAGGAGCCTGGCTTCGGGGGTCGACGGAGTGCTCACGACCTCAGGATGGGACCCGAGTCTGATCATTCGCTGGAAGGTCGCCGAACGTCGGCGTGGCGATCCGTGTGAGGCGCCCGAGGACGCCGGGGTCGCCCACGAATCGGGGGAGCCGGGTCCACGGGCGGACCTTCGCAGGGCAAAGGATGTTCGTGGCGTGCGGTTCTGCTCCACGAGGGACGGGCGACGGCTACAGTCCGACACACCGATGACTAGGGGGTCAGGGTGGCCGTCTCAGGTTCAGATGTGCCGAGGTTGACTCGGCGACGATTCGCTCAGCTCGGCCTCGGCGCCCTGGCGGGCCTCGCCCTCCCCGGCGTGAGCGCGTGCAGCAGACCCAGCTCCGACGCCGTGAACTCCCAACTCGTGCACGGGGCGACCGGCGGTGGGCTCAAGGACAGCCTCGACCCGCACTTCCCGGTGACGATCCCCGACATCGCTCGGGTGCGTCAGCTCTACGAGTCGCTCTACCGGTTCACGCCGGAGTACGAGATCGAACCGGGACTCGCCGAGGAGATCACGCCGAACGCCGACGGCACGCAGTGGACGATGCGGCTGCGCAAGGGCCTGCTCTTCCACGACGGGCGGCCGGTGCGGAGCACGGACGTGAGAGCGAGCCTCGCGCGCATGCTCGACCCGAAGGACCCGGCCCCGTTCCTCGCCGAGCTCGCCCCGCTCGCCGACCTTCAGAGCAGTCGGGTGCTGGACGACCGCACGTACCGTCTCGCGCTCCGCCAGCCGTACGCGATCCTCGACCAGATGTTCGCCAACTACTCCGTCGGTATCGTTCCGGAGGACTTCGACCTCGCCCACCCGATCGGCACGGGGCCGTTCCGGTTCGAGTCGTTCGTCCCCGGGCAACGCAGCAGGTTCCTCCGCAACGAGCACTACTGGGGGCAGAGGCCGGCGTTCGACGAACTCGTCATCCTCGACTTCAGCGACGACGCAGCCAAGGTGAACGCGCTGCTCGCGGGGCAGGTGCAGACGATCGACAACCTCCCCACCTACCTCGCCGGCGCGATCGAGAAGCAGGGGGCCCACGCCCTCGTCTCCGAGACGGGCGGGTGGGTGCCGTTCACGATGCGCGTCGACGCCACGCAGTTCTCCGACGTGCGGGTGCGCACCGCGATGCGCCTCGTCGCCGACCGGCAGCAGATGATCGATCAGGCGCTCGGTGGCTACGGCCGCGTCGCCAACGACCTCTACGCCCCCTTCGACCCCGCCTACCTCGGGGACGACCTGCCGCAGCGGGAACAGGACATCGACCGGGCGAGGTCGCTCCTCAAGGCCGCGGGCGCGGAGGACCTGCAGGTCGAACTCGTCACGTCCACCGCCGTCGGCACGGGCGCCGTCGAGAGCGCGAACCTCTTCGCCCAGCACGCTCGCAAGGCAGGGGTGTCGGTGCGGGTGAAGAAGGTCGACCCCAGCGTGTTCTACGGCGACCAGTACCTCTCCTGGGTGTTCGCGCAGGACTTCTGGAACACCCGCCTCTACCTGCCGCAGGTCGCGAGCTGCGCCCTGCCGAAGTCGCCCTACAACGAGACCCACTTCGCCGACGAGCGATTCGTCGGCCTCATCCGTGCCGCCTTCCGCGAGATGGACGAGGACCGGCGCCGCACGCTCCTGCAGGACGCGCAGCGCATCGAGTACGAGGAGGGCGGCTACCTCATCTGGGCCTTCCAGAACCAGGTCGACGCCTACGGCCGGTTCGTCACCGGCGTCACCCCCGCGAGGGAGCAACCCGTCTCCGCCTACCGCTTCAACACCTTCTCGCCCGTGGAGGGACGATGAGCGACACCGCCGCCGACCCCGCCCCGCGTACCGGCCCGATCGCCCTCCCGCCGAAGACCGGACCGATCCCTCTCGTCAGGGACGGGGGCACCTCCCGCCCCCGCTCGGCCCGCCGCGGCTGGACGAAGTGGCTCCTCAGGCGAGTGGGCCTCGCGCTCCTCACGCTGTGGGTCGTCTCCCTCATCGTGTTCTTCGCGACCTCCGCGCTCGGCGACCCCGTGCGCGCGATCCTCGGCAAGGACTACAACGTGAGCCCCGAGCGCGTCGCCGCGATCTCGGCCGCCCTGCACCTCGACCAGCCCCTCTGGCAGCGCTACCTCACATGGTTCGGCGGGCTGCTGCGCGGCGACCTCGGACACTCCGTCGCGAGCGGCCTGCCGGTCGCCGAACTCATCGGTGGCCGCGTGTTCAACAGCGCGTTCCTCGTGTTCCTCGTCGCGATCGTCATGATCCCCGTGTCTCTCGGCGTCGCGATGCTCTGCGCGCGCCGCCGGGGCGGCGCCGTCGATTCCGTCGTCCAGGTCGTCACCCTCGCGCTCGCGGGCGTGCCCGAGTTCGTCACCGGCATCCTCCTCGTCGCGCTGCTCTCGACGTCGGTGTTCCACCTCCTCCCGGCCGTCACCGTGCTGCCGGTCGGGGCCCTCGCCTGGCAGAGCCCGGTGAGCCTCGTGCTCCCCGTCCTCACCCTCGTCGTCGCGATCGTGCCCTACCTCGTGCGCATCCTCCGCTCGACGATGATCGAGGCGCTCGACTCCGACT
>NZ_BAFE01000050.1 GCF_000247995.1 Mobilicoccus pelagius NBRC 104925
CTTGTGAATGTTTGTCCGGCGGCGTCCTACTCTCCCACACCGTCTCCAGTGCAGTACCATCGGCGCTGAAAGGCTTAGCTTCCGGGTTCGGAATGGGACCGGGCGTTTCCCTTTCGCTATGACCGCCGTAACTCTATCGATTTATCAACCACACCCGAACCACTCACACGAGTGTGGGGGTTGATGTATCGAGAACCATACAGTGGACGCAGAACATCATCGTTGTCATCAAGTCATCGGCTTATTAGTACCAGTCAGCTACACCCATTACTGAGCTTCCACATCTGGCCTATCAACCCAGTCGTCTAGCTGGGAGCCTCTCACCCACAAGGGGCATGGAAACCTCATCTTGAAGCGTGCTTCCCGCTTAGATGCTTTCAGCGGTTATCACTCCCGAACGTAGCAAATCAGCCGTGCCCTTGGCAGAACAACTGACACACCAGAGGTTCGTCCATCCCGGTCCTCTCGTACTAGGGACAGGCCTTCTCAAGTTTCCAAGGCACAGAGGATAGGGACCGAACTGTCTCACGACGTTCTAAACCCAGCTCGCGTACCGCTTTAATGGGCGAACAGCCCAACCCTTGGGACCAACTCCAGCCCCAGGATGCGACGAGCCGACATCGAGGTGCCAAACCATGCCGTCGATATGGACTCTTGGGCAAGATCAGCCTGTTATCCCCGGGGTACCTTTTATCCGTTGAGCGACCACGCTTCCACAAGCCATGGCCGGATCACTAGTCCCGACTTTCGTCCCTGCTCGACCCGTCGGTCTCACAGTCAAGCTCCCTTGTGCACTTACACTCAAAACCTGATTGCCAACCAGGCTGAGGGAACCTTTGGGCGCCTCCGTTACTCTTTGGGAGGCAACCGCCCCAGTTAAACTACCCACCAGGCACTGTCCCTGAACCAGATCATGGTTCGAAGTTAGACATCCAGAACGACCAGAGTGGTATTTCAACGTTGACTCCACCCAAGCTGGCGCCTGAGCTTCACAGTCTCCCACCTATCCTACACAAGCCGTACCGAACACCAATACCAAGCTGTAGTAAAGGTCCCGGGGTCTTTCCGTCCTTCTGCGCGTAACGAGCATCTTTACTCGTAATGCAATTTCGCCGAGTTCATGGTCGAGACAGTGGAGAAGTCGTTACGCCATTCGTGCAGGTCGGAACTTACCCGACAAGGAATTTCGCTACCTTAGGATGGTTATAGTTACCACCGCCGTTTACTGGCGCTTAAGTTCTCAGCTTCGCCACCGAAGTGACTAACCGGTCCCCTTAACGTTCCAGCACCGGGCAGGCGTCAGTCCGTATACATCGAATTACTTCTTCGCACGGACCTGTGTTTTTAGTAAACAGTCGCTTCTCCCTGGTCTCTGCGGCCATTCACGCTCCCCCAGCAAGTGGGTTCACGATCCAGGCCCCCCTTCTCCCTAAGTTACGGGGGTATTTTGCCGAATTCCTTAACCATGATTCACTCGATCGCCTTGGTATTCTCTACCTGACCACCTGAGTCGGTTTGGGGTACGGGCGG
>NZ_BAFE01000049.1 GCF_000247995.1 Mobilicoccus pelagius NBRC 104925
ATGCGGCGGGCGTCAGCGTCGGGCTGGCGGGCGAAGCCCATCGTGTCCCGCTCGGCCGCGAGCCAGGCATCGTGCTGCTCAACCGCGGCATCAATGCGCGAGTCCATCGCGGCGTCATGAGCACTTACCGCGCGGACCGCTTCCTGCTCCGGCTCGGCCCCAAGCAACAACCGCACCCGGGGTGCCTGCTCCAGCTCCCCTGCAAGCAGACCGAATCCGCCGGGGTTGATGTATGCAGTCGCGATCGCCACTGGAGGTGGGGTCACCTTGTTCTGGCGCAGCAACCGGAGCAGGTCATTCACCCGGTCAGCGACGCGGACCGGCGGTTCGTTAGCGGAGTGGTTCGTCGCGAAATCTGGCAGTTGGGTCATTGCGTCGCCCCCCGTAGAGCCTGGAGCAACGAAGACCGGTAGGACGCTGGGACTGAGTCCTTAGTCTCCTTGAAGTCGGCGAGCACGATCGCCACGTCATCAGCGCCCAGCCCGAACCCTAGGACTGCTAGCCGATCAAGCTGAACACGGATGTCCGTATCCGACATCCGAGCGAACGGCGCCGCCTTGGAAACTACGTGCCCGCCCGGCAGGTTGCGTAGCCCTCCCCGCGCAAGGAGCTCGTGAACGTAACCAGCCGCTTCGGCAATCTCCGCCTCGGACCAATCCGGAAGGGGGACGCCATTGATTATACGAGAACCAACATGGCGGTCGACAAAACGTCTCGCCCACCAGTCCGCAACTAAACTGTTGATGTATCCCAGGAGCGCCAGCTTACGACGCACTGACGTCCCTTGGGGGTGGACGATACCGTGTGAGTACCCAGTTGAGTACAGGAACCCTTGAGCTGGTAGCGCCGTAGCGATCAGCGTCCGCGAATCATCGTTTCGCGACGGAAAACGATACGTAATAAAGGGGTGATCCTCGCTCAGTACGATTTGATCACCATCTCGCACCAGACCTCTCTCCGACTGCTCTCTAGCCAGGCCCCGAACGTCATTTATGAACTTTCGGAAAGGATCATCCGCGATGGCATACTGGTCCACGTGTCGGGTCATGAGGACACACCAAGAGCCTTCGCTAAGCTTGCTCGTCGCCCCGTAACTCTTGTGCTTACCAGAGCCCGAGAAGTCCCACCGGGAAGAGTCGCTCTTACCCTCGATCCAACCGACGTCCTCTCCGCCCAGCTTTGCATGGTGACGCATCTTTGAGAAAACACTCTCGTCCTGAGGCGAATTGAACCATGGCACGACCATGTCGTCCGTCAGCTCCTGAATTTCACTGAGCGGAATACGCATCGGGCCATGTTCCACAACTTCTCGGAAGTGGCCCAGGCTAGTAGCACCGGGATAGATGGCGACCTCAGGCGGCCTCTCCCCATGGGTGCGCGTGAGGGACAGGAAGACGATAGCCGTCGATTTGTGCACGTCTTGGAACATCCAACCCCCGGTGTTCCGCGCCTCTACAACCGCGACCGAACCGCTCCGCAGCAGTGCCTGACGCAACTTCGCCCAGCCGCCCAACAGGAGCACCCCCTGGGGCATGACCACACCAAGGGAGCCGCCGCAGCGCAAGGTCGAAAGATAGCGTTCCGCGAACATCTTGGCGAAGTCGAAATGGCCAACGCCGAGCAATTCGTACCCCTTGCGGGCAACGTCTTGCAGTAACTGACGTTGCTCTTGCTCGGTCTGCTCATCAGCAGCGATATCAGGGCGGATCGCTCGAAGGTGCTCGATGTGCGCCTCGCGATCGGCCGCGGGCAACGCGTTAAGACCAGGGTCCCTAACTACCCAGAACTGCTGCGCTTCGTGTCTAACTTTATCCCAAGGTGGATTGCCGATCAGCACGTCGAACCCTGGTTCCGTGCGCAGAAACACCTCCGGGAACAAGAACGGCATGTGGGCTGGGCGCAGCAGGTTGACAACATCCACGACAGTAGGCCGTTCACCCAGCGCCAAGAGTTGCTCTTCGCTAAAGATTAGCCCGACGTCAATCTTCCCCAGTCGCGCAGCAACTGCAGCGTCGAAGACTTTGCGTGCAGGCTCAGCAGCAATAGCTGCGTCAGCGAGCAGGCGTGCACTCTCCTCAACTTCACTCATGGTAGCTTCCGAGGCATTCGCGACGTCAGCGAGCAGGGTTCGGGCCTCAGAGAGGCTGTCAGTCAGCACAGAGTCGAAGAGCCCTTCCTCTCCTGGCTTCCGCGTTGGGTTGAGTGCATCAAGCGCCTCATCAATAGTGATTATTCCAGTGAGGCTGTTGGCATGCACGAGACCGTGATCCAGGTTGCTCATGGGCAGGCCGGGCACGAAGGTGTGAATCCACAACGCGAGTCGACACAACTCAACCGCCATCAGATTGACGTCGAAACCGTAGATGCACCGCCGGGCGATCTGTCTACGCAGGAGTCCGATCTCGTCCACCTCGGACTTGGCGACGTCGTCGCTCCCGAGAGCATCCTTCGCTGCGGTTGCGAGTCGAAGTAGTTCGTCAGTGACCCCGGGGACCGTGTGTTGGGTAAGGAATCCGCGCATTAGTGCTTCGATCTTGTCGACCGCCGCGACGAGGAAGTGCCCGGACCCCATGGCGAGGTCGGCGACGCGGAAGTCGAAGAAGTCGCGCGCGGCAGCCGCCGAGTCGCCGTTGTTGAGGTGGGTCTCGATCTTGGTGAGGTGCTCATTGAGCGCTGGAGTGATGGACCGCTCTATGAGATGGTCGACGACGACCTTGGGGGTGAAGTAGGACCCGGTGGCTTTGCGTTCGCCGGAGGCGCTGTGGAAGTACACTGAGCCGGTCGGGGCGTACTCCGTGTCCCCGTCCCTGGCCGGCACCCACGCCCCTGACTTGTCGACCGTTAGCGGCTGCTCAGCCCTCGACAGCGAACTTTCGAGCAGGCCCTCGTAGATGGTGCCGAATTCGCGCACGGACAGGGACCGGAAGTCGACAGGCCCTTCCGTCCCGTCCTTGGTGGTGTCGATGAGCAGGCGCCTCAGGGCAGGCCCGAGGGCACTGTCGGGCAACTTGATCCTCGTGAAGAGGGCACCGTCGGGTGACCTGTCCGGGTCGGAGGAGAAGAGCCCACCGTTGTAAGCGGGGATCTGCCAGGCGGTGTTCCCTTGGTCAATCGCGTCCCACACCTGCACCAGGTCCAGCCACAACGTCACGGAGTCTCCGAAGTCACTGTCGGCGGTGGTGATGAGGCGTTGGGCGTTGGTCTTGAGGCTGTTCGCGTCGAAACCTTCGTTCCGGCCCGACGGAAGGAGTCCACGGTCTTCGGCGTATGCCTGGAACAGGAGCCGGAACAGGATTCGCAGTGTGACCCGGTAGGCGACCGCCAGTCCGTCGGCGTCGAGCCGCAGTTGCGCGTGCTTGGCGAGCTGGTTGGCGACCTCGACAGCGAGCGAGGGGATGATCTCTTCGTAGATCCGCTCCCGGAGTCGGTCTCCGAGCTCGGTGGCGTACCGGGTGCTCTCGGCCAGCAGTTGGTCTGTCGTGCCAGCTACGGCTAGCGCGTCTGCGGTGAAGATCAGCGGCAGGAGCCCTGCGAAGGCTGCGTCGACCGTTGACAGGTCGATCTCGAAGTAGGTCTCGGCCTGACCCTTGGAACCGACACCGACGCCGTCTCGGCCGGGGTAGAGGCGGATCTGGTCCTTGCGCAGGACCACCAGCCACGGGACCTCCTGCTGCGCAGCAACTGCTAGGCCATAGGCGACGGGAGACAGCTGGAAGCGGGGGCTCTTGGAGTCGAACTGCTCGGTGTCGTCGAGCAGCACCGCGACGGCACGTGATGCGTCGGTGGGGGTCGACAGCAGGACGGCTCCACCGGTCGCCGGCTTGGTCTTGAATCCAAGAGCGTCGATGAGCTTCTGTCCGCGGGTGCTCAGCATGGCGGCGCCGGCACGGTTGAGGGCTTCCCAGTCGTTGCGCTGAGGAACGTTCTGGGTCAGGTGATGGGTCGCGAAGAGACCGCTGTTCGTGAAGCCTGCGACAGCGGTGGAGTCGTGGGCCTTCCGGAAGCCGGCGACGCGCTCGGTCGCCGCCAGGACATCAGGTTCTTCAAGAACTGATTGGAGTTGCCGTTGCGCCTGCTCCGTCGGCATCTCGATGGGTTGCGCGAGCGGGTCTGGTCCGAAGAGATGAGTGGTCGAACCGTTGACGACTGCGACGACGAGCTGCAACTGGGTCTTGCCGCGACGCGCAGCGAACAGGTCGCGAAGTGCCTGCCGAGAGGGTGGAGTCGCTGCCCGTCCGACGGCGACTTGGACACCCCCTAGGCCGAACGGGTCGGGCCCGATGAAAACCTTGTCCGTCGTGACGCCGGCATGAGTTGCGGGGTCGCTCCAGTTGACGGTCTTGCTTGCATTCAGACGCATTGGCCAGATCAGCCTTTCGGATCGGACGGCGGCTCTTCGGCCGGTTGGACTGGTTCAGGTACCGGCCGCAGTTTCCTTGCCGGGGTGGGAGCAGCTGGGGAGCGGTTGGACTCAAGGGCCTCGACCGCGATGTGCCGCTCCAGCATCGCGATGGTCGATCTGGTCTCCCGCAGCTGCTCACGCAGGCGGCCGTTCTCCTCGGTCAGGGTCTCGACTCGTTCCTTCAGGGCCCTGACTGGTTCGGGGTCGGTGCCGTGCGTGGCGATCCGGTCGCGGAACTCAGCCTGGAGGTCCTGGTGTCGGTGGGTGAGGATCCACCGTTTGACGCCGGCTTCCTCGGCGAGGGACTTGATGGTCAGCTTGCCGTCGGAGCGGACCGGCTGACCGTCCAGCAGTCTGGTCATTGCTTCCCGGATGGTCCGGCGTTCTGGTTCGTGCTCGCTCATGACCGCCCACCCTCTTCCTGTTCGTTGCGGTGGGTCGTGACGATGGTTTCTCGCCTGTCGATCTGGGCGCGGATACGGTGTCGCAACGGTTCGGGTGTCGTTGGCGAGTCATGCTCTTCCTGCAGCGCGGCCAGCTCGGATCGGGTGGTGTTGATGTGCTCCTCGGTGCGGGCGATGTTGGCACACCGGTGGTCGCAGGCCGTCAGGTCCGGGGTGGCTGCCGTCCGCGCGGTGGTGTCCTTGCGGCACAGCGCCTTTCGGGGGTCGAAACAGCAGGCGAGGGTCTGGCCTGGGGCGTCGTAGACGCGCATGGCCGGGTTGGCCATGAGGGCCGCCGCCTGCTTGGTCGTCAGGGCCAGGCCCTCGAAACGGTCGCGGTACTCGCCGGCTGCGCCCAGGTAGCGGGCGGCAGCCGGACCGCCGACGTGCGGGTGTGCTTGAAGGTGCTCGGCGGCCCGGTGCAGGGTGTCGCTGAGGGCGAAGGCTTCTTCCATCGGGAACAGGTCTCGCAGGCCGGTCGATGCCCTGCCGCCGTACCCGTCCGTGGTGGCCGCGTGCAGGTGGCCGTACTGGACGCCGAGGGCGACCCGGCCGCCGGGGCGGCGGTAGATGAACCAGGCCAGGGTCCGGCGTAGTCGTCGCAGGTTGACCGGTCCGTCAGGGTCCTCCGGGAGGACGTCCTGGGGACGCTCCAGGTCGCTCGCGCGCTGGTTGCACCAACCGGTCAGGTGCTTGATCGCGTCGATCACCCTTCTGGACGACGGCCCGCCAGGGTCCAGGTCGGTCCCGTTCACGCGGGCCTTGAAGAGGGTGTCACTGAACAGGAGGTCACCCTCGTGCAGGCCCTCCATGACTGCGATCGCGTCCGCGACGGGCTTGATGGCGACCCAGGGGTGTTCGCGGTCGACTCCCTCGGGAAGGCTCCGGCCTTCGGCCACGGCCGCCTTGTAGGTGCGGCCTCTGATCTCGTAGCCGGCCGCAGATCTGCCGGGGGTGCTGGCCGTGGGTGTGCAGCAGCCGCGACGCAGGCCCAGGACCTCATCAGCTCGCATCCCGGTCAGGTAGGCCACGGTGATCAGGCACGCGGTGCTGACTACTCGCCGATGGGTCTCGGCCCGGTCATGGCCGAGTTCACCGCTCCAGGGCAGGGACGTCGGACCGCCCGACGCGGGACGGGGGAGACTCGGGCTCAGGCTGAGCAGGTGGAGCAGGCGTGGCGCCTCCTGGACCAGTCGCAGGCACCACACGAGCAGTGCGGACATGGTGGCCGGGTGGACGGGGATGGACTTGTTCTCCGCGGTCCATTCGCTCTTGCCGATGACGTGCTCCATGCCTTCGCGTTCCCAGAACGGTTGCCTCAACCGGGCGCTCGAGCGCATGTAGGGGCTGAGCAGCCATAGCCTGCTGAGCCCGAACAGGCGACGCGACTTGGGGTTCTGCCCGACCGGTGCCGTGGCGACCTGGGCGGCGTACTCGCGAAGGTCGTCCTCGTCGAGCTCGGCGAGAGCGCTCAGACCGCGTTCCTCGAACCAGCCGAAGAACGGTTTGAGGTCCTCGAACAGGGTTTTCAGTGTGGAGGGCGCGAGCCGTTTCCGGGCACTGGCTGGCCGGTCGAGCTGCTCCAGCGGGGTGTCCATCGTCAGCAGCAGGTAGAAGAAGTGTTTCAGATCGGCGCGTAACGCTTCGGGACAGTGGGTGAAGTGCAGCCGGATCCACCGGGTGGTCGGTCGCGGGCACAACGGGCTCAGGTCCCAGACCTCGTCCCCGAAGACCGAGCCGCCGGGAACGACCGTGGCCCCGGCAGCCGGAAGCGATGGAATGCAACGGGCCGGGAACCCACCCAGGCGGTCCGGGGCTGCTGCTGTCGTCATGCGTCCAGGTCCCGTCGCAGAAGCCGTTCGATCACTGCCAGGTCGGCGTCGGTGGCCTCGTCACGGGCGGTGGCTCGCTCGGCGGGGGTGGTGCTGGACTCGAGCAGGTGTTGCAGCCGGTCCAGGTGCTGCCGGTAGCGGGCGTCGAAGCGGGCAGGGTCGACCGAGGCAAGGTTGTCCAGCGCCTCATCCAGCAGGATTAGCCGGGGGAGGTGCGCGGGCGTGGCGACCGCGTTCGGGCAGGCCATGCACATCAGGAAGGAGGCGGTGCAGGGCTCTCCGTCCGGGGTGAACGGGCTGTGGTTGAAGTCCAGGCACGCCGTCGCCGCGGTGTCCAGACTGCCGGAGCGGACGGCGTCGGCCGTCTGCGCCGGCAGGCCCAGGTCCTGCACAGGCGCGTAGCGCAGCCGCACCGTGTCTGTGGCGTGCTCGACGGCCGCCGCCTGGCCTTCCAGGATCACGCCCTGGTGAAGGTGCGCGGTCAGGGGGTCCGGTCGACGGTAGACGTCCTCACTGACCGCGGCGGAGTTCTGGCTGGACCTGCGGTTGATGACCTGCTCGGACAGGCGCAGACGCCCGAAATGCAGGTGCAGCAGGCCCCCGTCGTCATCCCGCAGGTCAGCGAGCTGGTCCCACCGGCACACTGTGCCGCCCTTGGTGAAGCCACTCGTGACGAACCACCTGGTGGCGTGGTCGGTGGCCCCGCTCGAGGAACCGGCGATCAGCAGCCGGTCCGTGGCATGTCCCAGGTTCTCCATGCACTCCCGGGCCGGTGCGGTGATCGTCAGCGCGGTGCGCAAGGTCCGGGCGTGAGCCCCGGAGAAAGAGTTGGTGAAGTACCTGCGGTGTCCCCGCCTCGGCTTGTCCAGGTGCGAGACCAGCACCTCGTCCCGCCCGGGTTCGGAGCCAAGGTCGGGCACCACCATCGACTCCAAGGTCGACAGGTTGTACCCGCGGTCGCACACCAGCGCTGCCATGATCGACAACACCTCCACCCTGGTCGGGAAGAGGGCGTAGGTGGGGTGCAAATCCCCGGTGCCCAGGACGGTAGCGGCGTGCATGGAAGCCTCGTGCTGGCCTCGGCCGAACCGCAGCCGCCCGTCCTGCACGAGCCGATCAAGTAGGGCTCCCCGGGACAGGTTGATCCCGCCATAGGAAACACGGGGACCGTCGTCAAGCCGCCCCTCACGGTGGCGCTCGAGCGCGGCGACGTTCGCCGAGATCCTCGCCTCGCACACCCGGGCCAGCTCGCCGGCGCGGCGGCGGATGGCCTCGAACTCGGCGACTGAGTAGGAGTCGTACAGCCTCTTGCGTGGTTTGTGGGTCCGCTGGGCAAGGGCGCGTCTGGCCAGGGCGCCGACCTCAGGTACCTCCTTGAGCAGGACCCGCATGATGTTCACCTGACCAGGCCACCGGTTACGGGCCTCCCGGTCACCACGCCAGGTCCACCAATGCTCCGGGGCGAAGTCGCTCAACGTGGCGATGTTGATCCCCAGCGGTTCCAGGCTGCGCAGGAACGCCAACGAGGTGCGGTGCGCCGTGTTCATCGACGTAGCTGAGCGCCACCTGCCGTCCGGTCCGGTGGCCGCGGCGAACGCGTCGACCAGCTGCTTGCGTACCTGCCCGTGGGCTGGGGCCACGCTGAAGTCGAACGGGCCGGCCTCCTGCCCGTCCGTGCCGATGACGGACACCACCAACCCGGTCGGGTCCAACCGTTCGGGGCGGCGATAGCCCGCTGCTGGCATCGACACCGGCGTCACCCTCGGCCACCCCCGCCGTCGTTGACCAGGCCGGTCGCGGCCAGATGCCGCTGCACGAAGTCGGTGAACTCCTGCTCGCTCCCCGTGGAGTCCCCGGCGTTGAGGAACAGGTCGACCTGCAGACCCGAGACCGGCTCCAGGTAAATGTCCCGGGTCGTCTGAGGGTTCGTGTGCCCCAGCAAGGTCTGCACCAGGATCCACGGGTCGCCGAACAGCATCCGGTAGTCCCTACGCTCCTCCGGCGTCAGGCCCATCCGCCGGTCGAACGCGTGCAGCAACGTGACCAGCATCCGTAGCGCGAACGAGTGGCGCAGCATGTGCGGGTAGCAGGAGACCGGGACTCCCAGTTGGGAGCACCGCCGGTTGGCGGTCGAGAAGACCGCCTCCCAGGACTCGTACCGCATCGGCAGCCCCGAGTCGCCCAGGAACAGCGTGGCCGGTGCGAGCCCTGCCTCCTCCTGGACGAACAGACGGGCGCGGTCGCGCCAGTCGAGCTGGTCCAGGGTGGTCGTTCGAACCTGTCCGTCCCCGTCCCGCACCCGGAGGCCCGAACGGTCCTGGCCGACCACGACTTGACGGCCCGGCATGTCTTCGTAGCGACCCTCACGTCGAGCTCGGGACACCGCCTCGGCCCTGGTGGAGAGCACATAGGCCTCCAGCTGTCGACGCGCGGAGGCGGACAACCAGAAGTCCCGGCCCCGTCCCTTGGCGACGCCAGCACCTACCCTTGCCCGCAGGAACTGGCCGGGGTTATCGACGGCGGGCAGCTCCTGCACCAACAACGTGCCGGCCTCCCTCAGCCGCAACCCGCTGGACCAGAGCAGGTCGGCGAAAGCCAGGTTGCGTCCATCGTTGCGCCCGCGCCAGGAGCGGTCGGCCGAGCCATCTGGCAGCCGGCCGGCAAGGCCCACGTCCCGCCACTGCCGGTACGCGCCCGGTGTTATCCACTTCACCCGGACAGGCCTAGCATCGCGGGGCCGCAACGAACGCGAGCCGGCACCCCCAGCAGAAGCGACTTCATCGGCGGCCGGGTCGCTGGCGGTCACACCATGCTTGTGCTGCCAGGCGAAGAACTTCTTGCACGCCGCAAGCTCACGACTGAACTTCGCCCCGGAGACTCGGTGCTCGTTGTCCGGATCGCGCCGACGCCAGTACTCAAAATCCAGAAGATCAGAAGGCGTCGCCTCCCTCCACGGCCTTCCCTGCGACTCCAGGAAACTCAAGAAGAGACGCAGATCCTTGGCGTAGGACAACTGGGTCTGCTCCGAGAGCAACTTGTAGCTCGCCGACGCGAAGAAGGCCAGCACGTCGACGTCGGGCGCGCCGTCCGGTCGGAGCAGGAAGGGCTGCCCCGGACCCAAACCTGCTGATCGCTCCCTCGCGACGAGCTCAGCCGCCCCCGAAGTGCTCACCCCGTGTCCCTCAAGCAGCGAGCGGCCCAGCCTCCACATCACCGGGGTCGAGCTCGACATGGCCACACACTACCCCGCAACACCCCCACTTTCGGGGGAAGGGTGGGTCGATGTAGATGAGGTCGACCGACTCTCGATGCGTGTAGGTCAGCATCTCGAGGGCGTGGAAGTTCTCGGAGTTGACCACCGTATGGAACGGCTTGCCCTCAGCGTGCTCGACACGATCAGTCTCGATGAGGCCGGGATAGATGCGGTCGCGGAACTCGGCCACGGCCACGAGAACCTCGCATAGCACGACTTGACTCTCGGGCTCGTCGGAGCCGAGCTCACTCAGATGGGCCAGGCGAACTCCGTCGGCCTTCTCGATTCGGTCGACGCGCCAGAGGCGGTGATCACGCGCCCCCGACGATCCACGGGGTGGAAGCACTCGTACCTTGTCGCCGCGACGCACCGGCTTGCCGGGCAGCTCGACAGCCTCGGGCTGATGCTGCTCGAAGACGAGACCGAACGTGCGACGTTTGGTGAGCGCGGCGATCTCGGCTTCCAGATCAGCACCGAGTTGCGGATCGGCCTTGCGTGCCTGCCGCAGCAGCTCCGTCAGTCTCGACAATGGTGTGCCCTCCTCGCCCGCACCGATGCGACCTAGCGCTTACTTCTTACTCCCAGACGGAATCCCTGTACGGAATTCCACGAGGCCCGCGTCAAACTTCTCTGTCAACCGTCGGATGAAGTCGGCCCATGAACGAACTCCGCCGAGGCTCAACCCCCCTGGCGTGGTTCCTCGATGGACAATCTCGCCGCGCACCTCCACAAGGGTCGAGATGTCTTTCCGTACGGCTGCATTCGACTTCTTCTGCCACCGGATTGCTCGCAGTGGACTGTACCCCAGGACCTGGTTGTAGAGCCCTTCGACGCCTGAAACGCTCGCGGTGTTGAACCCGAACCGCCCTTGCGCGTCTCCTTCAAGGCGGGAACGCACAAGTCCAAGCACAGCGGCACGCCACGAGTCACCGACGAACGCCCATGGGTCACCGTTCTGATCCGCCACCCACGTACGCAGCGCTTCAGGAAGGTCCTCGGGCGATCGGTTGTCGAGCAGCCAGCTCACAGACTCGAGCAGCGCCTCTTCAACATAGACCTCCCACGCCGTGTAACAGAGGGCGGTGCCAGCCCTGAGCAAAGGCCCGTAGCCTGGCCCCGGAGGCTTCCCAGGTTTCGGGTCCTTCTGAGCCGGATGATGGTCGAGGAGGGAAGCGACATCCTCGAGGAGGCTCCTCGCCGAATCGAGCGCAGGAGGCTGGCTCACTTCTTGCCGCTAGAGGTTAATCCGCTACGGAACTCCACGACGTCGCCGTCCTGCATGACGTACTCCTTGCCCTCCATGCGGACCTTGCCGGCGGACTTGGCCTCGGCCATGGAGCCGGCGGCGACGAGGTCGTCGTAGGAGACGATCTCGGCCTTGATGAAGCCCTTCTGGAAGTCGGTGTGGATGACGCCGGCGGCCTGGGGTGCGGTCCAGCCCTGGCGGATCGTCCAGGCGCGCGACTCCTTGGGCCCGGCCGTGAGGTAGGTCTGCAGGCCCAGGGTGCGGAAGCCCTTGTCCGCGAGCTGGTCCAGACCGCGCTCGGTGATCCCGACGGACTCGAGCAGCTCGGCGGCCTCGTCGTCGTCGAGCTCGGCGACCTCGGACTCGAGCTTGGCGTTGAGGAAGATCGCCTCGGCCGGTGCGACGAGCGACTGCAGCCTGGCCTGCAGGTCGGTGTCGGTGAGCTGGTCCTCGTCGACGTTGAACACGTAGAGGAACGGCTTCGTGGTCATGAGCCCGAGCTCGCGCAGGAGGCCCACGTCGACGCCCTGCTTGGCGAGGTCGTCGGCCTTCGCGAAGAGGGTGTCACCCGCCTCGAGCGTCCTCTGCGCCGCGACCGCGGCGTCGAGGACGGCCTTGTCCACCTTCTTGCCCTTGACCTCCTTCTCGAGGCGGGGCACCGCCTTCTCGAGGGTCTGCAGGTCGGCGAGGATGAGTTCGGTGTTGATCGTCTCCATGTCGGAGGCCGGGTCGATCTTGCCGTCGACGTGCGTGACGTCGTCGTCGTCGAACGCGCGCACGACCTGGCAGATGGCGTCGGCCTCGCGGATGTTCGCGAGGAACTTGTTGCCCAGGCCCTCACCCGTGGAGGCACCGCGGACGATGCCCGCGATGTCGACGAAACTCACCGTCGCGGGCAGGATCTTCTCGCTGCCGAACATCTCGGCGAGCGTGTCGAGCCGCGGATCGGGCAGCGGCACCACCCCGACGTTCGGTTCGATCGTCGCGAACGGGTAGTTCGCGGCGAGCACGTTGTTCTTCGTCAAGGCGTTGAACATGGTGCTCTTGCCGACGTTGGGGAGACCGACGATTCCGATGGTGAGTGCCACGGGGCCGGAGTCTATCGGCTCCGACGCACTCCTCCGGGAGCGCACCGCGGCCGCGGCGCCCGACGAGGAACCCGTGCACGGATGCCAACGGAACCGCAGGCGATCCGCACGCATGACCACCGGTCCTGACGGAGGCACCCAGGCGGGCCTAGCCTGCGGTCGTTCTTACCTGCGAGTAACGAGGCTCGCAGGTGCCACCGAGGAGAACCCCATGACCATGCGTCGCCTCACCGTCGCGGCCGCTGCCGCTCTCACCGTCACCCTCGTCGCCCCGCTCCCGGCGCTGGCCGCCGACACCACCCCGGCGCCCACCACGACCCCCGCGCCCACCGCCACGACTACTGCGCCGAGCGCCACGACCGACACCCCCACGACCACCACGGCGCCCGCTGCCACAGCCACCACCCCCACCGAGGTCTCCGACCCGGTCATGTCACCCCACAGCCCCCGCGGCGTGCCGTCCGGACCGGAGGGGCGCCCCTTCCTCACCTGGCCGCTCGCCTCCGCGCACTCCAAGCTCTACCCCGGTTCCCGGCCCATGGGCACCAACGACTGGTCCTGCCGCCCCACTCCCGGCACCCGCCCCGTGGTCCTCATTCCGGGCACCGGCGAGGACGCTTCGCCACCTGGTCGATGTACGCGCCCCGACTCGAGCTCGCCGGCCTGTGCGTCTACACGTTCAACGTCAACCCGGTGACCAACCCCCTCGACGAGGCGAAGCCGTTCTCCGGGCACATCCGCAGCTCGGCGATGTTCCTCGGTACGTTCGTCGACCGGGTCCTCGCGAGCACCGGCGCCGAGAAGGTCGATCTCCTCGGCCACTCTCAGGGTGGCGGGCCCCTCCCCCGCGCCTACATCAAGTACGAAGGTGGGGCGTCGAAGGTCGGGCGGCTCGTCGGTCTCGTCCCCTCCAACCACGGCACCACGGTCTACGGCCTGCAGACGTTGCTCGCGAAGGAGGGGACCGCCTCCAATTGGCTTCTCACCACGAACGCACGGCTGCACAACAACCACGCCCTGCCCGAGCAGCTCGTCGGGTCGCCGTTCCTCACGGATCTCAACGAGGGCGGGATGACGCAGCCGGGTGTCGAATACACCGTCATCACCACCCGCTACGACGACGTGGTCACGCCGTACACGAACGCGTTCATCCACGAGCCCGGCGTGAAGAACATCGTCATGCAGGACCTGTGCCGCCTCGACCACACCGACCACTTCGGGTTCACCTACGACCCGGTCGCCCTACAGGTCGTGCTCAACGTGCTGCGGCCCGAGAAGGCCACGCCTCCGACCTGTGTGTACGTGCCCGGCTACGTGCAGTGACCCCGGATCCCCGCCCGCTCGAGGGGTCATGGCGACACCTCAGGCGGGCGGGGTCCACCCCTGCGGGATGCGGACGCTGCACAGCTGCCGCGACTGCGCGACGAGCACGCCGCGCGAGTCCCAGATGAGGGCGTCCTCCTCCATGAGGCCGCCGGTGAGGGTCGCCGACCGCGTCTGCATCTGCAGCCAGCCCGGAGCCGGACGGCCGCGCACGTGACCGCTGAACTCCAGCGTCGGCGCCCACCCGCCGATGCCGAGGTCGAACGACACCGGCGGCATCGCGTCGAGGAAGAACAGGAGCGACATGGGGTCGGCGTCGCGCCCGTCGGCGAACCGGATCCACGCCCGCATCTCGCCGCGGCCGGACGGTCGGCCGAGGGCCCACCCGGTCGTCGCGGGGTCGAGCCGCAGGTCGAGGCGGTGCATGAGCGGCGGGACGTCCATCGGCCCCATGGTGCGGGCCTTCGCCGCGTCGACGCACTCGTCCGGGCCGGGCATCGCCGGCGCCTCGACGCTGCGCCGCACCGGTGAGGCCACGTCGAGATCCCCGTACGTCGCGAGCGCCCGCATGCGTTCCTGCACAGCACCGTCGGCGCCGGTCTGGGTGATGACGGCCTCCGCGGTCGAGAACGTACGCCCCCGCCGCAGCACCTCGGTGTCGACGCGCATCTCGCCGTCCGCACTGGCCGAGAGGAAGTGCGCGGAGAACGCGAGCGGGTCGGCGTGCGGCGTCTCCCCCTCGCCGAGGACGCGGGTGATCGCGTCGGCCGCGAGCGCCATGACGACGCCGCCGTTGACGGCCGGGCCGATCGCCCAGTCGTGGGAGAACCGCCCCGTGAACGCGCCGGGGGTGTCGGTCTCGGCGAGCTGCGTCGCCGTGTCGAATTCGAAGGCCATGGAGCGCAGGTCTACCAGAGCGGAACCGCGGGTCGGTGAAGGATTGTCGGTGGCGGCTGCCACAGTGCCTCCCATGGAGACCTCGCAGCTCACCGTGCCGCTCGTCGCCCTCCTCGTGGGGGTGTGCCTCGGTGCCGTGCTCGCGTGGCTCGCCGTGCGGTCGCGGTACGTCGCGCCGCTCGCGGCCCTCGGCGCGGAGCGCGACGTGTTGCGTCAACGCGTCGAGGAGCTGCGTCGTCAGGAGGACGACGACGAGGCCGTCATGGCGGCGATCGCGCCCGTCACGAGTGCTCTCGCGCGGGTGGAGCGGCAGGTCGGCGTCCTCGAACGCGACCGGGTCGAGCAGTTCGGGCGACTCGGTGAACGTCTCGGAGAGGTCGCCCGCAGCACCCGCGCGCTCCAGCAGGAGACCTCGACGCTCGCGAGTTCACTCAACTCCTCCACGACCCGCGGCATGTGGGGCGAGGTGCAACTCCGTCGTCTCCTCGAACACGCGGGGCTGCTCGCCCGGTGCGACTTCCAGGAGCAGGCCCCGGGCGAGAACGGGCAGGGGCGGGCGGTGCGTCCGGACGTCGTCGTGCGGTTGCCCGGAGGCAAGTCCATCGTCGTCGACTCCAAGGCGCCGCTCACCGCGTTCCTCTCCGCCCAGAGCCCCGAGCACGACGAGGCCCGCAAGAAGCAGCTGCTCGGCGCGCACGCCGCCTCCCTGCGGGGCCACGTCGAGACGCTCGCGAAGAAGGAGTACTGGACGGCGTTCGCGCCCTCCCCCGAGATGGTCGTGTGCTTCGTCCCGGCCGACGCCGTGCTCGCCGCCGCGCTCGAGGCCGATCCGGCGCTGTTCGACCACGCGATGAGCCGACGCGTCGTCCTCGCCTCCCCCGCCACGTTGCTCGCGCTCCTGCGCACGGTGGCGCACACGTGGCAGCAGGAGGCGCTCACCGAGAACGCTCGCGAACTCCTCGACCTCGGCCGGGAGCTCTACGACCGCCTCGGCACGCTCGGCGGCCACGTGGGCAAGGTCGGCGGCTCACTGCGGCGAAGTGTCGACGCCTACAACGCGATGGTCGGCGCGCTCGAATCACGCGTGTTCGTCACAGCCCGGCGCATGCACGACCTCGGCCTCACCCACGACGAGCCCGTGACCCTCCCCGTCGTCGACGTCGCCCCCCGCCCGCTCACGAGCGCCGAACTCCTCGACCACGTCGACGACGGGCCCGCCCTCCGCGACGCCGCCGCGCTCCGCGCCGAGCGCAGCCTGCCCGGCGCCGTCCGCCGCGACGAGGAGACCGCCTGAACGACACCGCCACGCACCCTCCCCGGCGAGGCGTCGGAGCGTGGGAGGAACACGGGACGTGCCATCGGTGTTGAGGGAGGGACACCCACCCCCGACGGAGGACAGTGAGCACCGTGCGTCTCTCCCTGCTCGATTTCGCCAGCAAGCACGACGGTCAGACGGCCGCCGAAGCCCTCGCCGCGTCGGTCGCCCTCGCCCAACGTGCCGAGGCGAGCGGCCGGTTCGAGCGCATCTGGTACACCGAACACCACAACATGCCCTCCATCGTCAGCTCGTCTCCGGCGGTGCTCATCGCGCACGTCGCGGCGAACACGTCGGCGATCCGGCTCGGCGCAGGCGGCGTCATGTTGCCCAACCACTCCCCGCTCGTCATCGCCGAACAGTTCGGCACCCTCGCCGAGCTGCACCCCGGCCGGATCGACCTCGGCCTCGGCCGCGCACCCGGCACCGACCAGGTCACGTGGCGTGCGTTGCGCCGCGACCCGCGCGCGTCCGACCAATTCCCCGAGGACGTCGAGGAGCTCCGCGGCTACCTCGCCGGCGAGAGCCTCGTCCACACGGTCGACGCCTACCCCGGCTCGGGCACGCGGGTGCCGCTCTACATCCTCGGGTCGTCGATGTTCGGCGCACGTCTCGCCGCCCGCCTCGGCCTGCCGTACTCCTTCGCGAGTCACTTCTCCCCCGCCGCGTTGCAGCCCGCCGTGGCCGCCTACCGGGCGGAGTACACGCCGTCGGAGGACTTCCCCACCCCGTACGTCATCGCCGGCGCCAACGCCGTCGCGGGCACGACGCTCGAGGACGCCCGCCGGCGCCACGAGACCGTGCTGCGCGGCCGCGTCACGAGCATGGTCAGGCAGAACCCGCAGTTCCGCGGACGCGAGCTGACCGAGGCCGACGTCGACGCACTGATGACGTCCCCGCTCGCCGACCAGGCGCGCACGATGCTCATGTACACGGCCGTGGGCACCACCGACGACCTGCGTACCTACCTCGAGGACTTCGCGCAGAAGGCGGATGCCGACGAGATCATGGTCGCCCTCCACGGCTCGACGACCGAGGAGCAGATGACGACCCTCGACGCCCTCGCCGCCGTCTGACGACGGCCCACGACGCCACGAACGACACCGGCCCGTCACCCTCGAAGGGGTGACGGGCCGGTGTCGCGTATGGGGACTCAGCGCAGCGAGGCGCCCGCGTCGGACTTGACCTTGCTGTCGAACGGGACGCCGCGGGCCTTGAGGTCCTTGCGCAGATCGGCGGGCAGCGCGAAGAGCAGGCTCTCCTCCGCGGCGACGACGGGCTCGACCGTGCCGTATCCCCGCTCGGCGAGGGAATCGAGGACGTCGTTGACGAGGATCTCCGGCACCGAGGCGCCGCTGCTCACGCCGACGGTGCTCACACCGTCGAACCAGGCGTCGTCGATCTCGTCGGCGTAGTCGACGAGATGTCCCGCCTTGGCGCCGTGTTCGAGGGCGACCTCGACGAGCCGTACCGAGTTGGAGGAGTTGCGGGAGCCGACGACGATCATGAGGTCGACCCGCGACGCCAAGGCCCGCACCGCACCCTGGCGGTTCTGGGTGGCGTAGCAGATGTCGTCGCTCGGCGGGTCCTGAAGGTGGGGGAACCGCTCCTTGAGGCGGCGCACCGTCTCCATCGTCTCGTCGACGCTCAACGTCGTCTGCGACAGCCAGACGACCTTCTCCGGGTCGCGCACCTCGACGTTGTCGACGTCGTCGGGGCCGTCGACGAGCGTGATGTGCTCGGGGGCCTCACCCGCCGTGCCGACGACCTCCTCGTGGCCCTCGTGGCCGATGAGGAGGATGTCGTAGTCGTCGCCGGCGAACCGCTTGGCCTCGCGGTGCACCTTCGTGACGAGCGGGCACGTCGCGTCGATCGCGCGCAGCGACCGCTCCTGCGCCTCGTCGTGGACGGTGGGGGCCACGCCGTGCGCGGAGAAGACGACGGTGGCGCCCTCGGGCACCTCGTCGGTCTCCTCGACGAAGATCGCACCACGCCGTTCGAGCACGGCGACGACGTGCTTGTTGTGCACGATCTGCTTGCGCACGTACACGGGGGCGCCGTACACCTCGAGAGCCTTCTCCACGGTGACGACCGCCCGGTCGACGCCCGCGCAGTAGCCGCGCGGGGATGCCAGGAGCACTCGCTTGTCGTTCATCGTCTCGTCAGTCACGCCCCCATCCTAGAGACGCCGCCCGAACCTCGGCTGGATGCCGCCCCGCCCCGGCGCCCGCGGCGAATCCCCGGATCGGGTACGCCTCGTCGCCGCGGTCTCACCTCCGGCCCCACTGGAGATGCGCTGGCATACTGGCGCAGGTGAGCGAGCCCCTGCCCGCGAAGGCGGCCGAGACGACCGCCGAACGCCCCTGGCCGCTTCGGCTCCTCTCGATGAAGATCACCGACTACGTCGACAGGATGTCGCCGGTGTGGATCGAGGGGCAGATCGTCCAGCTCAACCGGCGCCCCGGCTCCCGCACGTGCTTCGTCACCCTCCGCGACGCCGACGTCGACATGTCGATGACGGTCACCGTGCCCACCGTCGTCCTCGACCGGATGCCGATCACCGAGGGCAGCCGCGTCGTCACCCACGCGAAGCCGGCGTTCTGGAGCAAGCGCGGCTCGATGCAGCTCGAGGCCCGCGACATGCGGCCCGTCGGTGAGGGCGAACTCCTCGCCCGCCTCGAACACCTCAAGCGCACGCTCGCCGCCGAAGGCCTCTTCGCGATGGATCGCAAGCGTCCCCTCCCGTTCCTCCCGCAACGCGTCGGACTCGTCTGCGGCCGCGCGAGCGCCGCGATGCGGGACGTCCTCGAGGTCGCCCGCCGCCGCTGGCCCGCGGTCGAGTTCGAGGTGCGGGAGGTGCCCGTCCAGGGCGCCGACGCCGTCCTCGCCGTCACCCGCACGGTGCAGGAACTCGACGCGCTCCCCCACGTCGACGTCATCGTCGTCACCCGCGGTGGGGGCTCGTTCGAGGACCTTCTGCCGTTCAGCAACGAGTCCCTCGTCCGTGCTGTCGCGGAGACCCGCACACCCGTCGTCAGCGCGATCGGTCACGAGGTCGACACACCCCTGCTCGACTTCGTCGCCGACGTACGCGCATCGACGCCGACGGACGCGGCGAAGCGCATCGTCCCCGACGTCGAGGTCGAACGCGCCGGCATCGCCCAGCTCGCGGGTCGCGCGCAGGGCGCCCTCGCCGGACGTATCGCGGGCGAACGCCGGCACCTCGTCGTCCTGCGTTCACGCCCGGTGCTCACCGATCCCCACGCCACCCTCGCCCCGCACCGTGAGGCCCTCGCCCGCCACCGCGACCGTGGCGAACGGGCCCTCACCCGCCGCCTCGACCGGGAGCGGGGCCGCATCGACGCGCTCGCCGGGCAGCTGCGGGCGCTGTCGCCGCAGGGGACGCTCGACCGGGGGTACGCGATCGTCCTGCACGCCGACGGACGCCTGGTCACCGACCGCGAGGACGTCGACGCCGACGAGATCCTCCGCGTCAAGGTCGCGCGAGGAGACTTCGGGGTCCGCCCCGTGACGAGAAGAGAGGCACGCTCATGACCGACGCCCAGGACGGCACCGACGCCGTCGAGACCACCGACGCCGCCGTCGTCGTCGACGCCACGGCGGAGGTCGTCGCCGAGGAGACCGACGTCGAGGAGACCGACGCCGACGACGTGATCTCGGAGGAGGCGCAGCCCAAGAAGGCCGGCCGGGCGAAGGGCGGTGCCCGACGCGGACGCACGACGCCGCAGCAGAGCGCCCGGCCCGACGTCTCGCACCTCTCCTACGAGGAGGCGCGCGACAAGCTCGTCGAGACCGTGTCGCGGCTCGAGTCCGGCCAGGCGGACCTCGAGGCGAGCGTGGCCCTGTGGGAACTCGGCGAGGCCCTCGCGGCCCACTGCACCGCGGCCCTCGACCGGGCCGAGGCCCGACTCGATCGCGCCCGCGACGCGCAGGACTGACCCGAGGAGCGGCGGCGGGTGACTCGCCCGGCGGTGACGGCGGAAGACCTTCCCGTCAGCGGCGGTACGGCTGGAGCGAACCCGCGACGGATTCGAGCGTCGCGTAGTCGGCGAGGCCCGAGACGACCGTCGTCATGTCGTCCTTCTTGCCGAGCAGCCCCCGACGGGCGGGGTCGCCACCGGTCGTGAACCGCGTCCACGTCTCCCCACCGACGGTGCTCGTGCCGTCCTCGCGGCCGTTGGAGAGGGCGTCCTCACGCCACGTCTGCGCGGCCGCGGCCGGGGTGTCGGCCGGGATCTGCTGGACGGCGACGAAGGCCTTGTCGTCGTCGGTGCGCGTGTAACCGGCGTACCAGCTCGTCGGTTCGCTGCCGCGACGCACGCTCGTCGCCTTCCACGGCTTGCCGGGCTCGCCGAGCTGCGGGATCCACACGGTCGTGCCGGACTCCTCGGCGAGCTGACGCGCGACGGGCGTGACGTCGACGGGCGGCTGTGTCACGGAGTCCGGGCGCGGCACGATCGCGAAAATGACGAAGAGCAGCGCCCCCACGGCCGCCGTCGAGAGCAGGAGGCTGCGCCAGTTGCCGCGTCCACGGGGACGCGCGGCCGGAGCCTGGCCGGCTGCCGTCGCCCCGTGGCCGGTGGTCGCACCGTGACCCGCGGGGCCCGACCCGTCGTTCGGGGGGCCGGCGGGCGTCGGGGAGGAGGGGGCGGCAGACGTCATGGCGCCCATTCTGGCCCATTGCCGCCGTCGATCCCGACGACGGCTGCCGCGGGCCGATGCCCCGCCCTCCCCGTCGCCCACCGCCCGTCTCGCCGACGAGAATGCGCGTCACGCCGTCACGCGGTCGCGACGCCGTCGAGGGCGGCGGAAAGGTCGCGCCACAGGTCCTCGACGTCCTCGATCCCCACCGACAGTCGGAGCAGGCCCTCGGGGACGATGTCGGGCTCCGAGGGGTACCGGCGGCGGCGTTCGATCTGTGACTCGACGCCGCCGAGGCTCGTCGAGTGGACCCAGAGCCGCGTCGCGGTGCAGACGCGTTCGGCGAACTCCGCTCCCCCGCGGACGTCGACGGCGAGCATCGCGCCGGAGCCGGGGTAGCGCACCCGCTCGATCGCGGGGTGCTCCCCGAGGCGCGAGGCGAGGACGGCGGCAGTCGTCGACGCGCGTTCGACCCGGAGCGCGAGGGTCCGCAGCCCCCGGAGCGCGAGCCACACCTCCATCGGCCCGGGCACGGCACCGTGGAGGTGGCGGTGATGGTGGAACGCGTCGTACAGGCCGCGACCGCGTTCGTCGTCCCCGGTGACGAGGATCCCGAGGACGACGTCGCTGTGCCCGGCGAGGTACTTCGTCGCCGAGTGGAGGACGACGTCGGCACCCATCGTCAGGGGGCGGGCGAGGATCGGGGTGGGGAAGGTGTTGTCGACGACGCTCGTCGCGCCTGCAGCGCGCGCCGCCGCGAGGAGACGGGGCAGGTCGGCGACCTCCATGAGCGGGTTGCCCGGGGACTCGAGCCAGACGAGGTCGGCCCCGACGAGGGCCTCCTCGACGGCTGCGACGTCGGTGAGGTCGACCTCCCGCAGCGCGATCCGCCCGTCCGCCGACGCCTCGCGGAGCAGGCCGAGGACGCCCATGTAGGCGCTGCGCGGGGCGACGACGACGCCACCCGCCGGCACCGTCGCGAGTACGGCCGAGGCCGCCGCCATCCCCGAGGAGAGGACGAGCGCCCGCCCCTCCTCGAGCGCCCCCACCGCCTCCTCGAACGGCGCGAACGCCGGGCTCGACTCACGGGCGTACGTGTGCTCCCCACCGTGCGCGAACGTCGAGGTGAGGACGACCGGGGGATTCACGGGCTCCCCCGGCGCGTGCGGCCGCCCGGCATGGACGCAGTGGGTGGCGGGGGCGAGAGGATCCGGCGTCGTCATGCCGTCATCCTCCCCCGCGCCCGGACCTCACCGGCAGAACGCTCCGTCGACACGGCCCTGCGCGACCGGGAACCACGAGGCACGAGCGGGACGGCCTGAGAAGGGCCAGGAACGACGGACGGGGCCCCTCGCGATGGCGAGGAGCCCCGTCCGGGGTGGTGCGCCTGGTCAGGCGCGGGTCGCGCCGTGGCCGCTGGAGCGGTCGGTTGTCGCGGCACCGCCGTCGACGCCGCCCTGGCGGGTGTCGAGACCCTCGCGCTCGCGAGCCCGCTGGAGGGCGCGGTGGCGGTCCTCCTCGGACTCGCGCGCGATCTGCGCCGCGCGCTCGTCGTCGCGGGTGAGGCAGTCACCCGTCTCCGGGTCGAAGACGTGCATCGCCGCCGGGTCGAAGTACAGCTGCGCCTCGTCACCCTCACGGATGCGCGAACGACCGTCGAGGTTGACGACCATCTGCGTGCGCATACCCTCGCCGTCGAGCTCACGGTCGAGCTCGTCGAGCTTGTGCTGCACGGCCTCGTCGGCCTGGTACGGGATGTAGGCGTACTGCTCGTTGCCGAGCCACTCCGTCTGGTCGACGGGCGCCCGGAACGAGACGGCACCCTGCGCCTGGGCGTCCCCGAGGGAGGCGTCCTTGAGGTGCTCGGGCCGGATACCGACGATGACGAGTTCCTTGCCCGCGACCTGCTCGGCGAGACGACCCGAGACGGGCACGTCGACGAACGGTAGCGAGAGGACGTTGCCGTTGACGCGGGCGGGGAGGAAGTTCATCGGCGGCGTGCCGATGAAGCCGGCGACGAAGAGGTTGACGGGCTGTTCGTACAGCTCCCGCGGGCTCGCCACCTGCTGGAGGATGCCCTTCTTGAGCACGGCGACGCGGTCGCCGAGGGTCATCGCCTCGGTCTGGTCGTGCGTCACGTAGACCGTCGTGATGCCCATGCGGCGCTGCATGCGCGCGATCTCCGTGCGCATCTGTCCGCGGAGCTTGGCGTCGAGGTTCGACAGCGGCTCGTCGAAGAGGAACGCGTCCGCGTCACGGACGATCGCACGACCCATCGCGACACGCTGCCGTTGACCACCGGAGAGGTTGCCGGGCTTGCGCTCGAGGTGCTCGTCGAGCTCGAGCATCGAGCTCGCCGCCTGCACCTTGCCGCGGATCTCCTCCTCGCTGTGCTTGCCCTTCTCGAGGCGCAGCGGGAACGCGATGTTCTCGAAGACCGTGAGGTGGGGGTAGAGGGCGTAGTTCTGGAAGACCATGGCGAGGTTGCGGTCGCGAGGCGCGAGGTCGTTGACCATGCGCCCGTCGATGAGCATCTCGCCCGAGGTGATGTCCTCGAGGCCGACGATCATGCGCAGCAGCGTCGACTTACCGCAGCCGGACGGGCCGACGAAGATCATGAACTCTCCGTCGGCGATGTCGAGGCTGACGTCGTTCACCGCGGGAAAGCCGTCACCGTACTTCTTGACGATGTTCTGGAGCTGGATCTGGGACATGGGGTGAGGTGACTCCTTGTCGAGAGTGCGACGGTCGGGGCGTCAGCCCTTGACCGCACCCGAGGTGAGGCCGGACACGATGCGCTGCTGGAAGAGCAGCACGAGGATGACGACCGGGATCGTCACGATGACGGCCGCGGCAGAGATCGCCCCGAAGGGCTGCTCGAACTGCGAAGCGCCGGTGAAGAACGCGAGCGCGGCCGGCACGGTGCGCGCCTTGTCGCTCGTGAGGGAGATCGCGAAGACGAAGTCGTTCCACGCGGTGAAGAACGTGATGATCGCGGTGGTGAAGACGCCCGGGCTCGCGAGCGGGACGATGACCTTGCGGAAGGCCTGCCAGCTCGTCGCACCGTCGACCTGCGCCGCCTGCTCCATCTCCCACGGGATCTGCTGGAAGAACGCCGAGAGCGTCCAGATGGCCAGCGGAAGCGTGAGGGAGAGGTAGGGGATGATGAGGCCGAGCTGCGTGTCGAACAGCCCGATCTTGCTCCACACGTCGAACAGCGGCGTGACGAGCGAGATGACGGGGAAGAACGACACCGCGAGGGCGGTGACGAGGATGAGCTTCTTGCCCGGGAAGTCCAGACGGGCGATTGCGTACGCGCAGAACGTCGCGAGGATCACCGAGATGACCGTGGCGACGAGGCAGACGACGAGCGAGTTGACGAGAGCCGGGACGAACAGGTCGCTCGCTCCCCCCGTGAGGATGAGCCGGTAGTTGTCGAACGACATCTGATCCGGCCGCGGGAAGAAGTTGCCGAACACGTTGAGGTCGGGGTCGATCTGCGCCGCGGGCTTCTTGATGGAGAGCGAGAAGATCCACAGCAGCGGGATGATCGTGAAGACGATGACGAACAGGGAGGCGATCCCCATGAACGTCGCCGAGGAGTCCTTCTGATTGCGTGCCATTCGCGGCTCAGCCCCTTCCGCCGGTGAGGTCGACCTTGAACCCGCGCACGAAGATCGCCGCGATGAGCAGGACCGAGAGGAACAGGAGCACCGAGATCGCCGAACCCATGCCGATCTCGACGCGGTTGATCGTCTGGTCGTAGGCGAGCAGCGAGAACGTCGTCGTGCCCTGCGCGCCCTGGGTCATGATGAAGACGTTGTCGAAGATGCGGAACGCGTCGAGTGTGCGGAACAGCACGGCGACCATGATCGCGGCCTTCATGTTGGGCAGGATCACCTTGAACAGGCGCTGCCAGAACGTCGCGCCGTCGACCTTGGCGGCCTCCTCCATCGCGCCGTCGATCTGGGCGAGACCGGAGAGGAGGAGGAGCGACATGAACGGCGTCGTCTTCCAGATCTCCGAGGCGCAGATGACGAACATCGCGCTCCACCAGTGCCCGAACCAGTTGAAGTCGAGCGGCCATCCGAAGACACCGAGCCAGTGGTTGATGAACCCGGTGCTCGCCTGGAACCCGTAGAACCACGCGAACGCGGAGACGACGGTGATGATCGAGTAGGGGATGAGCACGATCGTGCGCAGCGCCTTGCGCGGCCACACGACGCGGTTCATGAGCATCGCGAGCCCGAAACCGATGACGAGCTCGACGACGACGGTGACGACCGTGATGAACAGGGTGTTGCCGACGGCATTCCAGAACAGGGAGTCCGAGAGGATCGTCGCGTAGTTGCCGAGTCCGACGAACTTGCGTGCGCCCGGGTCGGTGAGGCGGTAGCTGAAGAAGCTGTTCCAGATCGCCTGGAGGATCGGGTAGGCGGTGACGAGCACCATGACGAGGAATGCGGGCCCGGCGAGCTTCCAGCCGAGCGAGCGTTCTCCCCTGGCGCGGTCGGAGATCCCGGCCTTGCGCGGCGTGGCCGCGTCGCGGGGGTTCTCCGTGGGTGCGGTGGCGACGGTACTCACAGAAGTGCCTCCCCCTTGAGGACCTTGAGGATGAAGTCGGAGGCGACGGCGGGGGTTCCCTCGTTCACCTGGGCCGGCGGGCTGAACCGCTTGTAGAGCGCGGTGGAGATGTCGCCGTAGTACTGCGAGGACGGGCGGGCACCACCGGCGTCGAGGGACTCCCGGATGAGCGTCGCCATCGGGAACGCCTTCTGGATCTCCGGGTCGTCGTAGACCTTCTTGCGGGCGGCCGGGTTACCGGTGCCGAGCATGTAGGCCTTCTGGTTCTCCTCGCTGGTGATGCACTGGATCGCTTCCCAGGCCGCCTCGGGGTTGGCGCTCTTGGCGTTGACGCCGAGCTCGATGCCGCCGAGCGGGGGCCGGGACTCCTTGTCGGCCTCGACGCGCGGGTAGCGGGTGAAGCCGATGTCCTTCGTGTCGGTGCCCTTCTCGGGGAGGGCCGCCCACGTGTAGGGCCAGTTGACGAGGAACGCGCCGCCGCCGGCGAAGGCGTCGAGCGCCGCGGTCTCGTCGGAGGAGCCCATCGCGGGGCCACCGACGCCGATCCTCGCGATGTTGCCGATCACCTCGGCGGCCTTCTTGCCCTGTGGGGTGTCGAGGCCGAGCTTCAGCTGGTCGGCCGAGGCGCCCTCGTTCTGGATGATGTGGCCGCCGCCGGATTCGATGAGGGCGTTGATCCACACGGTGTAGCCCTCGTACGGCTTGGCCTGCACGCCGATGGTGGTCTTGAGTTCCTTCGAGGCGTCGACGAGCTGGTCCCACGTGACGGGCTTGGTCATGTCGAGGCCCGCCTTCTCGGCCATCGACTTGCGGTACCAGAGGACCTGGGTGTTCGCCCACATCGGGGCGGCGACCATCTTGTCCTTCCACATCGCCGACTCGACGATGGGCTTGACGGCGTCCTCGGTGAGCTTCGCCTGCTTGTCCTCGGGCACCTCGGTGAGGAACCCGGCCTCGGCGAACTCGGCGACGAACACCGGGTCCATCGACATGATGTCGACGCCCGGGTCGCCGGCGGCGAGGCGTCGCAGCAGCTGCTGCCGCTGGTCGCTCGCACTGTTGGGCAGCACCTGGGTGGTGATGCGGTACTTGCCCTGCGCCTTCTCGGTACACACCTTCGCGAGGTGGGCCTGGCCGGTCTTGCTCGGGTCGTTGCCGCCCGAGTCCGGGTTGATGTACCAGGTCAGCGTGCGGGCGTCCTTGGAGGTGTCCTGCCCCCCGCACGCGCTCAGTGCGCCCGTCGCAGCCACGCAGATCATCGCGAGGGCTGCCACGGATCTGGTCCTTCGTCTGGGCACCACGACTCCTTCGTCTCGGTCGCACCGTCGACCCGGGCCCCTCTCACGGGTCACCCCTGCATTCGCCGACAGTTCATGGTTGTCTAACACTCTTTGTCGTCGCACGGCGGGTACAACACCCCACGTTCTACGCTGGTGAGGCCACGTCGTGCGCGCAGCGTTGCGCAAGGTGGGCGCCGGGCAGCCCGAGGGGCCGCCGGAGTCGCAGACGAGAAGGAGCTTGTTCGATGGCCGAGTTCGCATACGAGGATCTGCTGCCCCTGGGCGACGATCCGATGCCCTACCGCAAGTTGAGCGACGACGGCGTCCGCACCGTCGAGGGCCCCGACGGCCGCACGTTCCTGCAGGTCGACCCCGAGGCGCTGCGTCTGCTGTCGGAGACGGCGATGCACGACATCGCGCACTACCTGCGCCCCGGCCACCTCGCGCAGCTCCGTCAGATCCTCGACGACCCGGAGGCGAGCGACAACGACAAGTTCGTCGCCCTCGACCTGCTCAAGAACGCGAACATCGCCGCCGGTGGCGTCCTCCCGATGTGTCAGGACACGGGTACGGCGATCGTCATGGGCAAGCGCGGCCAGCACGTCCTCACCGAGGGCGTCGACGAGCGCCCCCTCGCCCGTGGCGTGTACGACGCGTACACGAAGCTCAACCTCAGGTACAGCCAGAACGCCCCGATCTCGATGTTCGAGGAGAAGAACACGGGCAACAACCTGCCCGCCCAGATCGAGCTGTACGCCGACACCCTCGAGGGTCACGAGAACACGTACAAGTTCCTCTTCATGGCCAAGGGCGGCGGCTCCGCGAACAAGAGCTACCTGTTCCAGGAGACGAAGGCGATCCTCAACGAGAACACGCTCCCCGAGTTCCTCCGCGAGAAGATCGCCTCGCTCGGCACCGCGGCCTGCCCGCCGTACCACCTCGCCGTCGTCATCGGCGGCACGAGCGCCGAGTTCGCCCTCAAGACGGCGAAGTACGCGAGCGCCCGTTACCTCGACTCCCTCCCCACGCACGGCGACGCGGCCACGGGCCACGGCTTCCGTGACGTCGAGTGGGAGGAGAAGATCCTCGAGATCACGCGCGAGCTCGGCATCGGCGCGCAGTTCGGCGGCAAGTACTTCTGCCACGACGTCCGCGTCATCCGGCTCCCCCGTCACGGCGCGTCGCTGCCCGTCGCGATCGCCGTGTCCTGCTCCGCCGACCGCCAGTGCCTCGGCAAGATCACGCCCGAGGGCGTCTTCATCGAGCAGCTGGAGTTCGAGCCCGGCCGGTACCTGCCCGAGGTCACCGAGGAACAGCTCGGCGCCGCGAGCGAGGACGCCGCCGCGACGGACTCCGGCGAGGTCGTCCGCATCGACCTCACCCGCCCCATGGACGAGATCCGCGCGGAGCTCACGAAGCACCCCATCAAGACCCGCGTCTCCCTGACGGGCACCCTGGTGGTGGCGCGCGACATCGCCCACGCGAAGATCCGCGAACGTCTCGCCGCGGGTGAGGGCATGCCGCAGTACCTCAAGGACCACCCGGTGTACTACGCCGGCCCGGCCAAGACGCCGGAGGGCATGGCGTCCGGCTCGTTCGGCCCGACGACGGCCGGTCGCATGGACTCCTACGTCGACGAGTTCCAGGCGCAGGGCGGGTCGATGGTCATGCTCGCCAAGGGCAACCGCTCCCAGCAGGTCACCGACGCGTGCGCCAAGCACGGCGGCTTCTACCTCGGCTCCATCGGTGGCCCCGCCGCCCGCCTCGCCCAGGACTGCATCAAGAAGGTCGAGGTGCTCGAATACCCCGAACTCGGCATGGAGGCCGTGTGGAAGATCGAGGTCGAGGACTTCCCCGCCTTCATCGTCGTCGACGACAAGGGCAACGACTTCTTCGCGACCGTCGGCCCCAAGGCCGTCCAGAGGACCATCGAACCCCGCCCCGGCCTGCGCGCCGGCGAGACGAGCGACGGACACATGAAGGACGTCGACGCCGGCCCCGGGGAGACCCCGGCCGGCGCGGGAGAGGACAAGGCCTGATGGCCGCCCGTCCCACCACGCCCGCACAGGCCTGGGCCGCGCTGCAGGAGGGCAACGACCGATTCGTCGCGGGCACCCCGGCCCACCCCAACCAGGACGCCGCCCGCCGCGGCGAACTCGCCTCCGGCCAGGCGCCGTTCGCGACCTTCTTCGGCTGCGGCGACAGCCGCGTCGCCGCCGAGGTCATCTTCGACCAGGGCCTCGGCGACCTCTTCGTCGTCCGCACCGCCGGTCACGTCGTCGACGCCGGAGTCCTCGGCTCGCTCGAGTTCGCCGTCGAGGTCCTCGGCACCCCGCTCATCGTCGTTCTCGGGCACGACTCCTGCGGCGCGGTCAAGGCCGCCGTCACCCACGCCCAGAACGGCGCGATGCCGCCCGGGTACATCCGCGACATCGTCGAACGCGTCACCCCCAGCGTCGTCGCCGCCCGACACGACGACGGGGTCATGCCCTCGACCGACGAGGTCGAGAGCGAACACGTACGGCAGACGATCCACCTCATCGCCGAACGCTCCCGCCTCATCGCGACCGCCGTCGAGGACGGTCGCTGCGCCGTCGCCGGGCTCGTCTATGACCTCGCCGAGGGCCGGGCGCGCGTCGTCGAGACGATCGGCGCGGTCGACGGCTGACACCCTCCACGCACACCGACGCCGCCCCGGTGGAACATCCACCGGGGCGGCGTCGTGGTTCGTCGTCGCAGGCGGCTCCTCGTCGAACGTGGTCGTCTGCAACCCTCGGGCGGCGTGCGTTCGTGGTCGCCGCCCGTCGTCGGGGCCGACGATGAGTCACCGACCGCGGTGCGCCACAGACGACCTCAGAGCGCGAGACGCTCATGGACCACCGCGGCGAGGCGGTCGGCGACGCCCTGGGCGCGGTCGGCGGTGTCGGCCTCGACCATGACGCGGACGAGGGGCTCGGTGCCCGACTTGCGGAGCAACACCCGGCCGACGCCGTCGAGCTCCTCCTGCGCCTCGCGCACGGCGGACTGCAACGCCTCGTCGGATTCGACGCGGTCCTTGTCGATGCCCTTGACGTTGACGAGGACCTGCGGCAGACGCGTCATCACGCGGGCGAGGTCGGCGAGGCTGCGGCCGGTCTCGACGACGCGGGCGGCGACCTTGAGCGCGGTGAGCACGCCGTCACCGGTCGTGGCGTGGTCGAGCATGATGACGTGCCCGGACTGCTCGCCACCGAGGTTGAACCCCTTGGCGCGCATCTCCTCGAGCACGTAGCGGTCGCCGACGCCCGTCTGGGTCGTCGCGACTCCCTCGCGCTCCATCGCCTGGAGCAGGCCGAGGTTGCTCATCACGGTGACGACGAGCGTGTCGTCGTGGAGCTCGCCGTTGTCGCGCATCGCGAGCGCGAGGATCCCCATGATCTGGTCGCCGTCGACGATCGTGCCCTCGGCGTCGACCGCCAGGCACCGGTCGGCGTCCCCGTCCCACGCGAACCCCAGGTCGGCGCCGCGCGCGACGACGGCCTCCTGCAACTTGTCCAGGTGCGTCGAGCCGTAACCGTCGTTGATGTTGAGGCCGTCGGGCGACCCGCCGATGACGTCCACCGTCGCACCCGCACGCTCGAACGCGGCCGGGCCGACCTCGCTCGCGGCTCCGTGCGCGGCGTCGACGACGACGTGGAGGCCGTCGAGGCGCGTGGGCACGCTGTCGCGCAGGTGCTCGAGGTAGAACTCCCGACCCTGCGGGAACGGACGGATGCGACCCACCGCGGCACCCTGCGGACGGTCGATCCACGGCTCGTCCATGTGGGCGCTGATCTGGTCCTCGGTCGCGTCGGACAACTTGTGGCCGCCCTTGCCGAGGAACTTGATGCCGTTGTCGGGCATCGCGTTGTGGCTCGCGGAGAGCACCGCACCCATCTCGGCCTTCATGCGGGCCGTCAAGTAGGCGATGGCCGGAGTCGGGAGGACGCCTGCGTCGAGCACGTCGACACCCGCCGACGCGAAACCCGCACACACCGCCGCACCGAGGAACTCCCCCGAGGCCCTCGTGTCACGACCGACGACGGCGACCGCGCGGTGACCACCGAACGCGCCCCTGTCCCCCAGGGCGCGCGCGGCGGCGACGGACAGGCTCAACGCGAGGTCGGCGGTGAGGTCCTTGTTGGCGAGCCCTCGGACACCGTCGGTGCCGAACAGACGTGCTCCCATGACTGTGGTCTCCCTCTCTTCGGGGGCTCCGACCTGCAGGACGTCGCCGTCGTCTCCCTGATGGGCCAGGAGGCGGACGGACGGCGCGCGGGAGCCCGCTCACGCCGGTGGGGTGAGTTGATCCATCGTAACGGCGGGAGCGACGGCCCACGGTCGCCCCCTCCAAGACTCGTCACGCACACCCGGCATCGACGGGTCCCCCTGTACCCCTGGCGGATACGCCGCCCGGACACGGCGATGCCGCCGCATCCGAGAAGGATGCGGCGGCATCGACACGCTGCGGGCGGCGAGCCCGGGAGCCGTGCGCGAGGCGCACGACGCCGATCAGCGCTTGGAGTACTGAGGCGCCTTGCGGGCCTTCTTGAGACCGGCCTTCTTGCGCTCCGGGACGCGGGCGTCACGGGTGAGGAAGCCGGCCTTCTTGAGGGTCGGGCGGTTGAGCTCGGCGTCGACCTCGTTGAGGCTGCGGGCCACGCCGAGGCGAACGGCACCGGCCTGACCGGAGGGGCCGCCGCCACCGACGCGCACGAGCACGTCGTAGGCGCCGTCGAGCTCGAGCACCTTGAGGGGCTCGCTCACGATCTGCTGGTGCACCTTGTTCGGGAAGTAGTCCTCGAGGGTGCGGCCGTTGATCTTCCACACGCCCGTACCCGGGACGATGCGGACGCGGGCGATGGCCTGCTTACGACGACCCGTCGCGGCACCCGGCGCAGAGGCGGAGGGGCGGCGAACGGCCTCGTCGGTCGGCGCAGCGCTCGACTCGGAGGTGTAGGTGGACAGCGTGGGCTCGTCGTTCTCGAGCTCCATGTCCGGAGTGTTGTCAGTCACGGTTCTCCTCGTGGCGTATCACCCAGTGATTACTGGGCGACCTGCGAGATCTCGAAGGGCTCAGGCTGCTGCGCCTGGTGCGGGTGGGTGTCGCCGGCGTAGACCTTGAGCTTGCTGAGCTGCTGACGAGCCAGCGAGTTCTTCGGCAGCATGCCGCGGATGGCCTTCTCGACGGCGCGCGTCGGGTTCTTGGCCATGAGCTCGGTGTAGGAGGTCGCGCGCAGACCACCCGGGTAACCGGAGTGGTGGTACGCCTTCTTCTTCTCGAGCTTGGCTCCCGTGAGGGCGACCTTGTCGGCGTTGATGATGATGACGTAGTCGCCCGTGTCCACGTGGGGGGCGAACGTCGGCTTGTGCTTGCCGCGCAGGAGCTGCGCAGCCTGCGACGCGAGGCGGCCGAGAACGACGTCGGTGGCGTCGATGACGTGCCACTTACGCTCGATCTCGCCCGGCTTGGGGGTGTAGGTACGCACGGTTATCAGCCTTGCTTGGTCGATGATGGAACGGTCGTGCGTACACCTCGGCACCGTCGGGGCGCCGTGGCGTGATGATGTCGGACCCGGCGGTGCGGCTCGGATCGAGGACCCGGCCACCCTGCGGAGTGGCGCGACATCGGACGCGCACAACGAAGGTCAATGCTACCGGCGGCCCCGAAACGCACCCAAATTCGCATTCCAGGGCGCTGACCTGCAGCGATCCATGCACTCCCGCGATGAATCGTCCCCCATGCACACGATTTATGCAAAGATTCTGTGCATGAATCGCTCCGTTTGCCGCACGCGGAGGCACGCATGACCGCGACGCCCTACCCCTCGGACGCGTCCGCCCTGCGCGTCCTTGCACACCCTCTGCGCACCCGCCTCCTCGCCGAACTCCGCACGGTGGGCCCCTCGACGGCGACGGACCTCGCCCGCGCCCTCGACACGAACTCCGGAGCGACGAGCTACCACCTGAGGCGCCTCGCCGAGGCGGGCCTCGTCCGCGACGCGGGCGGCACCGGGCGCCGCCGCGTCTGGGAGGCCTCGACGGAGGATCGGAGCTTCGACACCGGTGACACCGACGACGACGACGCCGCACTCGACTGGCTGGCACGTGACTACATCGGGCACTTCACCGAGAAGGCGCACGCCTGGCTCACGGACTCCCCGGAGTGGCCGCTCGCCTGGCAGGAGGCGTGCGGCCTCGACGACCACCTCGTCCTCGTCACCGACGAGCAGCTCGCCTCACTGCGGGCCGACATCGCCGAACTCTTCGCGCGGTACCGCCGCGTGGGCGCCGGCAACCCGCAGGCCAAGCGCGTGACGTTCTACACGTGCCCCCTCCCCGTGGATCCTCCTCCACGTCAGGTGGAGGTCGACTGATCGGGCGCACCCCGGGGGTTATTTAAACCGGATTTTTCCTATAATATTCGGAGTCCGACGACGCAGGAGACACGCCATGCCCCATGACCTTCCCCTCACCGAGCCCGGCACCCACGGCTGCGGGTGCCACGACACCGGGCTGCCCACGCTGGACGCCCGGGTCATCCCCGGCGCGATCCGCCACGGCGCGATCCTCGGGGCACTCTCGCAGGTTCGCCCCGGAGCCGGCATGATCCTCGTCGCACCCCACGACCCGCTCCCGCTTCTCGCCCAGGTTCGGGAGACCTTCGGCGAGGGCGTCGAGATCGGCTACGTCGACCGGGAGGCCGACCTCGCCGCCGGTGACGGCGTGCGGGTGACGTTGACCAAGACCCACCCCTGACGACACCGAGGTGACGTCGCCCCACACGTCGTCCCCGCCCCCGAGCACGAACGGGGCGGCGACGACGCCTGCGGGCCGAGAGGCGCGCGCCCCTCGGGCACCTCGGAGCTTCGAGGCGCCACCCACCGCCGCGCGCCCACGACCGCGGCGGTCGGGGCGAGGCGCGAGGTTGGCTCTCCTCGCTCTCGGCGGGGCGAGCCTGCTCGCGGGGCTCGACGCCGCGCTCGGGCGGGCCGGGGTATGGGCCCCGGTGGAGTCGCCGCGGCTCGCGTCGTTGCACGGCGTGGTCATGGTGCTCGGGTTCCTCGGCGCCGTCATCGCGCTCGAACGGGCCCAGGCGCTCGGCACCTCGTGGGCGTTGCTCGCCCCGGCGACGCTCGCCGCGGGCAGCCTCGCCCTCGTCGCGGGCGCCCCCGTCGTCGTCGGGGCGCTGCTGCTCGCACAGGGATGCGCCGTGTTCCTCGCCGTCTACGTCGCCCTGTGGCGGCGGGCCCACGCCGAGGTCGTCGCCGTCGAAGGGCTCGGGGCGGTCGCGGCCCTGCTCGCCGCGGTGCTGTGGCTGTGGGCGCCGATCCCCGCGATCGTCTGCCTGCTCGTCACGTTCGTCGTGCTGACGATCGCGGCCGAACGCACCGAACTCGCGTTCCTCACGATGGGCGCGGGCGCGCCCCGGCGGCTTCTGCTGCTCGGGTCGGCGCTGACGCTCGCCGCCCTCCTCACCGTCGCCTGGCCCGCGGGCGGCACGCGCGTGTTCGGCGTGGTGCTGCTCGTCCTCGCCGCGTGGCTCGTGCGGGACGACGTCGCGCGGCGGTTCGTCCGCACCGAGGGGCTGCGCCGCTTCGCCGCGGCGGCCCTGCTCGCCGGGTACGCCTGGCTCGCCGTGGCGGGTCTCGTGTGGCTCGTCGGGGGCGTGCCCGTCGGCCCGGCGTACGACGTCGCCGTCCACGGGGTGTTCCTCGGGTTCGGCATGTCGATGGTCGTCGCGCACGCCCCGACGATCCTGCCCGCCGTCGTCGGCGCCCGACTGCCGTACGGTCCCGTGTCGTGGGGGCCGCTCGTCCTGCTGCACGCCGGGCTCGCCGTCCGCGTCGCCGGTGACGTCGCCGTCGCGACCGGCGGTGGTGACCTGCTCTTCCGGTGGGGGTCGGCCCTCACCGTCCTCGCCGTCCTGCTCTTCGTCGTCGTGTCGTTCGTCCTGGTGGTGACCGCTCGTGCCCGCGTCCGTTGACTCCCCCGGATCCCTGCCCGTCGGCGGGCCGCGACCCACGCCGGGCCCGCGCCGCCGCCACTGGCCGCTGCGCGACTACCCGTCGGTGTTCTGGCTGGCAGCGGCGGCCGCCGTCGCACTCGTCCACCGGTTCGTGCCGGAGTCGACGTGGCTGATGATCCACCTCGTGCTGCTCGGCGCGCTCACGCACGCGATCCTCGTGTGGAGCCGGTACTTCACGGACGCGCTGCTCAAGGTGCCCGCGTCCGATGCCGACCGACAGGCGCAGTCGGCGCGGATCGTCGGGCTGCTCGCCGGGTCCTCGTTCGTGCTCGTCGGGGTGCCCACCGGGCTCGCCCTCGCCGTCGCGATCGGCGCCGGCCTCGTCGCGGTCGCCGTCGTCTGGCACGGGGTGGTGCTGTGGCGGATGCTGCGCGGCGGGCTGCCCGGCCGGTTCCGGGTGTGCGTCCACTACTACGTCGCCGCTGCGGCCTGCCTGGCCGTCGGCGCGATCCTCGGTGGCCTGCTCGGCGCGACGCCCGGGGGCATCCCCGACCCCGCGCACGGGCGGTTCCTGCTCGCGCACGCGTCGGCGAACCTGCTGGGTTGGGTGGGGCTGACGATCCTCGGCACGCTCGTGACGTTCTGGCCCACGCTGCTGCACGCCCGCATCGACCCCCGCGCCGACGCCCTGGCCCGCGAGGCGCTGCCGACGCTGCTGCTCGGTGTCGCCGTCCTCGTCGGCGGGGCGCTCGCCGGGGTGCGGCTCGTCGCGCTCGTCGGGCTGCTCGCCTACGTCGTCGGGGTGCTGTGGTGGGGGCGGGCACTGCTCGTGCCGCTGCGTACCCGCCCGCCGCGCACGTTCGCGGCGGCGTCCGTCGCCGCGGCCCTGCCGTGGGCGCTCGTCGTGCTGGCCTGGCTCGGCTGGATCCTCGTGACGATGCGGTCCGGCGACGCGGGCTGGACCGACGTCGTCGCACGCCTCACGCCCGTCGCGGGTGTCGCGGCAGTCGGGGTCGGCGTGCAGATCCTCACCGGCGCGCTCGCGCACCTGGTGCCGACGGTGCTCGGCGGCGGGCCGGCCGTCGTCCGCGCGACCGGTCGCGTGTTCGACCGCCACGCCGCGGTCCGGCTCGTGCTCGTCAACGCGGGCCTGCTGTTCCTGCTGCTGCCCGTGCCCAGCTGGGTGAGCGTGACGACGTCGCTGCTCGGCCTGGTCGGGCTCATGTGGTTCCTGCCGCTCGTGTTCGTCGCCGTCCGCGTCAACCGGCAGGGGCGGCGGGCGGTCGCCGACGGTGAGCCGGTGCCCGACGGCGAACCCTCACGTGAGCAGGGCCGGCTCTGGTCGGCCGGCCAGGTCGTCGCGGCGTTGTCGGCGCTCGGCGTCGCTGTCGTCCTCGGCATCGGTGTCGACCCCGCGGCGGCTGGCCTCGCGTCGACGAGCGGAAGCACCCGGGCCGGGCAGTCCGCCGTCGCACCGACGGGCAGGACGGTGCGGGCGGCGGTGAGCGCCAAGGACATGCGGTTCACGCCCGCCACGGTGACGGTGCAGGCCGGGGACCGGCTCGTCGTCGACCTCGTCAACGACGACCCCGCACAGGTGCACGACCTCGTCCTCGGCGACGCGACCTCGGGACGCCTCGCGCCGGGCGGGAGGGCCGAGGTCGACGCGGGCGTGATCGCCGGCTCGACGCAGGGCTGGTGCAGCATCGCCGGCCACCGGCAGATGGGCATGACGTTCGACGTCGTCGTCGACGGCGCTCCCCCGGCCGACACGGCCGACACGTCCGCGGGCGGCGCACAGGACCACGCGGGGCACGACACGACGGGCATGCACGGCGGCACGGGCACCACCTCGTCGGCGCCCGTCACCGCGGTGCCCGACGCCGGGCTGACGACGCACGTCGACCCCGCCCTCGCGCCCCTGCCGCCGCGCACCGGCACGCCGACGGTGCACCGGATCACGCTGCGCGCCACGGAGATCCCCCTCGAGGTCGCGCCCGGGGTGTGGCAGACGCGGTGGACGTTCGGCGACGGACACGTCGGCCCCACACTGCACGGGCGGGTCGGCGACGTCTTCGAGATCACGCTCGTCAACGAGGGCGCGATGGGCCACTCGATCGACTTCCACGCCGGCGCGCTGGCCCCCGATCGACCGATGCGGACGATCCCGCCGGGCGAGTCGCTCGTGTACCGGTTCACCGCCGGTCGCGCGGGGGCGTGGATGTACCACTGCTCGACGCACCCGATGAGCCATCACATCGCCGCGGGCATGGCGGGCGCCGTCGTCATCGAGCCGGACGACCTGCCGGCCGTCGACCGCAGCTACGTCCTCGTGCAGTCCGAGGCGTACGTCGCTGCGGGCGCCGACGGGAAGGCCGCCGCGCGCCCCGAGGATGCGCAGCCGATCGACGCGGCCAAGATCGCCGCGCGCCGCCCCGACTTCGTCACGTTCAACGGCATCGCGAACCAGTACGACCGGTTCCCGCTGACCGCGAAGGTCGGTGAGCGCGTGCGCATCTGGGCCGTCGACACCGGCCCGAACTCTCCGAGCAGTCTCCACGTCGTCGGCGGCCAGTTCGACACCGTGTACGCCGAGGGCGGCTACCACCTCGTGCGCGGCAAGGACGCGTTCGGGCACACCGGCGGCGGCGCGCAGGCGCTCGCGCTGCAGCCCGCGCAGGGCGGGTTCGTCGAGCTCACGTTCCCCGAGGCCGGGCACTACCCCGTCGTCTCGCACGTGATGAGCGACGCCGAGATCGGCGCCCACGGCGTCGTCCGCGTGGCGAAGTGAGGCGCCCACCGAGCAGAGGGAGCGCCGACGCGGCGAGGCTGCTCAGCCGCGGGGTGCGGCGTCGCCGGGCAGGTGGCCGGTGACGAGGAAGACGGTGAACTCCCGCTCGACGTCGTGCTTGGTCTTGCGGATGCGGGTGCCGGTCTCGGCGGTGACGTCCTCGAACCCGAGGTCGCGCAGGCGGCGGCCTAGGTCGTCGCGGTCGATGCCACGGTGGCCGTCGTGGTCGTCGGAGTGGAAGTGGTTCTTCGGGTCGGCGTCGAGGTCGGCGAGCGCGACCCACCCGCCGGGGTTCAGGGCGTCGCGGATCGCGGCGAGGATCGCGCCCGTGTCGGGGATGTGGTGCAGCGCCATCGCGCTGACGACGAGGTCGACGCGTTCGCCGAGGGGGTCGCGGGTGAGGTCGATCCGACGGGTCACGTACCGTCCGGGGTCGTCGGCCGTGGCGGCGCGGGCGGCGTCGAGCATCCCGGCGGAGGTGTCGGTGAGGACGACCCGCCGCACGTGGTGCCCGAGTTCGCGGCCGAGCAGGCCGGTGCCGGCGCCGACGTCGAGCGCCGTCCACTCCTGCCGCACGGGCACGCGCCGGACGATCTCGGCCGCGAGCACGCGGGCGCGGTCGACCTTCTCGGGGGTGTCCCAGCCGGTGGCTTCGGCGTCGAAATCGGTGGCCATACCGGCAGCGTAGCGACGCGGACCGGCGAATCGGGCTCGTCGGCCGCGCCACCGGGTGCGGTCGAGACGGCCGGTCTTCAGGTCGCGGGGACGAACCGGCGCGCGCGGGCGTCCGGGTCCGCTTCAGGGCCTGACGCCAGAGCGACGTGGGCGGCGGTGTCGGCGCGCCTGGAAGGATGGGGGCGTGGACGAGGAACTCGTGGTGACGAACCGGGTGCGGATCCCGCCGGCCGAGCTGACGGAGCGGTTCTCGCACGCGTCGGGGCCGGGTGGGCAGGGCGTCAACACGGCCGATTCCCGCGTGGAGCTCACGTTCGACGTCGCCGGATCGCCGTCGCTTCCGCCGACCCTCCGCGAGCGTGCCCTCGCACGCCTCGCGGGTCGCCTCGTCGACGGGCGGATCACCGTCGTCGCATCCGAGCGTCGCAGCCAGCTCGCCAACCGCCGCATCGCCCGCGAGCGCCTCGCCCAGCTGATCCGCGAGGCCGTCGCCCCTCCCCCGCCCGCACGCCGCAAGACCAAACCCACCCGCGGGTCGAAGGAACGCCGCCTCGCGGGCAAGAAGCGGCGCGGCGAGATCAAGCGGGGTCGGGGTCGCGCCCGACCGGACGACTGAGACCTCCCGGGCACGTCGTCCGCGCTTCGGTCATGAACCGCTGCGGTGGGGTCGTCGGCGTGTGCGGGCTCAGCCCCGCAGGAACGCGAGCGCCTCCTGGGACTGGCGGGGCAGGGCGAACGTCGCGGCGGCGTCGGCGTGGGTGACGATCTCCTGGAGGTGCGCCGGGACCGTCTCGACGCCGGGGTCCTCCGACGTGCCGAGCGCGTAGAGGACGACGAGGCGGGCACTGCGGCCGTCGGGCTTGCGACGGACGACGCGGCCGAGGCGCTGGATCATCTGCCGCCTGCTCTTGCTCGCGGCGAGGATGATGCCGAGGTCGGCGTCGGGTACGTCGACGCCTTCGTCGAGGAGACGTGGCGCGCTGATGCTGCGGGTCTGCCCGGTGCGCAGGAGTTCCAGACGTTCCTCGCGTTCGCCCTGGTCCATTTCGCCGTGGACCGCGGCGCTCACGCACCCGGCGCGTTCGAGGGTCTCCGCGGCTTGCAGGGCCGACGCGGTGGCGCCGGTGAACACGATCGTGCCGCCGGAGGTCGACACCGCGGGCGCGAGGAGTTCGAGCGCCGTGACCTTGGCCGCCGCGCGGGCGAGGACGTCGCTGCGCTTCGAGAAGGCCGCGAGGAGGGTCCGCGCCGGTCCTGCGAGACGGCGGTCGTTCCGCGCGGCGAGGTGGGAGGCGTGGGCGACGATCTCGGCGAGTCCCGCCGTGGGGCGGCCGAGGTCGGCGGCGATGACGTACCAGGCCCGGCGGATGCCTGCGGACGCGGCGTCGTACTCCGCTCGCTCCGGGGGCGAGAGCGGGACGCCGACCTGGGCGACGCGGAACCGCGCGATGAGGCCGTCCGCGAGGGCGCGCTCGTAGCCGAGGCGGAAGCACACGTCGCGGAAGAAGGGGCGGAGGATGTCGTCACCCTCGTCGCCGCGTTCGAACGTCGCGGAGAGGCCGAGGCGCTGGGTGAAGCTCGGGCGGAGGGCCTGGGCGAAGGTCGGGGCACCGTAGCGGTGGGCCTCGTCGGCGACGAGGAGCGCGGCCTCGTCGGGCCACAGCGGGTCGTGTCCGGCGACGGTGTGGACGGTGTCGATGAGGACGTGCCATCCGGGTGAGCGGGAGGCGTCGGTCGAGAGCCGCACCCCGGGGAAGTGCTCGACGACCTGAGCGGCCCATTGGGTGACGAGACCTTGCGTGGGGGCGATGACGACGACGCGGCGTCCGTCGATGAGGGCGTTCGCCATCGCCGCGAGCCCGACCCGCGTCTTGCCCGCGCCGGTCACGGCCTCGACGACGCCGACCTTGCCGTCGTGGTGCCACGCCTCCAGCGCGTCGAGCTGCCACGGGTAGAGGTCGGGCATACGGATCTCCGGCAGGTCCGGGAGGCTCGCGATCGCGCGGAACGCAGCGACGGGAGCGCTGCCGGGAGGTGGTGTCTCTGCAGGCCCGGCCGTACGTCCGGGCGATCTGGATTCGTCGACCTCCACCTCAGGCTCGGAGATCTGCGGTGCGGGGGCCGGGGGCGATTCGACGGAGGGGCCCTTCCCTGCGGGCTCGTCCACCGCGGGCGACGGCTCGAGTACGACTCGCCGGTCGGCACCCGGAGCGACATCCGCACCCGGGTCGACGTCCTCGACCGCCGGTTCCTCGACGGGGGGCTCCTCGACGGGGGGCTCCTCGACAGCTGGCCGTCCCCCCGTGGACTGCACGACCCCCTCCGGAGGCGAGGACAGCCGCTCCTCGACGGCGGCGCTCTCAGAACTCACGACGTCTACCTGAGCGTCGGACCCGGCCCGCTCCCCCACCTCGTGAGCCTCGTCTGCGGCGAAGAGACGTTCGAGACGGGCGAGCCGGGCCTCCATGTCCGTGAGAGTCGTCGTGAGTGTCGCGGTGAGGGAGGCGAGGTCGGCGGCGAGGGCGCCGAACTCGGCCGCGACGGCCCGCCGATCCACGTCCGTCATCCCGTGCCCCGTTCGCCTCGGTGGTCGTCCATCGTCGTCCTCGTCTCCGATCGACGCGGGGGCGGCGCACCCAAGTCCGGACGACCGATTTCCTTGCCCGGGTGGGGGCACCGGCCGACCGGTAGGGGGAACGAGGAGGAGGCGACGTGACGGCCGAGGCACATGCTCTGGTCGGGGTGGTGGCCGCGTCGCTGACGCGTCTGCTGCGCCCGATGATGTCGGCGTCCTGCCCCGAGTGGGGTGGGTGGCCGGAGGCGTATCGCCGTCGTGGGGCCGAGCTGCCGCCGGGGGATGCCGCGCTCGACGATCTCCTCTTCCTCCTGCGCGTCGTCGCGGAGAACCCGAGTCGGTTCCCGGCGTTCGCGACGTCGCCCCACGTCGGTCTCGCGCGGCAGCGGTTCGCCCGCGCGTTCGGGCCCGCCCCCGAGGCGGCCGACGTCGTCGCGTGCGCGGAGGTCGCGACGGGGCTCTTCACCGCGGCGGATGTCGCAGTGCCACCGGAGGTCCGGGAGATCGCCGTCGCGCCGGCCGGGGACGACGGGGCGGAGTCGGCGACGGGTCCGTCCGTCGTCGCGCGCTGGCTCGGCGACCTGCTCGACCTCACCCGCCACAACCCGCTGATCTCCCTCGGCGACCGCGGTGTGCCGTTGCTCGTCGACGAGGACGCGATCGCGCGGGTCGAGGACGTGCTCGCCGACGGTCTCGAGCTCGTCGTCCACGGGTGGGACGACCTCGACGGGGTGGAGGACGGCTGGGCCGGTCTTTCCCTGCCGTCGGTGAGCGGGCCGGGTGATCTGCCGGGGTCGTTCCTCGACGCGATGCTCGACGACGAGGCGTCGGTGTTCCTCGGCCTCGACGTGCGCTCCTCGCGGAGGACGTTGCAGGACATGCGGCGTCGCGCGACGGTCGTCGCGGAGGAGACGGGTGCGAGTCCGCTCTACCTCACTGTCGGTGCCCTGCGGATGGACGACCGCACGGCGCCGTTGTTCCTCGTGCCCGTCGTCGTCGAGGGGCCGCGGCTGGGGCCGTGGACGCTGCACATGGAGCCGGGTGCCGAGCCGCGTCTCAACGAGTGTCTCGTCGAGTTCCTGCGGCGTGAGGACGGTTTCTCCCCCACCGTGCTCACGTCGCCGCCGACGGATCATGCGGGTCTGGACGTGCCGCGCATCTTCGCCGAGCTGCGGGAGGCATTGGCGGGGCGGCGGTTCCCGTACGAGGTCGTCGCCGACATGCGGCTCGCGTTGCTGCACTTCTCGACGTTGACGATGTGGCGTGATCTCCACGAGCACGCGGACGTGTTCACGGCGAATCCGGTCGTGAGGCACCTCGCCGAGGGTCGTACGGAGTTCGTCGATCCCGTGCCGGAGCCGGTCGTCGACGCCTCCGTCGAGGACGAGCTCTCGTTGCCGCTGCCGGCCGACGGGACGCAGATGCGTGCGGTGCGGTGGGCGCGGGAGGGGCGGTCGTTCGTCGTCCAGGGGCCGCCCGGCACGGGCAAGTCGCAGACGATCGCGAACCTCATGGCGGACGCCGTCGCCGCGGGACGGCGCGTGTTGTTCGTCGCGGAGAAGGATGCGGCGCTCGAAGTCGTGCAGCGGCGGCTCGACGCGGTGGGGCTCGCGCACCGGTCGCTCGACCTGCGGGCGAAGGACCTGACGATCCGCGCCGTGCGTGAGCATCTCGTCGCGTCGTCGCACCGGCGGTCGGGTGCGGGGCGTGCCGCGCTCGAGAGCGCGCGTCGTCGTCATCGGTCCCTCGTCGACGAGCTCGAGGCGCTGCCCGCGGCGATGCGCGCGGGTGAGCTGCCGCAGGTCGACGGGGAGGCGCGAGCCCGGCAGGTCGAGGCGTACCGGGAGGCCGCGGAGCAGCGGCGGGCGGCGCTCCGGGAGTGGCTGCGCAGCGCCGACGTCGCGCCCCGGCACGGGTACGGCGACGCGGCGGTCCTCGCGCGGGAGTTGCGGGTGGCGCGGACGAGCACGGTGCGGGAGCTGTTCGAGACGCACGCGGAGGCGATCCTCGACGTGACGCCGTGCGTCCTCGCCGGGCCGGCCGCCGTCGCGCGGTACCTGCCCGCCCGGGCCGACCTGTTCGATCTCGTCGTGTTCGACGAGGCGTCGCAGATCCGCGTGGAGGCGGTGATCGGGGCGATGGGGCGTGGGAGCGCGACGGTGGTGGTCGGCGATCCGCAGCAGATGCCGCCGTCCGACCCGCTGGTGCCCGACGGCGAGGACGACCAGCAGGAGTCGATCCTGCTCGAGGCCGTGCGCATCGGGATGCCGGTGGTGCGGTTGTCGTGGCACTACCGGAGCCGTTCGGAGGGGCTCGTCGCATTCTCCAACGCGCACTACTACGACGGGACGCTCGCGAGCTTCCCCATGCCGCCGGGCGGCAACGGCGGCGCGGGCGTGGAGTTCCGGCGGTGCGACGGCCGTTACGAGATGGGCCGGGGACGCAAGGAGAAAATCAACCTCACCGAGGCGCAGGAGGTCGTCGCCGAGGTCGTGCGGCTCCTCACCGAGGACCCGCAGGCGTCGGTCGGGGTCGTCACGTTCAACACCGCGCAGCGCGACGTCATCCTCGACCGGCTCGAGGCCGCCGCGGCGCCGCAGGTCGTCAAGGACGCGCTCGTGCGGGAGTCGGAGCCGCTCATCGTCAAGGCGCTCGAGCACATCCAGGGTGACGAGCGCGATCACATCCTCTTCTCCGCGACGTACTCCGTCGACGCGTCGGGCAAGCTCCCGGCGAACTTCGGCCTGCTGTCGCGGCGGGGTGGCGAGCGGCGCCTCAACGTCGCGATCACGCGGGCGCGGGTGCGGAACGTCGTGTTCGCGTCGTTCGAGCCGACCGACATCGACCGGCGGTCGAGTGCGGTGTCGCAGGGGCCCGCGCATCTGCGGGACTACCTCCTCGCGGCGCGGCACGGTCAGGCGGATGCGGCGACGAGCGCGTCGATCCCCGATCCGGCGCGGACGATGCTCGCGGCGCGGCTGCGGACGCGGGGTCTCGAGGTGCTCGAGGACGTCGGGATGTCGCAGTTCAAGGTCGACCTTGCCGTGCGGCGTGCGGGCGGGCCGTGGATCGCGGTGCTCCTCGACACGGACGAGTGGATCCGGCGTCTCACCGTCGCCGATCGTGACGGCATCCCCGACACCGTTCTCGGCACCTACCTCGGCTGGGCCGCGGTGCATCAGGTGTACCGGGAGGAGATGCGGCGCGACCCGGAGGTCGTGCTCGGCCGGATCCTCGCCCTCACCGGGCAGGTCGCCGGCGTGCCGGAGACCGTGTCCGCCGTCGAAGCGGCGATGCGCGGCGGTGTGGTCGCCCCCGCCCCCCCTGCTGCGGCGACGGCTGGAGCGCCCGAGTCGCCGGAGTCGGACGCGTCTGCCGCTCGCACGTCCCTCGGCGGCGCGGGGCGGGAGGTCCCGACGCGGAGGACGTCGACGCCGCGCGAGACGGCGGTGACGACGGCAGCGGTGACGACGGCAGCGGCGGCGACGGCGACGGCGACGTCGGTAGAGGCGCAGGCGGCGGCGTCGCGGCGGGCGGTGGAGTCGGTCGGGGTCGCGGGTCTCGTGCTGCGAGACTTCCGGCAGGCGCACGACGACGCGATCGGCCGTGCCGACGTGATCGACGGGTTGCCGGGCAAGGCGCAGACGGTGCAGGTGGCGGCCGAGTGGCGCGACGTCGTCGCGACGGAGGGCCCGGTGCTCGCGTCGCGGGCGTCGTCGGTGATCGGGCGGCGGTTCCGCACGCGGGTGCTGGGGCGTGACAAGCGTGACGCGATCATGGGGGCGATCCCGGCGGACCTCCCCCGCACCCGCGCCGGCGACGACGAATTCGTCTGGCCCGCAGGCGTCGACCCGGCGACGTACCGCGGCGTCCGCTCCAGCGTGCGCGCCCACCGCAAGATCCACGAGATCGCCCCCGAGGAGATCGCCAACGCCCTCCGCCTCACCCTCTCCCAGGCCGGCCCCGGCTGCACCGAGACCGAACTCGTCCGCGGCGTCACCGAACTCTTCGGCTACGGGCGCATGGGCCGCCTCATCAAGGAAGGCATCACCGTCGTCCTCGACCAGCACATCCGCAATGGCGAGTTCCGGCGGGAGGGGCAGCGGATCGTCTGGGGTGTCACGGCGACGAGCGATGGCGCCCTCGGCACCACAGGGGCGACGCAGCTCACCGGCTCTCGCCCCCGAAGCGCCGCAGCGGTCCGGGCGTCGCGACCCAACTGGAGGCTCCTCGGGCAGTGAGTCCTGACCGACGCCCGTCAGTCGGCGGTGACTCGACCGCTCGGTCGCCCCCTCTACTGGAGGAGCGCGCCGATGCGGGTGCGGATCACCACGGCAGCCGCATCCCGGTACCGGTGAAGGGTGCCCAGGGGCGGATGGCCTTCTCGGTGGCAGGCATGGTGGTGCGGCGCGTCTTCACGGGCACCCAGGTGTTCTTCGACCACCTGTAGGTCGTGAGGACGGCGCGGAACTCCCGCCGGGGGTGGTCGCGGACATCGGAGCCGACGAGTCGTTCGACGTGCCGGACCCCACGGACGGTGAAGAAGCGGTATCCCCCGGGCTGCTCCCCGTCCATCGCGCGCCAGACAGCGGTGCGGTGGCCGCGTTGCGACTCCGGCGGTGAGAGGGAGACGAGGCGGCCCGACCGCCACGTGAAGACCCGGAACCGCTCGACCTCGTCGTCGGTGATGTCGATGGCGATGTCGGCACCGGGTTTGCCGTCCACGATTCCGACGCCGACCCAGGGGGTGTCGAACTCGGGGTGCACCTCGAGGCCGAGCCGCACCGAGGAGGTCCGGCCGGCCGATCCCTTGACCGTGAGGGTGGTGTGGGCTCGAGTGCCGTCCACGGGCCAGCTCGTCGTCTGGATCACGCTGTCCCGACGACCGTCACCGTCGACGTCGGCGCGAGCGACGAGGCGTTCCTCCGTCGGACTCTCCTCCGCTCGGGCGACCGGGGTCGTCGTGACGCCGGCTGCTGCCATCACTGCCACGGTCGTCATCGCGACGGCCGGGCCTGTACCGGTACGGGTGCGCATCCGGATCCCTCTTCCCTCACGTGGCGGGGCCGGGCCCGTGCGGCCACACCCCTTGATGTGAATCATCGACCGCCCCGCGCACGCGGTGACCGTTCCGAGGGCGTCGAAAGACGCTCAGGCGTTGTCGCTGCCGGCCGGATCCTGTCGCGTGATGACGTCCTGCGGCGTGTCACCGGCGCGTTCGTCGGTTCCGAGGACGACCATGCCCGGCGCACCGCCCTGTCCAGGGGTGCTGCGGTTCTTCTTGAACCGGTCCATCGGGTCCTCGCCGAGAGCTTCGCGCGCGGCGAGGGCCGCATCCACCGCTGCCGTGTCCGCCTTCACCTGCTCCAGCGCCGTCTCCGCAGCGGCGATCGCCTCCGCCTGCTGGGCGTGCGCCGTCGGCGAGTTCGGCGCCGCGACGTTGATCGACTGCATGAGCGCTCGAGCCTTCTCCCCCTGAGTGGGGTCGAGCTTGACGACCTCCTGCCACCCCTCGGCCAGCACCATGAGGTAGAGCTCGCGGTTGTCGATCTGGCGGTGCGTGTTCTTCTTGGCCAACCCGCCGACGAGCGCGCCGCCGACTCCGGCGACTGCACCTCCTGCCACGATGCGCGTCAGGGTGCTCCTGTTCGTCACGTAGGCGGTGATGTCGCCGGTCTGATCGAGGGCGGCGGTGACGTCGGGGGTGAGGGAGCGGGAGTTGCCGTTGAGGCACACCTCGACCGGCGTGACGTAGTTCCCCCGACCGGCCGCAGCCAACTTCGCGGGATTCTGCGCGTCCTTGAGAACCCTCTGTGCGGCTCGCACCGCCTGCTCGTGCTGCTTCCGCGCCGCCTTGACCGCCTTGTCCGCGGCTCGGCACTCCTCGTGCCGCTGCAGTTCGGCGGGGCTCAGCTGTGCACGGCGCTTACGTCGACGCATGGCAACGGCGACGAGCACAGCGACGATGGTCACGATCACCACGACTGCGACCACCACTGGCACGACTGAGTCATCCACGCTGAATCTCCAACTCCACGAACGTCTTCCGAACCTCTCGCCGTGAACTCTACGAAGGTCACCGGCCAGATCCGGGCAGGCGGGCCGTGCGCCACCGTGAGTGGACGGCCGGGACTGCTGCACGCGACGGGACATCGGTGATGTCAGGCCGCGGCAGCGGCCTGTGAGGTTCTGATCGTCTCGAACTCGATAGGGGTGAGTCGCCCCAGGCGGGCTTGCCGACGGCGTCGGTGGTAGGTCCTTTCGATCCATGTCACGATTGCGATCCTCAGGTCCTCACGTGTGGACCACCTCTGCCGGTCCAGGACGTTCTTCTGGAGTAAGGCGAAGAAGGATTCCATCGCGGCGTTGTCACCGGCAGCCCCGACGCGTCCCATCGACCCGACCAAGCCGTGCCGGTTCAACGCGTGCACGTACTTGCGCGCTCGGAATTGACTGGGTTCAACCGGTCGCTGCAACACTCGGCTGTTGGAGCGATCGTAGGTTTTCCTCGAAGACTTCCGCGGGAGTTCTCCAGCCGAGCGCTTTGCGGGGGCGGTTGTTCAGGGTGTAGGCGACGGCTTGGAGGTCCTCGGCGCTCCAGCGGGATAGGTCGGTGCTTTTGGGGAAGTACTGGCGCAGCAGGCCGTTGGTGTTCTCGTTCGTGCCTCGTTGCCAGGGTGAGTGGGGGTCGGCGAAGTACACGCGGGTGCCGGTGTCCATCGTGAACTGCGCGTGGGCCGACATTTCCTTGCCGCGGTCCCAGGTGATGGTCTTGCGCAGTTGCTCGGGTAGCTCTGCGATCGTCGCGGTCAACGCGGTGTTCATCGTGGTGGCGCCGTAGCCACCCAGTGCCGGACCGTTCTTCACGTGGGGCTGTTCGCCCCACCCTGGGCATCGGGGCAGGTGGATCAGCAGTGTGGCCCGGCTGCAA
>NZ_BAFE01000048.1 GCF_000247995.1 Mobilicoccus pelagius NBRC 104925
CCCCGCCCCGCCTGGTCCGCAAGATCGTGCGGGCCCGGCTGCGGCACCGGATGGGCCCGGTCCAGATCGGTGACCTGCTCGATGTTCCCGCATCCACCGTGCACGCCGTCCTGACCCGATGCCGGCTGCACCGGCTGTCCTACCTGGACCGGGCGACCGGCGAACCGATCCGCAGGTACGAACACGACCGCCCGGGCGACTTGCTGCACGTCGACGTGAAGAAGCTCGGCAAGATCCCCGACGGGGGCGGCTGGCGCTACGTCGGACGCGCAGCCGGCCAGCGTCATCGCGCCGCCACATCGGCACGCACCGGTGTCCCCAAGAGCAAACACCGCCAGCCCCTGATCGGGACCTGCTACCTGCACACCGTCATCGACGACCACTCCCGCGTCGCCTACGTCGAGGCCCACGACGACGAGACCAGCCAGACCGCCGCCCTGGTGCTACGCAACGCCGTCGCGTGGTTCGCCGAACGCGGCGTCACCGTCAAGCGGGTGATCAGCGACAACGGTGGCGCGTACCGATCCCACCTGTGGGCCGACACCTGCACCGAACTCGGCATCACCCCCAAGCGGACCCGCCCGTACCGACCCCAGACCAACGGCAAGATCGAACGCTTCCACCGCACCCTGGCCGACGGGTGGGCCTTCAAGAAGTTCTACCCCAGCGAAGCCGACCGGCTCGCTGCTCTGGCACCCTGGGTCCACCAGTACAACCACCACCGGCCCCACTCAGCGATCGGCAAGGCCGCGCCCATCACCAGGTTGGACAACCTGACTGGGCATCAC
>NZ_BAFE01000047.1 GCF_000247995.1 Mobilicoccus pelagius NBRC 104925
GACGTGCCCAACAGCCGTCCTCGGCAGATACGTGAAACCACGACCGCCGACGTTCTGCCGATGTCGGCCGCTGAGGATTCAGACACCAATGTGGGACTGGCCGCCGTCCGCGCGACGTGTCGTCGCTCAGTTCAGCGGCGGGCCCCTACGACAAGTCGCCCGGGAACCGACACGATCTGTCGGATCCCACGTGGGGTGTCCGCGGCGTGTCCGCGTTCCACCTTCCTGTCCAGGGCCGGCACATTCGGCGCGTGATGCCGGGCGGGCCCGGGCAGCCGCGAGGGCGCCGGGCCGGGTGTCGGCACGCAAGGTGCGTCGGTGATCTCTGCTCCACTCGGCGTCTGAGCCCCAGCTCCCAGCCCATCCGCGTCGCCGTCATGGCATTGGTCGACGACGGGCGGGTGCTCCTCGTCCGCCGCCACCAGGGCCGGGCCGACTACCCCGGCTGCTGGGACCTGCCCGGCGGGCACGTCGAAGCGGGTGAGACCCCCGCCGGTGCCGCACGCCGAGAGTGCCTCGACGACCTCGGCTCGTTCACCGCCGACGAGCTGCCCTCCCTGACGATGTTCGACCCCGCGGCGATCACGGACCCGGTCCGCGCGCAGCACGCGAGCACGTAATGTGGCGTGCCGCGGCATGAGGAGGCGATGTCAGCTTGCGGAGATTCGTTCGCCGAGGCGCTCGATCCCGCCGCGGATCATGGCTCCGTACCCGTCCGGCGGCAGCTCACGGGCCACGGCGCGGGCGAGGTCCACCTGGGTCCGGGCGTCGGCGATCCTGCCTGCGCGCAGGTAGCCATCGCCGAGGTTGAGCCGCAGGCTGGGCTCGAAACGAGCGGCGGAGGGAACACCGATCACCGCGAGGCCGTCGTCGGGGATCGAGGGGAAGGCCTCCAGGGCCTGCTCGTCCCAAGCGATCTCAGCCTCCAGGGAATCCTGTTGGTCGGCGAGGTAGTGCGCGATGACGCACCGCATGGCCGCATCGTCCGGAGCTGTGTCCGCCCAGCAGGCTTCCAGAGCAGCGCGCGCACTGTCGTTACGGCCTGCGAGGGCCTGCTGGATCGTCGCGAGAATGATGCCCCAGGTCTGCATGGCGGGAAAGCTAGCGGCGATGGGCGAGGCCGGTCTTGAACGAATCGGACACCGGCTGGTCAGGCTCTGGGAAGAGCGCGTGACGGTCGAGTCATGGTGAGGTCGCCGACTTCGCGGGTCAGGTGCGACTGGTCTGCGAACCCAGCCGTCGCGGCCACCCCGGCGAGACCCAGGCCCCGATTCTGCGCGCGCAAAACGGCTGCCGCGTGCAGGCGCAGGATGCGTCGTAGCGTCGTCGGCGGCATCCCGAAACTGTCCACGCAACGACGGTGCAGATGTCGAACCGAGAGACCGAGCCGCACCGCGGTCGTTGCGACCGGTTCCCCAATCCTGGCCGATCCGAGCAGCTCTACCGCTACCGGATCCAGGGCAGCGCCAAGTCGAGTAGCGGCGAACTTCGCCATGGCATGAGCCTGGGCATCCGGCGATCCGACTCCGTCCATCTGCTCGGTCAGGTCCACTGCGTCGGCCTCGGCGCCGGGCAGGGCAGGCAACTCCACTCTTGCATCGGCCCACGGGCGGAGGCTGCGGCCCGCGAAGGCGCGGCCGGTGACGTGCTCGAGCCGGATGCCCACGACGACATCCCGTCCCCGGCCTGCTCGCCAGGGGCGCGTGGCCGGGCCGAGCCACCACGCCCGATCTTCGACCCACGCCAGTCCGCAACGCCCATCCGGCACACTCACATAGTCGCCTGCGTGGATGGGTCCGGCGACGTACGCCAGCGCCACCCCCGGCGCAGGGTGCCGCCAGATCCGGACCATCTGGCGAGGCTACGACGTTCGGCAAGCCCCCGACGAGTGGCCGCCTCTCGACAGATCCGTGAAGCCACGACCACCGACAGCTATGGTGATCGCGGCCGCCGAGGATTCGGACACGAACGTGGGACTGGCGGTCGACCACGCAACGCGTCATCGCGCAGGCCCACGACGGGCACCGATGACAGACCGGCTGGGAACCTACACGTCGGAACGGGTGTCGGGAACGCCGTCGACGGCGTCCACGATGACGTCGACCCCGAGCAGTAGGTTCGGGGTAGCTGCCTCGTGGACGACGACGTAGCCGGGAAGTCCGACGTGGTCCTGGACTCGGGTCAGCGCCGCCTCCGCCTCGTTTGGCGTCCCCCTGCTCGCGCCACTACGCTCGACTTCCCCGCGGAGGCGAGGTCGCGCCGCTGCTCCACGATGAGGTCGACGCGCCGCCCACCGCCAGTGCCACGGTCGAGCCCAGGCGAAAAGTTCGTGGTGAAGCCTGGAGCGCCGTGCTGCTCGCCGACATCGACGAGACGGCAGTCCCCGAGCACTCGGCCGCGCAGATGATCACCCGCAACATCGCCACCGTCCGGCAGGCGGTCGAGACCCTCGCCACCCGCACGCAGTGGACCGCCGGGCAAATCGACGACATGCACCACACCTTGCTTCCTACCCAGCCGAGGGGCTTCCGCGACCGGTGGGTGTGGATCAGCGGAAGCTCTCCGGTCCGCGCCAAGTACGTCGCGCCACACCCGGAGCAGGTCGCGGGTCTCATGGACGACCTCGCCACCTACCTCGAGACGACGGATGACCCCCCGCTCGTCCAGGCTACACGCGCGCGGTGCACAGCCCGCGCTTCGACGCACGAAGGACCCACCTCCCTCGGGTGCGGAGGACGATCCGACGACCGGAGCGGCTACAGCGGGGAGCGCGCCCTCATCGACAGACGCGTGAAACCACGACCGCCGATGGTGGTGCTCATGCCGGCTGCTGAGGATTCGGGCAGCGACGTGGGATTGTCCGCCGTCCACGCGACGTGTCATCGCGCAGGTCGGCGCGAGCAGCTACGACGAGGAGACCGGAACCTACAGCGGCCGGGCGGAAGCAGCAGTGATGTCGGATCTCGTTCAGCGTGTCCGCGCCCCACCTAGTCGTAGACACCCCTGTCGTGTCCACGGTCGATGGCGGGGCCTGGGGCGGCCCTGACTGCGAACTTTGCAGTCGATCCACGGCTCCCATGAACCACGATGGGTCTGTGCTCATCGACATGGTGATGGTCCCGCCGCAGGGCCCCACAATCGAGACCGTCGTCGATCGGCGTGACGGACGCTCGTGGATGGTGAAGGTCGAGCCGCTCCTCATCGCCACGATCCCCGTCACGGCCGACCTCTGGTCCGAGGTCCACAGTCTGGCCCCGTTGGGGCTCGATCCGGCCCTTCCCGCGGTGAACGTGTCCTGGCGAGACGCCGTGATGTTCTGTAACGCTCTGTCGACGCGCGAGGGCCTGGCGCCGGTCTACACCGTGACGGAGCACGAGGTGCCACCGGGCGCCGCGTGGCGGCCTCACCACGAACCGGCATCCGACACCTGGCACGTCGAATGGAACCGCACGGCTGACGGGTACCGCCTACCGACCGAGGCCGAGTGGCAGGTCGCCTGCCGCGCCGGCACCACGGGCCCGCGTTACGGGAACCTCGACGACATCGCCTGGTACGACGCCACCACGGCCACCGGCCCGCGCCCCGCCGGACGGAAAAACCCGAACGCCTGGGGCCTGTACGACACCCTCGGCGGAGTGTGGGAGTGGTGCTGGGACCTGTATGACGAAGCCGTCTACGGTCCTTACCGCGTCATCCGCGGCGGCGGCTGGAGCGACCCCCACTGGAGCTGCCGCGCCGGGGTGCGCCGCAAGACCAACCCGCAGGCGTCCTTCGACGACCTGGGTTTCCGACTCGCCCGCAACCTCCCCGCCTGACTACGGCGGCTGTCCAGGGCGGGGCCGGTTGCGATCCGGGGACCTCCGCGGCAAGGAGCCTGCCAGGTCGAGACAGGGCCCCGCACCCGCGCAATGTCATCTGTTGGCCTGAGCAGGACGAGCACCCACGCTTCGGCTTCCCAAGGATTCGGACACGGACGTGGGACCACGCCGCTTACGCGCAACGCGTCATCGCGCAGGTCAGTGACGAGCACTCATGACAAGCCGGTTGGAACCTACACCTGGAACGCCGGCGACCGACAGGGCCTCGACGTCACGCAGAATCGTGCGCGGTGAGACCTCGAATCGTCGAGCCAGTTCTTGACTCGTCATCCGCTCGTGAGTCTGCAGGAGCAGCAACATCGACAACAGCCTCGAGGACTTCATGGCCCGATCCTCACGGAAAACATGACACAAGATGTCCTGTTTTGGTGATCGACTGATGCCACCTGATCCACCAACCCGAGGAGACATGCATGTCCGCACCCAACCTGTTCCTGACCTACGTCAGCGACGCCGAGCAGTCCACCGCCTTCTACAGCGACCTGTTCGACATCGAGCCCACCTTCACCAGCCCTCGCTATGTCGCCTTCGAGGTGGCACCCGGGGTGCTGTTCGCCATCTGGACCGGCCACAACGAGAACACCACCCGCGACACGCCACGCACGAGCGAGATCGGACTCATGGTCCCCGGCCCTTCCTCGAAGGTCGATGACGTCTACAAGGAGTGGGTTGCGAAGGGCGTGCGCGTGGTCGACGAACCCCATGACGACGTGTTCGGCCGAACCTTCGTGATCGCCGACCCCGACGGCAACCTCATCCGGGTCAGCCCCACCGACTGACTCGGCAACCGACTCCCACGTGGCGGCGAGCACCAGCTCGCCGCCACGACTACGTCCGCACGAGGCGCTTCGCCTGGTCCGCCGTCGTGGCGGTTCAGCCGACGAGGGCGAGGACGCCGCGCACGAGAGTCGTCGCCCCGCCGAGACCGGCGAGCCCGAGGGCGAGGGTGCGCGCCTGACCCGCCTCCACGTGGCGGGAGACCCGCCCGCCGAGGACGATGCCCACGATCACGGTCGCGAGGACGACCGGCAGGAACCACGGCGGGGGCAGCTCCCCGGAGGTCGGGGCGAGGGTCGTCTTGAGGATCACCGACATCGCGCCCATCGCCATGAAGATCGGTTGGAGGGTCGCGGCGAACGTCGCCTGCTCGAGGCGTGCGAGGCGGGAGTACACGACCATCACCGGGGCCGCGACGCCCGCCGTCGTGTTGAACAGGCCGCCGATCGCCCCCGCGACGACGGTCGGGAGGCGTCCGCCCCAGTGGGGCAGCCGCGGCAACGCGACGGAGGTCACGAGCGCGAGGACGACGACGCCACCGATGACGATCTGCAACCACGCCGCCGACAGGGCTCGCACGAGCAGCGCCCCCGCCACCGCGCCGGGCGCCGCGGAGACGATGACGAGACCCGCACGGCGCCATTCGATGTCGCGACGCACCGACAGGCCGATGAGGAGACCGGACATCGTCGTCGTCGCATTCGTGACGAGCACGCCCTGCGCCGAGCCGAGGAGCAGGGCGAGGATCGGCGCACACACGAGCCCGACGCCCGTGCCGGAGACGCGCTGCAGCACCGTGCCCACGAGAATCGCGAGCGCCGCCGTGGCCCAGAGCGTCATGCGCGCACTCTAGGGCCACGCGCCGTCCTGGCCGTGGCCGTCGTCCATCTCGTCGGCACCCTCGAACTCCCGCCCTCGCCACCACGGGTGCAGGCTCCGGCACCGTTGCCCCACCACGTCTCGTGTGCGGACCGTCTCTCGACAGATCGCCCCCATTGACACCGAGACGGCCCCGGCGCCGTCGTCACCGTGGGGGTGGCGAGGCGTCCGGGGCCGTCGGGGTGGGGCGTCGTCAGACGGTGGCGCGGGTCCGACGCTCGGCGTCGTTCACGGCGGAGCGCAGACTGATCCCCGCGGCGAGGAGCAGCACGCCCCAGGCGATCGCGAGGATCGCGAGCCACAGCGCGACCGTGAGGGCGGCGATGCCGGGGTTCGCGACGAAGACGACACCGGCGACGATCCACAGCAGACCGCCGAGGAGGAGCATCCACCGCGGACGCATCGTCATCTCTCCGAAGGCACCGACGGCCTCGACGATGCCGCGGACGACGAGCCACGTCCCGAGCAGCCACGCGAGGGCGACCTGGCCGGAGAACGGCCGGAAGATCACGAGCAGACCGGCCACGAGACCGGCGAGGCCGATGACGAAGAGGAGGCCGCGCCCGGGCAGGCCTCGTCCGGCGAACGCGAGGCCGAGCGCGGTGATGCCGTCGACGAGGGCATACACGCCCCACAGGATGACGAGGCCGAGGGCCGTGCCCATGGGCCAGAAGGCGGCGACGAGGCCGAAGAGGACGGCGACGACGCCAAGGGCGATGAGAGTGCCGGAGGAGCGGCGGGCGAAGACATCCATGAGGTACTCCCGAAGGAAGGGGCGGGTAGGGGACGGGCGGCCCACCGCTCGTCGGGCGGACCACATACACCTGGGGCAACGTTGTGGGCCCCCCCCAACTTCCCCCGACACCGAGGCCGCCCCGCGCGGAGGCCCCACCACGGAGGCCCCACCACGGAGGCCACGGGACACGCCACGTCGGCCGACGTGAGACGCTTCCTCCGAACTTTCGCGGCCCGTTCGCGAACACTCTCGACGGAAGGTGCGACATGAGCGACGAGACCCCGACGATCGACCCGCGCAACAACCCCGAGTCCCAGGTGGCGGAGGACCGCGCGAGCCAGACCGGCACCCGCAGCACCGAGGACAGCGGCGTCGTCATGTCGACCGCGCCGAGCGCGGAGGAGGGCGCCGACGGCGTCATCGACGGCTACGTCACCGGCACGTCCGACAGCGACGTCCTCGCCGGCGTCAAGGCCACCGAGGACGACGTCGAGGAGGCCGTGCCCGGCGACACCGGCCCCGAGCACCCCGGCGAGCGCTCCGAGCGCCCCTGACCTCTCACCCCTCGACGCCCCGCCCGACCCCTCCCGGTCGAGGCGGGGCGTCGTCGTTCCACCGCCCGACCCGGGAACGACTGGCTGCCGCGTCCGTGACGGGGACACGGACAGGGAACGCCGCGGCCCTTCCCGCCGAGCGGGCATCATCGATGGATGAGGCGCGGGAGCAGGGCGCGGGGGTTGCGGTACGTCGTGGCGGGGACGTGGATCCTCACGCCGGTGGTCGCGGTGGCGTCCGCGTCCGCGTTCTCTTCCGTGATCGACGGGCACCCGGCGTATCCCGTTCTCCTCGTGCCGTGCGCCATCGTCGGCGTGGTGCTCCTCGTGCGGGCTCGACGCCTCGACGCACGGGAGTCGCCTCCGCGGCGCCCGATCGTGCCAGGACTCGCCGCGGTGGGGGCACTGCTCGCGACCGCCCGGCCCGAGGACTGCATCGTCCCGCTCGCTCCTCAGCCCACCTCCCGGTACCTCCGCTCCACGAGCGAGACGATGGCCTCGTGTGAGCCGATCGCGTCGGTCACCGCCGCGTCAAGGTCCTCGGCGGTGCCGGTGAGCCGTCGGAGGAACACGCCCGGCGCGAGGAGATGCGCGGCGAGAACGACATGTCGCCGCCTGCGGGACCGCAGGTCGGCGACGGCCTCGGCCGGGGTCGCACCCGGGCCGGTGAGGAACGCCGCGGCGACGGGGACGTCGAGGCGCGACCCGAGTGCGGTCGCCACCGCCTCGACCTCGCTCCGGGCGTCGACATCGGAGGAGCCCGCGGCGGCGAGGACGACCGCTTCCGGTTCGCGCTCGACCTCGGCGATCCGCCCGGCGAGCGCGTCGAGGACCTCGGGCGCCTCGCCGAGCCACGGGGTCACGCGTGCCGACGGCGCGGCCTCGTGCACGGCCGCAGGCACGTCGTGTCGCACGTGATACCCCGCGGCGAGGAAGAACGGGACGACGACCGGTGCGTCCTCCGCGTCGACGAACTCACCGAGCACGCCCGCGAGTTCGGGCCCGCAGACGTCGACGAACCCGACCCGTGCCTCGACGCCGAGCCGCTCCCCCGCCCGCTGCGCCACCTCGACGGCAACGGCGCGCCCGGCGGGGTCGGTGGTGCCGTGGGCGGCGAGGACGAGGGGGACGCTCATGACACCAGCGTGCCGACGTCGGCTGCGCCACGCTCGGCGAGGACGTGACGCCGCGCCGTCGCCGCGACGACGAACACCGTCGCCGCGAAGGCGAGGACCCGCACGTCCGCCGCCGCACCGCCACGAACCCCGAGCCATGTGAGCACGGCGCCGAGGTTGAGCGTGACGATGAGGCCCCCGACGACGACACCGAGGATCTGCGGGGGGAGCTTCCCGGCGAACCGGGCCGCGACCGGCGCCGCGACCACCCCACCGAGCCCGAGCGCAACGATCGTCGCCCACGGCAGCCCCGCGAGGCCGAGCCCGGTGAAGAACCCGAGGCTCGCGCACACCGTGACGACGAACTCCGACGCCGACACCGACCCGATGACGATGCGCGGCGCGACCGGCGCCGTCGAGAGCAGCGTCGAGGTGACGACCGGCCCCCAGCCGCCGCCGCCCGTCGCCGTGACGAAGCCCCCGACGAGTCCGAGCGGCGCGAGGAACCGGCGTCGCAACGCCCGTTCGGAGCCCACCGTTCCGACCCCCGGCGTCCGGAGGGCGAACCGCAGCACGACCCCGGCGCCGAGCAGGCAGAGCAGTGCCGCCATGGCCGGTCGCGCGGCCGCCGTCGACAACCCGGAGAGGACGGTCGCGCCGACGAAGGCGCCGACACCGCCGGTCACCGACAGCCGCCGGACGATGCGCCTGTCGACGTTGCCGACGCGGTGATGGCTCACCCCGGAACTCAGGGTCGTGCCGAGCTGCGCGACGTTGCTGCACGCGCCGGCGAGCGCGGGCGTGAGTCCGGTCGCGAGCAGCAGTGTCGTGGCGGTGATCCCGTACCCCATGCCGAGGGACCCGTCGACGAGCTGGGCGCCGATCCCGGCGACGAACGCGAGCAGGTGGTCGATCATGCGACGGCTCCTCGCGGGGTCGGGTGCGGGCCGGACACGACGCGGACGGGCCCCCGGTCGCGGCCGCCCGCAGGACGACGCCGCGAGGTGAGGTCGACCGCCCCCGACGCGAGATGCGTCGCGGCGCACGTCGCGAGGTGGTCCTGCACCGCGCCGCGTACGGCCACCGCGCGACGTGGGTCGTCGGCGGCGTGCACCGCGAGGGAGATCGGGCCGGACTCGGTGGGGACGACGGCCCGCGCGGGGACGCGGGCGCTCCCGCGGGAGGCCTCCCCCGCCGCGACGCAGAACACGTGTCGCCGGTCGGCGTCGGCGGCCACCCGCGCGTCGACCTCCGGGTCGCCCGTGGCGACGTGGACGAGCCAGGCGCCGTCGAGATCGCCCTCCCCCGCATACGGCCGCGACTCCCAGGAGATCCGACCGTCGGACGCGGCGTGCGACGACGTCACTGCGACGCGCGCGCCGCCGGAGGTGTCTGCCACGAGGGCCACGATCTCGGGAGCGACGACCGGGGCGACGACGTGGACATGGGCTCCGGCGGCGACGAGATCGGCGACACGCCGCGCCGTGACGGGCCCGCCGCCGACGGCGACGACGTGGCGCCCCGCGAGTGACAGCCCGAGGAGGAACGGGGCGGGGCTCATGCGGCGACTCCCGGATCTGCGGTCGTGGCGGCGCGGGCCCCGTCGAACCCGGCGCCGACGAACCCGGCCGCGAGCGTGGCGCCGCTCGCCGGGTCGATGACGAGGAACGACCCGGCCGAACGGGATTCGGCGTACGGCTCGACGGGAAGCGGCTCGGCGAGCGTCACGTCGACGCGCACGAGGTCGTTGAGCGTGGCCTCCTCGGCGGGAGCGACGTCGAGGGTGTCGACGTCGAGCCGCTCCCCCACCACTCCGATGCGGGCGGGGACGGTGCGGGTGCCGTGCTTGACGAGCACCCGCGCCCCCGGGCGCAGCGGGGTACCGGCGAGCCAGCAGAGGACACCCTCGATGCGGGAGGCGACCTCGGGTGCGTCGGCGGCGGACGCGAGGAGGTCGCCGCGGGAGACGTCGACCTGGTCGGCGAGGCGGAGCGTCACCGACAGCGGCGCCTCGGCGCGCTCGACGGTGCGCCCCGAGACGTCGATCCCGACGACACGGGTGCGGCTCCCCGAGGGGAGCACGACGACCTCGTCGCCGACGGCCACGGCCCCGGAGGCGACGTGCCCCGCGTACCCGCGGTAGTCGACGTGGGCGGGGTCGACCGCGCCGTGCTGCGGGCGGATGACCGTCTGTACGGGGAATCGGAGGCCCGCCTCGCGTTCGTCGGCGGCGGGGAGGGTCTCGAGGAGGTCGAGCAGCGTCGGCCCGGAGTACCAGGGCGTGCGCTCGGAGCGGTCGACGACGTTGTCGCCGTGGAGGGCCGACACCGGCACGACGGTGAGCGCCGAGAGCCCGAGCCGCGGCGCGAGCTCGCCGAGCTGCGCCGACACGTCGGCGTGCACGGCCTCGGCGTCGTCGACGAGGTCGATCTTGTTGAGGGCGACGACGACGTGCGGCACCCGTAGCAGTCCGAGGACGGCGAGGTGGCGTCGGGTCTGCTCGACGACCCCGTGGCGCGCGTCGACGAGGACGATGACCGCGTCGGCACCGGAGGCGCCCGTCACGGTGTTGCGTGTGTACTGCACATGCCCGGGGCAGTCGGCGAGGACGAACGAGCGACGCGGGGTCGCGAAGTAGCGGTAGGCGACGTCGATCGTGATGCCCTGCTCGCGCTCGGCGCGCAGACCGTCGGTGAGGAGCGCGAGGTCGGCGAGTTCGCCCGTCCACCCGCGGCGGCGGCTCTCGGCGTGGGCCGCGGCGAGCTGGTCTGCGAGTACCGACTTCGTGTCGTGCAGCAGGCGCCCCACGAGCGTCGACTTGCCGTCGTCGACCGACCCGGCCGTCGCGAGCCGCAGCAGTCCGCCGACTCTCGAGGCGGCCTGGGCGACAACCACATCGGTGGCCGAGGGGGTGATGGTCGTCGTCGTGTCGGCGTCCTGGCCGGCCGCCGAGTCGATCGCGGGGGTGGTGGTCTCGTGCGTCTCGGTCACGGTGCTCATCAGAAGTAGCCCTCCTTCTTGCGGTCCTCCATGGCGGCCTCGGAGAGGCGGTCGTCGGCGCGGGTGGCGCCGCGTTCGGTGATCGTCGCGGCGGCGACCTCGGCGACCACGGCGTCGGCATCGCGGGCGTCGGACTCCACCGCGCCCGTGCACGTCGCATCGCCGACGGTGCGGTAGCGCACGGAGGCCGTCCGCACGACCTCCCCGGCACGCGGCACGACGTGCTCACCCGGGGTGAGGAGCATCCCGTCCCGCTCGAAGACCTCACGCTCGTGGGCGTAGTAGAGGCTCGGCAGTGCGATGCCCTCGCGGGCGATGTAGCGCCACACGTCGAGCTCGGTCCAGTTCGACAGGGGGAACACGCGCACGTGCTCGCCGGGGGCGTGGCGGGTGTTGTAGAGACGCCACAGCTCGGGGCGCTGGTTCTTGGGGTCCCACCGGCCGAACGTGTCGCGCAGGCTCACGACCCGCTCCTTGGCGCGGGCCTTGTCCTCGTCGCGGCGTCCGCCGCCGAACAACCCGTCGAACCGCCGCGCCTCGACGACGTCGAGCAACGGCACGGTCTGCAGGGGGTTGCGGGTGCCGTCCGGGCGTTCGACGAGGCGGCCGTCGTCGAGGTACTCCTGCACGGAGGCGACGACGAGTTCGACCCCGAACTGCTCCACCGTCGCGTCGCGGAACGCGAGGACCTCGGGGAAGTTGTGGCCGGTGTCGACGTGGACGACGGGGAACGGCACCCGCCCCGGCCAGAACGCCTTGGCGGCGAGGTGGAGCATGACGACGGAGTCCTTGCCGCCGGAGAACAGCATCGCGGGCCGTTCGAGCTCGGCGACGGCCTCGCGGATGATGTGCACGGCCTCGCTCTCGAGGAGGTCGAGCAGGTCGGGCCCTCCGCCGGGCGTCGAGGGGGCGTCGGCGGCATGGCCGGTGGACGGGGTCGCGACGGCGGTCATCGGGTCTCCTCGAGGGTGTCGGGATCGGTGGGGTGCGGGGTGGCGGGGTGGAGTCCGCACTCGGTCTTGGCGAAGCCCGCCCACCGGCCGGCGCGCGGGTCCTCCCCGGGCGCGATGCGGCGGGTGCACGGCGCGCAGCCGATGCTCGGATACCCCTGGGAGAGCAGCGGGTTGACGGGCAGGAGGTGCCGCTCGGAGTGGGCGAGGAGGTCGTCGAAGCTCCACGTGACCAGCGGGTTGATCTTCACGAGCCCGAACGCCTCGTCATACGTGACGAGCGGGGTGTCGGCGCGCGTCGGCCCCTCCTCGCGGCGCACGCCGGTGATCCACGCGTCGTACCCGGTGAGGGCCGCACGCAGCGGCTCGACCTTGCGCATCGCGCAGCACGCGCCCGGGTCGCGGTCGTGCAGTCGCGGCCCGAACCGGGCGTCCTGCTCCGCGACGGACTGCCGTGCCTGGACGTCGACGACGCGTACGTCGAGGGCGTCGGCGACGCGGTCGCGGGTCTGCAGCGTCTCGGGGAAGTGGTAGCCGGTCTCGAGGAACAGGACGTCGACCCCCGGGGCGTGTTCGGAGACGACGTGCGGCAGGACGGAGTCGGCCATGGAGCACGCGACGGCGAGCCGGTCACCGAACGTCTCTGCGGCCCACTCACTCACGGCGTCGGCGAGGGCGAGCGGTGAGAGGTCGGCCTCGACGGCGGCGAACCGCGCCGCCCCTTCCTCGGCGAGGGCACGCAGCCGGGCCTCGCGCTCCTCGGGCGCCTCGATGGCGGCGTGGTCGGTGTTCTCGGTGTGGTGGCCGGGAAGGACGGTGGTCATCGAAGCTCCTCGTCGTCGCTGCGGCGGACCCAGGCGGAGAAGGTCTGGTCGGGGGTGCGGGTGGTGACGTAGCGGCGCACGACGCGCTCGACGTAGTCGGGAAGGCCGTCGGCGGTCACCTTGAGGCCGCGCACGGTGCGGCCGAGCCCGGCCTCCTCGCGGTCCTCCGAGGCGAGGCCTCCGCCGAGGTGCACCTGGAACCCCGGCACCTGCGTGCCGTCGCCGTCGTCGATCATCTGGCCCTTGAGGCCGATGTCGGCGGTCTGGATGCGGGCGCACGAGTTGGGGCACCCGTTGATGTGCAGGGAGATCGGCCGGTCGAGCTGCGGCTCGACGTCGGCGAGACGTCGTTCCAGCTCGGCGATGGCCCGTGCCGCGGTGCCCTTGGTCTCGACGATCGCGAGCTTGCAGAACTCGAGGCCCGTGCACGCGATCGTCGTGCGGCGGAACGGGGAGGGGCTCGCGGTGAGGCCGATCTCCTCGACGCCGGCGAGGAGTGCCTCGACCTCCTCCTGCGGCACGTCGAGCACGAGCACCTTCTGGTGCGGAGTGAGACGCACCCGCGTCGACCCGGCGGCCTCGGCGAGGTCGGCGAGCCGCACGAGGGTCGTGCCGCTGAGCCGCCCGACCGTCGGCGCCAGCCCGACGTAGCGAAGACCGTCCTTCTGCTCGTGCACGCCGATGTGGTCGCCGGGGCCGCTCGCCGGGGCGGGCGGCGGGCCGTCGGGCAGCCGGTGGCCGAGGTACTCGTCCTCGAGGACCTGGCGCATCTTCTCGGTCCCCCACTCGGCGAGGAGGAACTTCAGTCGCGCCTTGTGACGCAGGCGACGGAACCCGTAGTCCCGGAAGATCGACGCGACGCCCTGCCACACCTCGGCCACCTCGCCCGGCGCGACGAACACGCCGAGCCGCTCACCGAGTCGCGGTGCGGTGGAGAGGGCCCCGCCGACCCACAGGTCGTACCCGGGGCCGAGCGCGGGGTGATTCACGCCCACGAACGCGACGTCGTTGATCTCGTGGACGACGTCGAGAGAGGGGTGCCCGGTGAGCGCCGTCTTGAACTTGCGAGGCAGGTTCGAGAGTTCGGGGTCGCCGATGAACCGCTCCCGGATCTCGGCGATGGTGGGGGTTGGATCGACGATCTCGTCCGCCGCGATGCCCGCCACCGGGGAGCCGAGGATGACACGTGGCGTGTCGCCGCAGGCCTCCGTCGTCGACAGGTCGACCTCCTCCAGTCGCCGCCAGATCTCGGGGACGTCCTCGACGCGCACCCAGTGGTATTGGACGTTCTGACGGTCGGTGAGATCGGCGGTGTCACGGGCGAAGTCGCGGGAGACCTCCCCGACGGTGCGGAGCTGCCGGGTCGTCAGCGCTCCGCCGTCGACACGCACCCGGAGCATGAAGTACCGGTCCTCGAGCTCGTGCGGTTCGAGCTGCGCGGTGCGGCCGCCGTCGATGCCGGGTTTGCGCTGCGTGTAGAGCCCCCACCAGCGGAAACGGCCGTGGAGATCGTCGGGGTCGATCGAGTCGAAGCCCTGCTTGGCGTAGACCTGCTCGATGCGGTCGCGGACGTTGAGCCCGTTGTCGGCGGCCTTGAACTCCTCGTTGTGATTGAGCGGTGCGCGGCCGTCGACCGCCCACTGCCCCTGGGGCTTTCCGGAGCGGGACGGGCGGACGCGGGCAGGAGTGTCGACGGACATGATGGTTCGACCCTTCGGACGGGGGATGGGCGGGGCGCCGTGGGGGCACGCCGGGGGTGGGGCGGAAGCGGGCGCGGAGTGACGAAGGCCGGGATCACGGCCGACGGCGTCACGTCCGGCGGACGCGGGTCACGACGGGGAAGCGGGTGGGACACGCCGGACGACCGGAGAGGTGGGCGCTCGGGCACGCGGTCCTGGGCGGAGTCGTCAGTGACGGCGACAGCGACACATCGGCATGCCGACGAGGTGTCGGCGGACCGAGTCGTCTTGCGGCATAGGGCGGGTCACCGGGAAGCGCATGTCGAACATCATGCGACGTTATCGGTATGAAAACAAATTGTTGCATCGTGACGGTTGTCTCGCCGCCGGATCCGAGCCGACGCGCCGCAACTTCACACGCGCTTGGACGCCGAGATGGGGCGCCGAGGGGTGATCCTGGAACCAGGGCCGATCGTCAGGCCACGACAGCGTGGCCGCGGCCCGGATGCGAGGCCTCGCGATGACACGACGACTGCACGAGTACCGCACGGACGCCGCCATGGAATCCCACCTGGAGACGTTCGGCCGGACGCTGGACGCCTACCCGGTGGGGGCGTGCCCGCTCACGATGGAGCTGACGATGCTCCACAACGCGAAGACCCAGTCGTGCGGCAAGTGCGTGCCGTGCCGCGACGGGATCCCGCAGCTCGAGGACATGCTCGCCTCCCTCCTCGACGGCGACGGCACGCCCGCCGACCGGGAGGAGCGGGTCGCGGAGATGCGCGCCCTCGCCGAGCTCGTCCGCGACACCTCCGACTGCGCGATCGGCTACCAACCCGCGACGGTGTTCCTCGACGCGATGCGCACGTTCGAGCGCGAGGTCGACAGCCACGTCCACGAGAGCCGCTGCCTCTCCGACCGGCGCCCCGTCATCCCGTGCGTGAGCCTCTGCCCGGCCCACACCGACGTGCCCGGCTACATCGCGCTCATCGAGAAGGGCGACCACGCGGGCGCGGTCAACCTCATCCGGCAGAACAACCCGCTCCCGTCGGCGTGCGCGCTCGTCTGCGAGCACCCCTGCGAGGCGCACTGCCGGCGGCAGCTCATCGACGAGGCGATCAACATCCGCGGACTCAAGGAGTACGCCGTCGACCACGCGCCCGGCGACGAGGTCCCCGTCCCGCAGCGGGGCCCGAACACCGGTCGGCGCGTCGCGATCGTCGGCAGCGGACCGAGCGGCCTCACCGCCGCATGGTTCCTCGCACTCATGGGCCACGAGGTCGTCATCCACGAGGCGAACGAGTTGCCGGGCGGGATGCTCCGCTACGGCATCCCCGACTACCGGTTCCCCAAGACCCGGCTCGACTCCGACATCGCGGGCATCCTCGCCGTCGGCAACATCGAGATCCGGTGTGGCGTGCACATCGGCCGCGACCTCACGATGGCGGATCTGCGGCGCGACCACGACGCCGTCTACCTCGCGATCGGCGCACAGGCCGGGCTCACCCTCGACCTCGAGGGCGGCGACGCCGAGGGCGTCGTGTCGGCGGTCGACATGCTCCACGGCCTCGCCACCGGAGAACGCCCCGACTTCCGCGGCAAGCGCGTCGTCGTCGTCGGCGGCGGCAACGTCGCGATGGACGCGACCCGCACCGCCATCCGGTGCGGCGCCGAACACGTCCACGTCGTCTACCGGCGACGCCGCGAGGACATGACCGCCCTCCAACACGAGATCGTCGGCGCCGTCCGCGAGGGCGCCCGGCTCTCGGCGCTGTTCGCGCCGACGCACGTCGAGAAGGACGACCGGGGCCACGTCGCCGCGCTGTGGGTGCAGCCGCAGATGCCCGGCCCGCACGACCACGCCGGACGCCCCACGCCGGTCCCCGCCGACAAGCCGCCGGTGCGGCTGGCCGCCGACGTCGTGCTCATCGCCGTCGGTCAGGGCATCGAGAGCACCCACGTCGAGGAGTCCGGACTCCCCGTCACCCGCCGGCGCCTCGTCGCCGACGACACCGGCCGCGTCGCCCCCGGCGTGCACTCCGGCGGCGACTGCGTCACCGGCCCCTCGACCGTCATCGAGGCCATCGCCGCGGGCAAGGTCGCCGCCTACGCCATCGACACCGACCTCGGCTACCACCACACGATCGACTTCGGCATCGAGGTGCCCCACCCCGGCCCGAACAACCGGGTCCCCACCGGCCGCGTCGAGGCCCCGCTGCGCGAACCCGACCTGCGCAGGACGGACTTCGACTACGTCGGCGAACCGATGACGGCCCAGGAGGCCGGGCAGGAGGTCTCCCGCTGCCTGCGGTGCGACCACTACGGAAGCGGAGCGCTCGTGGGAGGACGGTGCTGACATGACGACGAACACCCCGCCGCTCGTCGCGGCGTCGAACGGGGACCACGTCCTCACCGGCGCGGCGGCCGCCCCCACCCCGGTCGTCGTCGACCTCACCGTCGACGGACGCGGGATCTCCGTGCCCGGCGGCACGACGATTCTGCAGGCCGCCCGGGCGCACGACCGCCGCATCCCCACCCTCTGCTGGCTCGAGGGCGTCAACGAGACCGGCTCGTGCCGCCTCTGCGTCGTCGAGGTCGAGGGCCGCGACGAACTCGTCACCGCCTGTACCGCGGTCGTCGAGCCCGGCATGGTCGTGACGACGTCGAACCCCCGCATCCGCGCCACCCGCAAGGGCCTCGTCTCGCTGCTCATGGCGAACCACCGCGAGCACTGCTTCGACTGCGTCAAGGCGGGCGACTGCGAACTGCAGGATCTGGGCGAGGAGTACGGCGTCCCCGCCGACTCCTCCTTGGGCCGCAAGGGCCGTGTCGACCGCAACCGCATGCTGCTCGACGGGCACCCGTTCCTGCGCTTCGACCCGACGTTGTGCATCACCTGCGAGCGGTGCGTGTCGATGTGCGCCGACGTCGTCGGTCGCCACGCGATCGGCACGTTCAAGGAGGGGCGGAACACGATCATCGACGCGCCCTTCCACGAGGGCTGGCGCACGACGCTCTGCGAGTCGTGCGGCAACTGCGTCCAGGCGTGCCCGACCGCGGCGATCACCGACCTGCGGCGGCACACCTACCGCATCCGCGAGGTCGAGACGGTCTCCACGACGTGCCCCCACTGCGGCACCGGTTGCCAGATCGACCTCCGCGTCAAGGACAACCGCATCGTCGACGCCGTCGGTGGCGACGGCCCCGTCAACCACGGACTCCTCTGCGGCAAGGGGCGATCCGGCTCCATCGACTTCGTCCACTCCCCCGACCGCATCCGCACCCCGCTCATCAAGAACAAGGAGACCGGGGAGTTCGAGGAGGCGACATGGGACGAGGCGCTCGACCTCGTCGCCCGCGAGTTCACCCGCCTACGCGACACCTACGGGCCGCAGACCCTCGCCGGGTTCGCGTGCAGCCGCTCCCCCAACGAGGACATCTACCTGACGCAGAAGTTCGTGCGCACCTGCCTGCGCACGAACAACGTCGACAACTGCGCCCGCGTGTGCCATTCGGCCTCCGTCGCGGGCCTCGCCATGACCCTCGGGTCGGGCGCGATGACGAACCCCATCGCCGACATCACCGGCGACGTCGACGTCATCATGCTCGTCGGCTCCAACCCCGAGGAGGCGCACCCCGTCATCGGCATGCAGATCCGGCAGGCCGTGCAGCGCGGTGCCCGGCTCGTCGTCGTCGACCCCCGCGAGATCGACCTCTGCAAGGACGCCGACCTGCACCTTCGGGTGCGTCCGGGCACGAACGTCGCCTTCGCGAACGGGCTGCTCCACGTGATGATCGCCGAGGACCTCGTCGACCACGCGTTCATCGCGGAACGCACCGAGGGGTTCGAGGCGATGAAGGACCTCGTCGCCGACTACACCCCCGAACGCGTCGGCGAGATCTGCCACGTCGACCCCGACATGCTCCGCGAGGCCGCGCGTCTCTACGCCGGGGCGGAGAAGGCGCCGATCGTCTACTGCCTCGGCGTCACCGAGCACTCGAGCGGCACCGAGGGTGTCATGAGCCTCTCCAACCTCGCCCTCGCGACCGGCAAGCTCGGCCGCCCCGGCTGCGGCATCAACCCGCTCCGCGGGCAGAACAACGTCCAGGGTGGCTGCGACATGGGCGCCCAGCCCGGCGACCTCCCCGGCTACCAGAAGGTCGCCGCCGACGGCGTCGTCGAGAAGTTCGAGCAGGCGTGGGGCGTCGACCTCAACCACGAACCGGGGATCATGGCGACCGACATCCTCGCGATGTCCGCGCGCGGCGAGATGAAGGCCCTGTTCAGCTACGGCGAGGACCCGGTGCGCACCGACCCCGACACCGCCCACGTCGTCAAGGCCATGGAGAACCTCGAGTTCTTCGCGATCATCGAGCTGTTCATGACCGACACGGCCACGTACGCCGACGTCGTCCTTCCAGGGCTGAGCTTCGCCGAGAAGACCGGCACGTTCACGAACACCGAACGCCGCGTGCAGATGGTGCGGCAGGCGGTGATCCCCGAGCCCGGCATGCGGCCCGAGACCGAGGTGCTCGCCGACCTCATGCGCCGCATGGGCTACCCGCAGCCGACCCTCACGCCCGCGCAGATCATGGACGAGATCGCCTCGGTGACACCGAGCTTCGGCGGCATCTCCCACGAGCGGATCGAACGCGAGGGCGGCCTGCAGTGGCCGTGCCCGAGCGCCGACCACCCCGGCACGCCGATCCTTCACGTCGGCTCGTTCACCCGCGGCCTCGGACGATTCTTTCCCGCCGAGTACCGGCCGAGTGCCGAGACCCCCGACGCCGACTACCCGTTCATCCTCATGACGGGCCGGATGCTCTACCACTACAACAACGGCACGATGACGATGCGCGCGCCGGGACTGGCGGAGATCAGCGGCTCCTCCTACATCGAGCTCAACGTCGACGACGCCGCACGCCTCGGGATCCCCGACGGCGGTCGAGTGGCCGTATCCTCCCGCCGTGGCCGCATCGAGACCACTGCCCGCGTCGGCACCCGCGTCTCACAAGGGGAGACGTGGATGCCGTTCCACTTCGCCGACGGCGCCGTCAACGAGCTCACCAACGCCGCCCTCGACGAGTACGCCCGCATCCCCGAGTACAAGGTCTGCGCGGTGCACGTCGAACCCGTGGGTGGCTGACGGGCGGCGGGCGCCACGGCGCGATCGCGCCCTCCCGGGGCGAGGACCCACCACGTTCGGGGTTCCTCACCGGCCCCCGGACCCGGCGCAGTGCGTCGATTCGGCTCAGGCGAGGAGCGAGCGCAACGCGCGGGGCCCCTCGACGTCGACGTCGAACGGCTCGAGCCGGGCGACGAGGCCTCGGTCGGCGGTGACGACGACGACCCGCGCGCCCTCGTCCGCGAGCTGCCCACAGCGGTCGACGATCTCGTCGTCACCGCTCCCGGGGGCGTGGACGGTCGTCACCGTCGCCACCTCCCCCTCGGGAACACCCGGTCGAGCGGCCCCTTCGAGGACGAGGACGATGTGCTCCCACGGCAGGTCGACGGCGACGAGGGCGGCGTGGAGGCGTGCTGCCGCGCCCGCCCGATCGCGCCACCAGCCGTCGGGGACGCTGCCGACGACGTTCGCACCGTCGACGACGAGGGCCGTTCCGGGACCCGTCATGCCGCCCGCCTCGCCCGGGCCCGCGTGAGCGGACCGACGACGAGCGCGACCACCACCACGACGAGGAGTGCCAGGCGGAACACCGACCGTGCCGTATTCGGCCTCGGGGCGGGGCGCGCGAGACCGAGGTACTCGGCCGCGCGGGACAGGGGGCTCGAGGCTCGGGTCATCTCCCCACCGTACCGGCCACTCTCCGGCGAGCGGCGGCGTCGATCTCAGCCGGACGCGGGCGTCGACCACGTCGTCAGGTGGGTGATGGCGGCGTCGACCGAGTCCTCCCGTGCCAGGCGATCGGCGATCCGATGCGCACGTGACCACACCCGAACGTCGTCGAGAATCGTTCCGGCAGAACGAATGTCGCCCGGAGTGACATGGCGGCGGTCGAGGGGCGCGCTCGCCACCCCGAGCTGCACGAGGCGCCGCGCCCAGAACGGCTGGTCGGCGGCGAAGGGGACGGGGATCGAGGGGATACCCGCCCGCGTGACGGCATGGGTCGTGCCCGCGCCGCAGTGGTGGACGGCCGCGGCGCACCGCGGCAGGAGCCACGAGTGCGGGGTCTGGCCGACGACGTGGACGACCTCCGGGTCGTGACCCCACGCCGCGGGATCCACGCCGCTCCACCCAGGGTTGACGACGACCCGCCTGCCCGCGAGCCCGTCGAGCACGGCGCGCAGCAGGGGCTCCGTGCCGACCATGCTGCCGAACCCGACGTAGACCGGCGGCTCACCCGCGTCGAGGAACGCCACGAGGTCGGCGGGCGGGGTCCAGCCCGGGTCGTCGAGGTGCCAGTCGCCGCAGACCGCGACGTTGGAACGCCAGTCGCGCGGCGTGGGAAGTAGCACCGGGGAGTAGCCGTAGATCACCGGCACGTCGTCCCACACGGCACGGAACCGCCCGAGGCCCCGTCGGCGACGTGCGGCGGCGACCGGTCGGTGGAACACCGCGGACATCATCGCCGTCGCGACGTGATGGGTGGCGACGTTGAGCCATGCCGGTGGCACCCCGGGCGAGACGAGGGAGGGGAACGCACGGGTGGGGGCGAGGGGGAACGCCGCGGACGCCGCGAACCGCACACCCCGGGATTCCGCGGCGGTCTGGGCCGCCCACACGGTGAGGCCGCTGCCGACGACGACGTCGGGCCGGTGTTCGTCGATCGCCGTCTCGACCGTGCATACCCACTGCTCGGTGTGGGCGCGGGCGATCTCGCCGAAGAACGCGAGGCCGGTGAGCCCGCCGTCTCGGGTCGCGCGGGCCAGGGCCTCCTCGGCGCGGCCCCCGCTGAGATGCGCCCGGAAGTCGCCGTCGAGCTCCCGGTACGGCAGGCCGAGACGCGCGGCGGAGTCGGCGCCGCTGCGGTCGAGGCACACGGCGGCGGCGTGCCCACGGTCGGCCATCCCGGCCGCGAGCGCGAGGAAGGGCCGGGTGTCGCCCTCCGACCCCGACCCGGTGACGAGCACTCTCACGACATCCCCCTCGCCGTCGACATCCCCCGCAGTGTGACGGCTCCACGACGACCTCGCGCGCCGCTGGGACCCCGCGGACGCCGCGGGAGGCGGCCCGCACGGCCTGGGAGAACGCGCGCCCGTCGAAATCGAGGCCCTCCCGGCCGTGCCTCTCGCGGACCCCACCCTCGGGGGAGGCGTGGGGCGCGTGCGTCCGCCGGCGCCGGGGTGCCCGTGGCGACGGCCTCCTCGGCGGCGGACGAGGGCTCCGATCGGTGGGCCGTGTCGGCGCCCCCGCGGGAACGGTGGGCGCCGAGCAGTCCCGCCCGCAGCATGACCGCGGCGGAGGATCCGGCCGAGGTGCCGACGACGAGGTCGGCGGCGCGCAGGTCGACGCCCGCCGCGAGCAGTGCGGTGAGGAGCGCGCTCTCCCAGGCGATCCCGGCGACGCCTCCCCCGCCGAGGACGAGGGCACGGGTGGGGGTCGGAGCGGTCATGATGATGGCCATCGTCGCGGCGGAGACCGCCCGCACCCGGGCAGTCGGGAGGTCGGTGGTCGGATCAGCCCCAGAAGGCGACGACGTCGGCGGCGACGGCCTGCGCCTGGGCGAGGCCGGCGAGGAACGACGGCTCGATGGAGGCCGGGTCGAGCACGTTGGGGCCGAACGCGGTGCGGCTCGCGGCGTCGGCCTCGATGGTGAACACGTCGGAGGACTCGTTCCGCATGCGCTCCGCGGCCTGGGCGAGCACCGGCCCGAACGGGCTGGCGGCCCCCTCGTCGGAGCATGCGACGACGAGCACGCGGTCGTGCCCGGCGGCGGCGTCGGCGTTCGTCGCCGAGCGCATCCCGCCGTCCATGTACGGGTCTCCGTCGATGGTGACGAGCGGGAACACCGTGGGCAGGGTGCAGCTCGCGGCGACGGCACGGGCGAGCTCGACGCCGTCCTGCGCGCCGAACGTGTGGAACGAGCCGTCGGCCGCGTTGACCGCGGTGATCGCGAGACGCCCCTCCGGCCAGTCGCGCGGCAGGCGCGCGGCGATCTGCGCAACCCACGTCTCCTCGGGCAGGTCGACGGGGCGGGCACGACCCCACTCGCCGAGCTTGGCGCGCACGTCCTGCTCCTCGGTGACACCACGGGTGGCGTCGAGCTTCGCGTCGGCGAACGCGGTGGAGGAGTACGACTGCGAGCCCTCGGTCTGCGGGAGACCCGCGTCGTCGTTCGTCCGTTCCTCGACGGCCTCGGAGGCGGCGAGCACCTCCTGCAGGTGCTCCGTCGTGAGGAGGCCGTGCCGGAGCATCACCCCGACCGACGACCCGGCGGAGGTGCCGACGACGAGGTCGGCCGCCTCGAGGTCGACGCCCGCCTCCATGAGGCCGATGAGGAGGCCGCTCTCCCAGGCGATGCCGGCGACACCCCCGCCCCCGAGCACGAGGGCGCGAGTGGGGCGGGTGGTGGTGTCGGTCATGCGGTCTCCTTAGGAAGGACGCGTTCGATGTCGTCGGTGAGCGTGGCCGGCGCGGTGGTGGGGGCGTAACGCTGGACGACGGCACCGATGGGGTCGACCAGGAACTTCGTGAAGTTCCACTTGATCGCGCCACCGAGCACGCCGCCACGCTCCTTCTTGAGCCAGGCCCAGAGCGGGTGCGTCTCGGCGCCGTTGACGTCGACCTTCTCGAACATCGGGAACGTCACGCCGTAGTTCCGGGTGCAGAACTCCCCGATCTCGTCGGCGGATCCGGGCTCCTGGTGAGCGAACTGGTCGCAGGGGAACCCGAGGATCTCGAGGCCGCGCCCGGCGTAGGTGTCGTAGAGCTCCTGCAGCCCCTCGTACTGCGGGGTGAGGCCGCACTTGCTCGCCGTGTTGACGACGAGCACGGCCTTGCCCGCGTAGTCGGCGAGGTTCTTGTCCTCGCCGGTGAGGGTGGTGGCGTGGAAGTCGTGGAGGGTCGGCATCAGTCGTCGACCACCACGACGGCGACGTCGATGTTGCCGCGGGTCGCGTTGCTGTAGGGGCACACCTCGTGGGCGCGGTCGGCGAGGGCCTGGGCCTCGTCGTGGGGCAGATCGGGGACGACGACCTCGAGGGTCACCTCGAGGCCGAACCCGCCGCCGTCGATCTCACCGATGCCGACCTTGGCGCCGACGCTCGAGTCGCCGAGCTCGGCCTTGGCCTGGCGGGCGACCATCTGCAGCGCGGAGTGGAAGCACGCGGCGTAGCCGGCGGCGAAGAGTTCCTCGGGGTTGGCGCCCTCGCCGGTGCCGCCCATCTCGCGAGGGATGGCGAGGTCGAGGTCGATGCGCCCGTCGGTGCTGCGCACGTGGCCGTTGCGGCCGGCTCCGGTGGCGAGGGACTCGGCGGTGTAGACGACGTTCATTCCGATTCTCCGTTCCGACCCGTGAGGGTCCGACGTTCCGTGGAGGCGACGAGGCGGTGTGCCAGGTCGCGGAGGGTGGCGGCCTCGTCGGCGTCGAGGTCGACGAGCGGGACGAGGCAGCGCTGCACGTCACCGGCGCGACCGCGCAGGTCGCGGCCCTCCGGGGTGAGGTGGAGGGTGACGGTGCGGGCGTCGGTCTCGGCCCGCTGCCGCGTGAGGACCCCACGGGTCTCCATGCGGCGCAGCAGCGGCGAGAGGGTGCCGCTGTCGAGGTGGAGACGCTCACCGAGGGCGCCGACGGTCAGGCCGTCCTCCTCCCACAGCGCCAGCAGGACGAGCCACTGCGGGTAGGTGAGGTCGAGTTCGGCGAGCAGCGGGCGGTATGCGCTCTGGGCCGCCCGGGCGGCCGAGTACAGCGCGAAGCACACCTGGCTGTCGAGCCTGAGATCCGGTTCCACGCATGAATGGTTGCACACAATTGAATTGCGCGCAATTCAATTGTTCGAGGAGGTCCCCGGCGAGCCCCGGATCCCCCACGGGCGACGCGCCGGCGAGTGACGCCCTCACTCCCCCGCGCCACCACCCGGCACCGGGGCGACGACGAGTCCGAGGCTGAACCCCCTCGCCCCGTCGTGCGGCTCGAGCAGCGGGGTGAGGAGTTCGGTGAGCCCCTGCCGCAGTTCCGCCATCTCGTCCGCCGTGGCATGGAGCGCGGTCCGGGTGAGGCTCAGATCCCCCATCACCCCCTCCGCGCCGACGCCGTCGAGGTAGGACAGCACGTCCGCCTGGAGCAGCCCGAGGAGGAGGAGCGCCTGATCGCGGCGCCCCTCGGGAGTGGGATCCGGACCCGCGAGGACGCCGGCGAGGGCGTACGTGCGCTCGACGGCGCCACGCACCTTGGCCTCGTCCACGACGGCGACGAGGCCGGCGTCGAGCAGGGTCTGCAACTGTCGATACAGGGTGGCCGTCGCCACCCCGGACAGGGAGGCCTGGACCTGGGCAGGCGTCGCGGGCGACCGGGTGAGTCGCTGGACGATGCGCCACCGCACCGGGTGCAGGAGGACCTCGAGCGAGTTCGACATCTTGACCTTTCTCACTTCTGAGACCATTATCGAAACTGACATCGATCCTACTCGGGAGCACTCGTGACCACACCCCCTGCCGGCATCACCGTCTCCGGCCTCACCAAACGCTTCGGCCGTCGGCAGGTCCTCCACGGTGTCGACCTCATCGCCCGGCCCAGCCACGTCACCGGGCTCCTCGGACCCAACGGCTCCGGCAAGAGCACGACCCTGCGGTGCCTCCTCGGGCTCTACCGGAGCGACTCGGGCACCGCCCACGTCGAAGGCCGCCCCTACACGCAGCTCCGCCGCCCGACGACGGTCGTCGGTTCCGTCCTCGACCCCCTCGCGTTCGACCCCGCGACGACGGGGCGGCGCCACCTGCGCGTCCACGCGGCGATGGGAGGACACCCCGCCCACCGCGTCGACGACTGCCTCACCGAGCTCTCGATGACCTCCTACGCCGACACCCCGGTGGGCACGTGGTCGACCGGCATGCGGCAGCGACTCGTCCTCGCGACGGCGCTCCTCGGCGACCCCCGCGTCGTCGTCCTCGACGAGCCCACCAACGGGCTCGACCCCGAGGGGATCCGGTGGATCCGCGAACTCCTCCGGCAGATGGCCGACGACGGTCGCACCGTCCTCGTCTCGACACACGTCCTCGCCGAGATCGAGAGCATCCTCGACGTCGCCGTCATCGTCCGCGACGGACGCACCGTCGCCGAGGGCGACCTCGACCGCCTCTCGGAGGAGTGGCGGGCCGACACCCTCGAGGACGTCTACCTCGCCACGGCAGGAGGCCGACCGTGATCACGTCGCTCCGGGCCGAGCTGCTCCGCCTCCTCGGAACCCCCGCCACCGGCCGTTTCCTCCTCGGTGGTCTCGCGATCGGGCTGTTCCTCACCGGGGGCCTCGTCCTCCTCGGACCAGAGCGGATGAACCCGCCCATGCCCCTGCCGGACACGCCCACGGCCGCCCGGGGGCTTCTCGGCGTGCTCGTCCTCAGCGCACCCGTGCCCGTCCTCCTCGGCTCGCGCTCCATGACCGACGAGTACGAGCACCACACCATCGTCCCCACGCTGACGGCCCAGCCACGCCGGGCCGTCGTCGTCCTCGCGAAGCTCCTCTCCGCGCTCCTCACCGGGCTCGCGTACGGGGCCGTCCTCGCGGTGGGCGCGGCGGTGGGGATGTGGGGAGGCTGCCGCCTCGCCGGGATCCACCTCGGGCTCGAGGTTCCCGCCCTCCTCGCCGACGTCGGCCGGATCGGTCTCGCGATGGCGCTCTACACCGTCATCGGCGTGGGGATCGGCGCCCTCGTCCCACGGCCGCAACTCTGCCTCGGCCTGATCGTGGGGTGGTTCTACCTCGCGGAGTCCCTCCTCAGCGTCGTCCCCGGGGCCCGCTCGGCGTACCCCTGGTTCCCCGGCGGCGCCGCCGGGGCCGTCACCGGGCAGAGCTTCGTCCTCGACGCCCTCGCGCAGACGTCCGGCACCGCCCCCGTCGAGCTGCTGCCCGGCTGGGCCGGAGCACTCGTCCTCCTCGGGTACGCCGCCGTCGCCGCCGGGGTCGCCCTCGTCACCACCCTGAGGGTGGACGTCCGGTGACCGGGGGCCACCGCCCGATTCGCCCGACCGCAGGCGCGGCCCCGCAGGTGGGTGGTCTCATGGAAGGCATGACGAACTCGCTCCTGCAGCCCTCGACGTTGCCCTTCGCCCTGCCGGACTACGCGGCGCTCACGGATGCGGACTACCGCGAGGCGTTCGAGGTGGGCATGGCCGAGCAGCTCGCCGCGCTACGGGAGATCGCGCAGAACCCCGAGCCGCCGACGCCTCAGAACGTCCTCCACGCGTGGGAGGCGAGCCCGGCGACGCTCGTGCGCGCCGCGAACGCGTTCTGGGTCGCCCGCTCCGCCGACACCTCCCCCGAGCGCGACGCCATCGCCGAGGAGTTCGCGCCGAGGCTCGCGCAGCACTCCGACGCGATCACCCTCGACGCCGACCTCTACGCCCGTCTCAAGGCGCTGCGCGAACGCGCCGACACCGGCGAGATCACCCTCGACGAACAGGACGACTGGCTCCTCACCCAGCGGATGCGCGCCCACGAACGCGCCGGTGTCGCCCTCCCCGCCGAGAAGCAGGAACGTCTGCGGGAGCTCAACACCGCCCTCGCCTCGGCGGAGAACGAGTTCGAGCGCCTCGTCGTCGCCGGACGCAACGCCGCCGCCGTGCACGTCACCGACCGCGACGACCTCGCCGGGCTCTCCGACGGCGACGTCGAGGCCCTCGCCGAGAACGCCCGCGCCGCGGGCAAGGACGGGTGGCTCGTCCCCATCGTCAACACGACCGGGCAGCCGATCCTCGACACCCTCGCCGACCGCGCCCTGCGCGAGACGATCTTCCACGCCTCGACCCGCCGGGGGCTGAGTGGCGAGTTCGACACCCGCCCCACGCTGCTCCGCATCGCGCACCTGCGCGCCGAGCGGGCCACGCTGCTCGGCTACCCGCACCACGCCGCCTACGAGCACGAGGACACGTGCGCCGGGTCGACGACGGCCGTCGACGAACTCCTCGCGAGCCTCTCGCCGGGCGTCGTCGAACTCGCCGAACGTGAGGCCGAGACGCTGCGCCGCCGCCTCGCCGAGTCCGACCCCCGCGCGACCCTCGAGCCGTGGGACTGGCAGTACCTCGCCGCGCAGGACGCGGGCGAGGGCGGCGTCGACCCCGAGAAGCTCAAGCCCTACCTCGAGTTCGACCGTGTCCTCACCGAGGGCGTCTTCGCCGCGGCCACCGCGATGTACGGACTCACGTTCCACGAGCGGCCCGACCTCGTCGGGTACACCCCGGCCTCCCGCGTCTACGAGGTGCGCGAGGAGGACGGCTCGACGCTCGGCGCCGTGATCCTCGACCCCTACACGCGCCCGACGAAGCGTGGCGGCGCGTGGATGACGTCGATCGTCGACCAGAACCACCTCTTCGGCGAGTCCCCCGTCGTGACGAACACGTGCAACGTGCCGCCGCCCGCGCCGGGCGCGCCCAGCCTCATGACGTGGGACAACGTCATCACCCTCTTCCACGAGTTCGGTCACGACCTGCACGGACTGCTCTCCGACGTGCGCTACCCCTCACGCTCGGGCACGTCGGTGCCGCGGGACTTCGTCGAGTTCCCCAGCCAGGTCAACGAGATCTGGGCGTTCGAACCCTCCCTCATCCGCCGGTTCGCCGTGCACCACGAGACGGGCGAGCCGATCCCCGAGGAGTGGGTCGACGCCCTCGTCGCGGGCCGCACCAACCCCGCCTACGACACGCTCGAACTGTTGAAGGCGATGATCCTCGACCAGGCGTGGCACCAGGCCCGCCCCGAGGACCTCCCCGAGTCCCCCGACGGTGTCGAGCAGTTCGAGGCCGACGCCCTCCAGCGGGCGGGCGTCGCTTTCCCGCTCATCCCGCCGCGCTACCGCACGACGTACTTCAGCCACATCTTCAGCGGCGGCTACTCGGCCGGGTACTACTCCTACCTGTGGTCGGAGGTCATGGACGCCGACACCGTCGCGTGGTTCCGCGAGCACGGCACGCCCGACTCGCCCGGCGGCATGACCCGCGAGGCCGGCGAGCAGTTCCGCCGCGACCTCCTCGCCAAGGGCGGATCGGTCGAGTCGACGGCGACCTACCGCCGGTTCCGCGGCGCCGACCCGCAGGTGGGCCACCTCCTCGCCCGCTTCGGACTCACCGACTGACACCCGGCGACCGACGCGGCGACGCCGGACGCGTCCCGACGAGGCGGGTCAGCGGCGCAGCCACCGCCCGAGCGATCGACCGGCGGGGGCGAGCAGGCCGGAGACGACGCTGCGGGCGACGTCGAGCTCACCCTCCTCGGCCGCGCCGGGTTCTCCGGCGAGGGTGCGCACGAAGCGCGCGACGAGCGGCTCCGAGACGCGCTGGGCGATGCCGCCACCGAGGTCGACGGGCGAGCCCATGACCTCGAGCGTCGTGTCGAGTTCGACCCGGGTGCGGCTCGCGCCGAGGGCGGTGAGCCGCACCCGGGCGGCCATGCTCGCCCGCCCGAACCCGCGCCGTTCCCCGCCCGCGGCCTCGAGGGCGGCGACGTGGTGCTCCGGGTCGGCCTCCGTCATCCGGCCCTCCCCCTCGTACGTGAGGGTGAACGGCCCCATCCGCGTCGTGAGCCGCCCGGTGAAGTCGTCCCCGTCGACGGAGTCGACCTCCGCGCCGGGAAAGGCGCGCCCCACGCGACGCACGTCGGTGAACGCCGCGTCCATCTCCTCCACGCTCGCGTCGACCTCGTGGACGTGCCTGAGCTTCACCGGTTCTCCTCGTCGTGTGGTCGTGGGGCCCGTCTGTCGGGGGCCTCGGCACGATCCTGCCGGATGCCCGCCCACCCTGCCGGACTCGCGGGGCGGCGCGGATCTGTGAACATGCCCCCTGAACGCAGTGGACCCCGGCCCACCCGGGCCGGGGTCCACCGCTGCGTCGTGCGTCGTGTGTCGTCCGTCGTGCGCGTCAGCGGTGGTCGTGACGGCCGTGCTCGTCGACGGCCTCACGCTCGACGACGGCCTGCTCGCGGGCGAGGTCGGCGCTCACCTGCTCCGTCTCGGTGACGGTGCGGCGGCTGATGCGCACCCGCTCGACGGGCACCGTCTGGAGCGTGACGACGGGCTCCTCGGCGTGGAGGACGATCTCGTAGTCGCCGTCGGCGTCGCGGCGGATCTCCTCGAGGTCCGCGCCCTCCCCGGCACCCGCGAGACGGTCACCGGTGATCGAGGGCTCGTCGCCCGCGGGCGCCGCGTCGAGGTTCGTCGTGTCGTGGTCCTCGATGATCTCGAGCTTCTCACGACGGACCGTGACGACGACGGTGCGCTCCTCGGTGACGACGCGCTTGCGGAACGTCACCCGCCCGGAGGGCACGCGCTCGGTGCGCACGCGCATCTCCTCGGCGTGGAGGACGACGCCGTCCGCGGCGTCGCGGGCGTCCGTGTCGCGCAGGTCGCGGTGGTCGTCCCGCGTCGCGTCGAGGCGGGCGTCGTGGGCGTGGTCGCGGGGCATGTCGTGACCGGCGGTCATGGCTGCACTCCTTCGTCGAGCGGGTACGTGCGTCTCCGGATCGATCCCGGAGTGTCCCCTGAAGGGTGGCACGCTGCGGCCCGCCTGGCGAGTGGAGTCGCCGATCGCCGTGGCCCCGGCGGGCTCACGTCGTCGACGTCCCGATGCGATGCGAACCCGCCACGAGCGGCCCCGAGTAGACCTCACAGGGACGTCGGTGAGGACGTCACTCCGAGACGACGACGACGATCTTGCCGGAGGTGTGCCCCTCCCGGCTCAGATCGAACGCGTCCCGTGCCTTCTCGAACGGGAACGTCTCGGCGACGTCCACGCGGAGGCGCCCGTCGTCGACCATCTGCGAGAGGTGGGCGAGGTCGTCCGCGTCGGGACGCACCCACATCCACTGACCGCCCGCCTTCAGCACGTCGGGGTCGGCGATGGAGCCGTGACGGCCTCCCTCGGCGAGGACGGCAGTGGTGACGTCGACGACGCCCCCGACGAAGTCCGCCACGACGTCGACACCCTCGGGGGCGAGCTCCTTGACGCGGTCGGCGAGTCCGTCCCCGTACGTGACGGGTTCGGCGCCCAGCTCGCGCAGCATGTCGTGGTTCTTCTCCGACGCGGTGCCGATGACGCGGGCGCCGAGGTCCCGGGCGATCTGCACGCCCATGCGGCCGACGCCGCCGGAGGCACCGTGGACGAGCACGGTCGACCCCTTCTCGACGCCGAGACGCGTGAGCACCTGGTAGGCGGTGAGGCCGGCGAGCGGCAGGCCCGCGGCCTCGTTCCACGACGCCGAGGCGGGCCTGCGGGCGGCGCACCGCACCGGCACGGTGACGAACTCGGCGAACGTCCCGCCGTGGACGACGTCCTTGCGGGCGTAGGCGATCACCTCGTCACCGGCGGCGAACTCGGGGGCGTCGATGCCGACCTCCTCGACGACGCCCGCGACGTCCCAGCCCGGCACCACGGGGAAGATCGCATCCATCATCGCGTCGAGGCCGCCCGCCATGATCTTCCAGTCGACGGGGTTGACCGAGGCGGACCGGACCCGCACGAGGATCTCCCCGGGGCCGACCTTCGGCCGCGGCATCTCGGTGACGGACAGCACCTCGGGATCGCCGTAGCGCTCGTAGGTGACCGCGCGCATCGTGTCGCTCATGATGACTCCTTCACTGCCGAACCCGGGCGGCTCGGCACGGGTTCGGCAACGGGTGGCACCCGCCCGGTATTCCACACCGGAGGTCTGCATCGGATGTCCACGGCGGATGCCTGTGGCGGCGCGCCGCCGGGTCACGGCGCGGGGTACGTGCGGCGCGGGCGGGAGGGTGCCCCTACCCTGCCGTCATGACGACGGAGCCCGACGAGGCACGCCCCGAGACGAGGTCCGAGACCGGCGCCGAGGCGATGGCGGGTCCGGAGCGGACGCCGGACGGGCGGTACGTCGTCGTGAACGGGCGCCGGTGGCGGGCGACGGATCCGGGCGTGCCCGAGAAGCTGCGGGCCGAACTCGTCGACGAGCTCATGTCCGCGCGGCGACTCGTCCGCACCGACGCCGCACGGGCCCGGCCCCGGGTGCAGGACGCGAAGGTCGCCCTCGGCGAACGCGGCGAGGAGTGGTGGGCACCGACCGAGGAGGGGCGGCGGGTGCGCCTCGCCGCGGCGATCCGCGCGCTGCTGCAGCACCGCGACGGCACGACGATCTGCCCGAGTGACGCCGCCCGCGTCGTCGGCGGTGACGACTGGCGCGACCTCATGCCCCTCGCCCGTGTCGTCGCCGCGCAGCTTGCGGCCGACGGGGCGATCCGCGTGCAGCAGAAGGGCGTCGACATCGACCCCTCCCAGGCGGTCGGGCCGATCCGGTTGGCCCCGGCCGATCTCTGACCCGGCGCGGGCGTCGGCGGGTCAGACCGTCGCGTCGGCGAGGGCCCAGTAGTCGTAGAGGCCGGCAGCGCGGAGGCTGCGCAGGTAGGCGACGGGGTCGAGGGGGTCGAGCCAGCAGACCCGCCCTCCGATCGGCGGGTGCTCCCCGTGCGGGGCGTAGCTCGACGTGAGGAGGACGAGTTCGACGGGCGCGAGCCACTCGGCCTGCTCCCCCGGTGCGTCGGGGAGTTCGAGGAGGAGCGAGGCACGCTTGTCGGCCTCGAGGATCTCGACGAGGCCCCGGTCGTCGGGATCCGCCCGGTCGATCGTGCCGGCCGCGACCGCCGCGTCGATGCGCTGCTGCTGGGCCTCGAGCGCGGCCTGCGACGCATGCGCGACGAGAGCCTCGTGGCGGGCGTCCTCGGGCATCTCGACCCACCCCTCGATCACCTCCTCGAGGACCTCCTCGGCCGTGTCGGCGTACACCGAGCTGCCGTCGCGGAGGGTGAGGACGTGGGACCACTCCGACCCGTCGGACCTCGTGGGCACGTAACCGCAACACCCGGCGTGGAAGTTCCGAAAGCGCATGGGGTCATACTCCCAGCCGCACCTCGTCGCCACGCGCGGATCCCCGGTGCCGGTCCGCCGGGACGATACCGCCGCACCCTCCCGAACGGCCCCGGGGGCGACGGCCCGCCCGCCGGGACGACGTGACGACGTCCTCCTGGCGGGCGGAGCAGGACGTCAGCGCAGCGGGTCGAACGGGGCGAGCTCGCGCGGCATGGTGCCGGTGACGATCTGCTCGGCGAGGAGTCGCCCGGTCACCGGGCCCTGGGTGATGCCCCACATGCCGTGGCCACCCGCGACGTAGACGCCCGGCGAGCGGGTGGCGCCGATGAGCGCGAGACCGTCGGGGGTGCAGGGCCGGGCACCGACCCACTCGTCCTGCCGGTCGTCGAGGTCGACCCCGCACAGCAGCGGGCGGACGGATTCGACGATCGCCTCGACGCGGCGCGGGTCGAGCGGCGCGTCCGGGGCGCGGAACTCCATCATCCCGGCGACACGCAACCGGTCGCCGAGCGGTGTGCACGCCACCCGCTCGGCGGGGAGGTAGACCGGCCCGGCCGGCATCTGCTCCACCGGCACGCTGAAGCTGTACCCGCGCCCGGCCTGGACGAGGGTGCGGACGCCGTGCGGACGCGCGAGGTCACCCTGCCAGGAACCCGCGGCGAGGACGACGGCGTCGTGACGCTCGACGTGCGCGCCGTCGGCCGAGTCGACGGAGAGCTCCACGCCACGACCACGGGGGGCCGAACGGACCGCCCGCACCGTGGCACCCTCGACGATCCGGCCTCCGCGCGCACGCACGGAGTCGGCGAGCGCCGCGACGAACGCGCCCGGGTCGATGAACTTCTGGTCGTGGAGCAGGACACCGGCGTTCACCTCCCCGGAGAAGCAGCCGGCCGCCGCCCGGGTCGCAGGACCGTCGAGGATCTCGTGCTCGACGGGCTGCCCCATCTCGGTCATGTGCTCGATCTCCGCGAGCAGGGCGACCCGCTCCGCCTCCGTGCGGTACGCCGCGACGAACGCCCCTGCGTCACGGACCTCCGCCTCCACCCCGGCGTCGACGAGCATGTCGAAGCTCTCGAGGGCGATCGTGTTGATCGGCACGAGCGACCGCATCGCCTCCTTCCAGCTCCGATCGGTGCTGCGGAGGAGGAACCGCACGAGGAACGACCACAGGCGCGGGTCGGTCGACGGCGGCACGTAGACCGGCGAACTCGGGCTGATCATCGCCCGCATGCCGTAGGCGAGGACCGCCGGGTCGGGCAGTGGCGCCGCAAGCCCCGGGGTGAGCCAACCGGCGTTGCCCCACGAGCTGCCCGCGGCCACGCCCTCCCGGTCGAGGACCACCACCTCGCGGCCGTGCTCCTGGAGGAACCACGCGGTGGCGAGTCCCACCATCCCCGCCCCCACGATCGCGACCCGCTCCGGGGCCGCGCCGCCGCGACCTCGTTCCGTACCCGTCATCGGTCTCTCCCTTCTCGAACGTCGTCACCCCACCGAATCACGAAACGCGCGGCCGGGGGAGATCGTCGAGCGACGCCCGGGACGCGGGCGACCCCCACCACCGACCGGGGGGTCGGCGGTGGGGGTCGGCGTCGTGCCGGGCGCGAGGATCGGCCGATGTCACGCGTCAGAGCGCGGCGGCGACCTCCGTGCCCTGCTTGATCGCCCGCTTGGCGTCGAGCTCGGCCGCGACGTCGGCGCCGCCGACGAGGTGGACGTTCTCCTCGCCGAGGCGCGCGACGAGGTCGTCGTGGAGTTCGCGCCTCGGCTCCTGCCCGGTGCACACGACGACGGTGTCGACGTCGAGCGTGCGGGACTCGCCGTCGACGGTGATGCGGAGGCCGTCGTCGTCGATGCGGTCGTAGGTGACGCCCGGAACCATGACGACCCCCCGGTGCGCAAGGGACGTGCGGTGGATCCACCCGGTCGTCTTGCCGAGACCCTTGCCGAGCTTGGCCGTCTTGCGCTGCAGCAGCGTGACGTGACGTGCCGGCTCGGGGCGCTCGGGCGTCGTGAGGCCGCCGGGGTGGGTGTACTCGCGGTCGATGCCCCACTCGGCGTCGAACGCGGCCGGGTCCTCCGCGCCGGAGGGGCCGTTCTGGGTGAGGTACTCGGCGACGTCGAAGCCGATGCCGCCCGCCCCCATGACGGCGACGGTGCGCCCGGCGGACGCCCCGTTCTTGAGGAGGTCGTAGTACGTGACGACCTTGGGGTGGTCGATGCCCTCGACCTCGGGGATGCGGGGGACGACGCCGGTCGCGAGGACGACCGCGTCGAACCCGGTGAGGTCGTCGACGCCCGCGCGCGTGGAGAGGCGCACGTCGACGCCCGTCTCCTCGAGCTCGCGCCGGAAGTAGCGCATCGTCTCGGCGAACTCCTCCTTGCCGGGCACGCGGCGGGCGATGTCGAACTGGCCACCGATCGTGTCGTCCGCCTCGAAGAGCGTCACCTCGTGCCCACGGCGGGCGGCCGTCGTCGCCGCGGCGAGACCGGCGGGGCCGGCGCCGACGACGGCGATGCGCCGACGGGTCGGCGTGGGGTCGATCGTGAGGATCGTCTCGTGACAGGCCCGCGGGTTGACGAGGCAGGAGGTCGTGAGGCCCGAGAACGTGTGGTCGAGGCACGCCTGGTTGCACGCGATGCACGTGTTGATGCGATCGGCCCTGCCCGCGGCGGCCTTCGCGACGAACTCCGGGTCGGCGAGGAACGGCCGCGCCATCGACACCATGTCGGTGCACCCGTCGGCGAGGACCTGCTCGGCGACCTCGGGGGTGTTGATGCGGTTCGTCGTGACGAGCGGGATGCCGACCTCGCCCTTGAGCTTCTTCGTCACCCACGTGAACGCCCCACGCGGCACGGACGTCGCGATCGTGGGGATGCGGGCCTCGTGCCAGCCGATGCCCGTGTTGATGAGGGTCGCGCCCGCCTCCTCGACGGCGTGGGCGAGCTGCACGACCTCCTCGAACGTCGATCCGCCCTCGACGAGGTCGAGCATCGACAGGCGGTAGACGAGGATGAAGTCCTCCCCCACTCGCTCGCGCACGCGGCGGACGATCTCGACGGGGAACCGCATCCGGTTCTCGTACGGGCCGCCCCACTCGTCGGTGCGGCGGTTGGTGCGGGCGGCGACGAACTCGTTGATGAGGTAGCCCTCCGAGCCCATGATCTCGACGCCGTCGTACCCGGCCTTGCGTGCGAGTTCCGCAGCGCGGGCGTAGGACTCGATCGTCGCCTCGACGTCCTCGGTGCTCATCTCGGTGGGCACCGCCGGGGAGATCGGAGCCTGGATCGGGCTCGGCGCGACGAGGTCCTCGTGGTAAGCGTACCGGCCGAAGTGGAGGATCTGCAGGCAGATCCTGCCGCCCGCCTCGTGGACGGCGTCGGTGACGACACGGTGCCTGGTCGCGTCCTCCTCGCTCGCCATCATCGCGCCGCCCGGGAACGGGCGACCCTTCTCGTCGGGGGAGATGCCGCCGGTGACGATGAGTCCGACGCCGCCGCGCGCACGCTCGGCGTAGAACGCGGCGAGACGCTCGAATCCATCGGGGGCCTCCTCGAGACCCACGTGCATCGAGCCCATGAGGACGCGGTTGGGCAAGGTGGTGAACCCGAGATCGAGGGGCTCCAGGAGGTGCGGGTAATCGGCCATGGCCGTCACGGTAGCGACCGCGCACCCCGGTGACACCCCTCCGCGAGAGAGGCGCGCGTCACCTCCGGGCCGGAGGTCCCCCGTGTCTCTCGAGCGACCCGCGCTCCCCCACCCCCGTCTACCCTTGCGAGTGAGGCCAGGGTCGGCCTTCCTCCGGCGCCCCACGGGGAGACGGGTCGGCCCGCCGACCAGCAGACCTGCCGACCGGGGTCCGAGGAGCAACGTCGTGTCTCGAGAGCACCAAGAGGAGCTTCAGCGCCGCCGCGAGCACGCGATGGCGGGGGGCGGTGAGTCCGCGCAGGAGAAGCGTCGCAACCGTGGGCTCCTCACCGCCCGCGAACGACTCGACCGCCTGTTCCAACGGGGGACGTTCCAGGAGTCCGGGCTGCACGTCCGCCACGACTGCCGCGAACTCGGCGAGAAGGTCCTCGCCGCCGACGGTGTCGTCACCGGCACGGGCTACGTCGACGGAGGACTCGTCGCCGCGTTCGCCCAGGACGCGACCGTCGCCGCCGGCACCCTCGGCCACGCCCACGCGAAGAAGATCGTCGAGCTCACGAACAAGGCGATCCGGTTCGGCGTCCCCGTCGTCGCGTTCCAGGAGTCCGGCGGCGCCCGCATCCAGGAGGGCGTCGACGCCCTCTCCGGCTACGGCGAGGTCTTCTACCAGAACGTCCTCATGTCGGGCGTCGTCCCGCAGATCGCCGTCATCTGCGGCCCGTGCGCGGGTGGCGCCGCGTACTCCCCCGCCCTCATGGACTTCATCGTCATGACCCGCGAGAACGCCCAGATGTTCATCACGGGCCCGGAGGTCATCCGCGCCGTCACCGGCCGCTCCACCACCGCCGAGGAGATCGGCGGCGCGGAGATGCACGCGAGCGTGAGCGGCAACGTCCACTTCCTCGCCGAGGACGACGACCACGCCGTCGAGATCGTCCGCGAGCTCCTCTCGTACCTCCCGCCGAACAACACCGAGGACCCGCCGCACGACCTCCGGAACGACCTGCGCCTCGACCGCGACGAGCGCATGAACGACGTCGTCCCCGACGACCCGTCGATGCCGATGGACGTCCGCGAGGTCATCACCCGCCTCGTCGACGGCGGCCGTCTCCTCGAGGTGCAGGCCGAGTTCGCCAAGAACCTCATCGTCGGGTTCGCCCGCATCGAGGGCATGGTCGTCGGCCTCGTCGCCAACCAGCCCACCCATCTCGCGGGCGCGCTCGACATCGACGCCTCCGACAAGGGCGCCCGGTTCGTACGGTTCTGCAACGCGTTCAACATCCCGCTCGTCACGCTCGTCGACGTGCCCGGTTTCCTGCCCGGCATCGAGCAGGAGCGCGGCGGCATCATCCGGCACGGCGCGAAGATGCTCTTCGCGTACGCCTCCGGCACGGTGCCGAAGTTCACCGTCATCCTCCGCAAGGCCTACGGCGGCTCCTACCTCGCGATGTGCAGCAAGGAGATGGGCACCGACGCGGTGTACGCGTGGCCCGGCGCGGAAATCGCCGTCATGGGTGGTGCGGGCGCCGTCAACATCCTCTACCGGCGCGAACTCGCCGAGGCGGAGGACAAGGAGGCCACCCGGGCCGAGCTCATCGAGCGGTACCGGCGCGAACACTCCACCCCGTACCGGTCGGCGGCCCGCGGGTACATCACCGACGTCATCGACCCGGCCGAGACCCGCGCGACCCTCGCCCTCGGCCTGCGCAAGAGCCTCACCAAGCGCGAGCTGCGGCCCGCCAAGAAGCACGGGAACATCCCGCTGTGACCGCCATGACCAACATGACGACCCTGCCCGCGACGGTGGCGACCGCTCCGGCCGAGCCCGCCTCGACGGGATCGGTGACGCTGTCGGTGTTCCTCATCGTCCTCGTCGTCGCGATGCTCGTCGCCCTGCTCATCAAAGGCCTCACCGCGGCACTCGGTCGCACCGGCGCCGCAGCGGCCGCCCGCCGACCCGCCCCCGCGGCGCTCGCCGCCCGACCGGTGGGCGCCGCCGCGAGCGGCCCGACGACCGCCGCCGGACACGACCCCCGCCACGTCGCGGCGATCTCCGCCGCGGTGTCGAGCGTGTTCGACGACGCCGCCGTCGTCGTCCACATCGAACCCGTCCGCGGAGCCGGATGGGCGGCCGAGGGACGCGCCGCCCACCACACCTCCCACAACGTCGGCCGCACCCACCGCTGACACCCGTCGACGCGACCCGCCCACCGACGCCGTCGACCCCCACCACGACACCCGCACGACCCGGCCGGACCTCCTCGGCGCCGGGCACGACCCCCCAGGAGTGACATCCGATGCTGCGACACCTGCGCGTGACGGTCGAAGGACACGCCTACGACGTCACCGTCGAGGACCTCACGGATACCGGCAACCAGCTCTACCCCGACCACCGGTCGATGACGCCGACGAACGCCACCGCCCCCGTGATGGCCCCGGCCGCCCCCGCGGCCACGCCCGTCGGTGGGGTGAGCACCTCGGCCGCGGCGCCCGCGGCCTCCGGTACGAACGCGGGACCCGGCGGTGAGCCCGGCGCGACGGCCGTCCTCGCCCCCATGAGCGGGGTCGTCGTCGAGATCAACGTCGGCGTCGGCGACTCCGTCCAGTCCGGGCAGGTCGTCGCCGTCATGGAGGCGATGAAGCTCAAGAGCCCGATCGTCGTCGGCACCACCGGCACCGTGGCCACGATCGACGCCGCAGTCGGGGACGCGGTCGAGTCCGGCGCCTCGATCCTCACCCTCTCCTGAGGGGCGCGTCGTGGGTCTCTCCGATCTCGGCGACATCTTCCAGGGCGTCGGCACCCTGTTCGCGCAGGACCCGAGCATCGCCCTCGGTCGCGTCGTCCTCATCTTCCTCGGGTTCCTCCTCGTCTACCTCGGCAAGAAGGAGGTCCTCGAGCCGCTGCTCATGATCCCGATGGGCCTCGGCATGTCGGCCGTCAACGCCGGCGTGCTCGTCCTCGGCGACGGCCGGACCGGTACGTTGTTCGTCGACCCCCTCGTCAAGGAGCCGAACGACGTCATCAACGTGCTGCAGATCAACTGGCTGCAGCCCGTCTACACGTTCATGTTCAGCAACGGCCTCATCGCGTGCCTCGTGTTCATGGGCATCGGCGTGCTCCTCGACGTCGGGTACGTCATGGCCCGCCCGTTCCAGAGCATGATCATCGCCCTGTTCGCCGAGGCGGGGACGTTCGTCGTCTTCCCCCTCGCCCAGATGCTCGGCATGACCCCCGGTCAGGCCGCGGCCGTCTCGACGATCGGCGGCGCGGACGGCCCCATGGTCCTCTTCGTGTCGCTCATCCTCTCCCCCGACCTCTTCGTGCCGATCACCGTCGTCGGCTACCTCTACCTCGGCCTCGCCTACGGCGCGTTCCCGTACCTCGTGCGGGCCCTCGTCCCGGCGAAGCTGCGGGGGATCCCGATGCCTCCCGGCCCGCAGAAGAAGATCACCTCGGGCAGCAAGCTCGCGTTCGCCGTCGTCGTCTGCACCCTGCTGTGCCTGCTGTTCCCCGTCGCCGCGCCGCTGTTCCTCTCGCTGTTCATCGGTGTCGCGGTGCGCGAGGCCGGGATCGTCCAGTTCCAGGACCTCATCAGCAAGGTGTTCCTCTACGGGGCGACGTTCTTCCTCGGCCTCACCCTCGGCGTCCTCTGCGAGGCGGGCACGCTGCTCGACCCCGTCGTCCTCAAGCTCCTGCTGCTCGGCATGCTCGCGCTCACGATCTCCGCGATCGGCGGCATCGCCGGCGGGTACGTCATGTACTTCGCCACGGGTGGCAAGGTGAACCCCGTCGTCGGCATCGCCGGTGTGAGCTGCGTGCCCACCACGGCGAAGGTCGCTCAGAAGGTCGCCGGTCACGAGAACCCGGCCGCGGTGATCATGCCGCAGGCCCTCGGCGCGAACATCAGCGGCGTCATCACCTCGGCGATCATCGCCGGCGCGTTCGTCGCGCTGCTGCGCTGACCGCCCCGGCCCGCGTCCCCGAGCGCGGCGCCTCACCTCCGACGGGGGGCCCGCGGTCGCACACGACGACGGGGAATCCGACACCGCGTCCGACACCACGTCCGACCGTGGGATGCCCGCGAGGCGTCGTCCGGGAGAATCGGTACGGCCCGGCCGGGAATGACGCCCGTCCCCGACCCGTTGCCGCACACGTCCCACCCCCACGTCCCCGAGGTCCCCCATGCCTGCACGCCCCGACTCCACCCGTCCGTCCGGCGACCCCGGACCCGACCGGGAGAAGGGGATGATCGGGTCCCTCGTCGCGATCATGCGGTTCACCGGGGAGCTGCGCACGGCCTACGTCGTCGTCGCCCTGTGCGCCGTCGTCACGGCGGCCGCGGGGCTCGTCACGCCGTTCCTCATCGGCCGTGCGACGGACCTCATCGTCCAGGCGGTCTCCTCCGGGCGGACCGCCGACTCGGTGCAGCCGCTCGCACTGCTCGCCGGGGCGATCCTCCTCACCCAGCTCCTCGCCACCGTCGTCCAGAACGTCGGCGGCTACACCGGCGACGTCCTCTCCAACCGCATCCGGGCGATGCTCTCGACCCGATACCTCGACAAGCTGCTCCGCCTCCCGCAGAGCTGGTTCGACGAGGAGATGACCGGCACGATCGTCTCCCGCCTCAACCGGTCCATCGCCGAGGTGTCGCAGTTCGCCAAGGCGATGGCGAACACGTTCTTCACGATGCTCGTGCAGACGATCGCGGTGCTCGTCATCAGCGCCGTCTACTACTGGCCGCTCGCGGTGCTGCTCCTCGTCGTGTTCCCTGTCTACGTGTGGCTCACCGGCCTCACCTCACGCACGTGGCAGCGGCTCGAGGGCGAGAAGAACGCCCACATCGACGCCGCGGGTGGCCGATTCGCCGAGGTCGTCGGGCAGATCCGCGTCGTGCGCTCGTTCGCGCGGGAGCGGCACGAGCTCGAGACGTTCACCGACCACTTCGACGAGACCGACGCGACCACGGAGGCGCAGGCGCGGCACTGGCACACGATGGACGTCATCCGCCGGGGCGTCCTCAACGTCGTCTTCGCCGGCATGTACTTCCTCATCTTCTGGCGCACCCTCGAGGGCGGTTTCTCGATCGGCGTGATGGTGCTCCTCATCCAGCTCGTGTCGATGGCCCGCCAGCCCGTCGAGATGATGAGCTTCATGCTCGACACCGCTCAGCACGCGGTCGCGGGCTCCCGCGACTACTTCCGCGTCATGAACGCCACCGAGGCCCTCGCGGCCGAGACGATGCCCGCGCTCCCCGACCGTGCCGACGACGCCCCCGTGCTCGAGTTCGACGACGTGCGGTTCGGGTACGGCGACGGCCCCGACGTGCTCCGCGACGTGACGTTCGACGTGCGCCGCGGCGAGCGCGTCGCACTCGTGAGCGAGTCCGGCGGCGGCAAGACGACGCTCGTCAACCTCCTCCTCGGCCTCTACCCGCTGCGCTCCGGGCGGATCCTCCTCGAGGGCGTCGACATCGCCGACCTGCCCCCGGAGGAGCTGCGTCGACGCATCTCGATCGTCTTTCAGGACCCGTCGCTGTTCTCCGACACCGTCGGAGAGAACATCCGCTACGGCAACCCCGACGCCTCCGCTGCGGACGTCGAACGGGCCGCGGCGGGCGCGAACGCCGCCGACTTCATCGCCGGGCTCGACGACGAGTTCGACTCCCTCATCGGGGAGCGGGGCCTCAAGCTCTCCGGCGGTCAGAAGCAGCGGATCTCCGTCGCGCGGGCCATGCTCAAGGACGCGTCCGTCCTCGTCCTCGACGAGGCGACGAGCGCGCTCGACACCCGTTCGGAGCGGGCCGTGCAGGAGGGCCTCAAGACCCTCATGCGGGGGCGCACGTCCCTCGTCATCGCGCACCGGCTCTCGACGATCGCGGGCGTCGACCGCATCGTCACGCTCCAGGACGGCGTCGTCGACGAGATCGGCACGCCCGCCGAGCTCGCCCGCACCGACGGCGTCTACGGCCGACTCCTCGCCCTGCAGCGACGGGGCGAGGACTCCTACCTCAACGCCTACCAGACCGCCCGCTGACGGGCTCGGGTCGCCGGTCGGACCACGAGAGCGGGCCCTGACGACGATCACCGATGCGGGCCCTCCCCGGATCGCTTCCGGCCGCACCGCCGTGACCAGCCGATGCACGAACGGGCCCCGCACCCTCGTGTGCGGTGGAGCCCGAGGTGGGTCAGCGGCGCATCTCGAAGTCGATCTGGCGGGCGACGTGGACGGCCGCGTCGATCTCGGTGCGGCGGGTGGAGACGCTCTCGACGTTGAACCCGACGGGCACGCCGAGGTGGTCGCAGAACGCCCGCAGCTCGCGCGCGGTGTCGAGCGCGTGGACGACGGACATCCCGAGCGGGTCGTCGGAGTGGACGAGCTCGTTGCGCACCCACTGCGGCACGTCGACGCCGAGCCACTGGAGGAACTCGAGGGTCTTGCGGGAGCCGCACAACGACAGGGTGAACACGAGCCGCGCGGGCGCGAGGCCGCGGGTGCGGCACGTGTACGCGTAGTCGGAGGCGACGTTCTTCGCCCCCGCCATGTCGTAGACCACCTGGGAGACGAAGAAGCTCACCCCGGCCTCCTGCTTGGCGATGAGCCGCATGTGTTCGTCGCCGCGGCCACCGTGGCGCTCGGGGATCATCACCGCGCCGAGCGGCATGTCGGGACGCCGCGCCCGGCACAGTGCCTGCGCGTCGGGCAGGGAGATGTCGAGCGGCCTGTCGGAGGTCGGCGCGCCGACGAACACCGTCGCCTGCCCCTGCGGCGTCGAGTCCAGCCACGCCGTGAGGCTCGGCTCGTCGTGTTTGGCGATCGAGCGGTACACGACCGCGGGCGCGTCGAGCGCGCCGAGGTGCTGGTCGAGGAAGTCCCCGGGATCGAGGGTCTCGAGGTAGGGGAACGGACGCTCCTCGTCGGTGCGCTCGGACTCGTCGTCGAGGTCGTAGAGGATGAGGCCGTCGATGTCGAGACCGCCGAGGCGCGTGAGCATCGCGTCGGCGACCTCCTGCGCGCGGTCCTCGGAGACGGTGATGCGCGGCGGGGTCATCCCGAAGAGCAGGAGGACGTCCCGATCGGCAAGGGCGGTGGCGAAGTCGGACACGCCCGCAGGGTACGCGGCGCGCCCCGAGCGGATGCCGGGAAGGGGTCGGGCGGGACGGCGGCGTCGCACCCCGGCGGCGGGGGGGAGGTGTCGAGGAGGGGCATCGCGGGTAAGGGAGGGTCGATCCGCCGACGAAAGGAGCCATCACCATGGCCGACATCACCGACACGAAGGTCGCCTTCCTCCTCGGCAACGGAGTGGAGCAGGCAGAATTCACGGAGCCGTGGGACGCGGTGAAGAAGGCGGGCGGTACCCCCGTGCTCGTCTCCCCCGAATCCGGTTCGATCACCGCGATGAAGGGCGACTGGGACCACGCGGACTCCTTCGACGTGGACGTCGAGGTGAAGGATGCCAAGGCCGACGACTACGACGCGCTCGTCGTTCCGGGCGGTACGGTCAATGCCGACTCCCTCCGCATCGACTCGGACGCCCAGGAGTTCGTCAAGGCGTTCTTCGCCGCCGACAAGCCCGTCGCGTCGATCTGTCACGGGCCCTGGATCCTCATCGACGCGGGCCTCGCGAAGGGTCGCCGCATGACGTCCTACGTCTCGATCTCCACCGACCTGAAGAACGCCGGGGTCACGTGGACCGACGAGGAGTGCGTCGTCGACGGCAACCTGATCACGAGCCGCGCCCCCGGGGACCTCGAGGTCTTCTGCTCGACGCTCGTCGAGAAGATCGCCGCCGCGAAGAAGTGACGCGACCCCCGAACGGACGGGCCCTGCCTCACGGCGGGGCCCGTCCACGTCTCCGAGGGAGATCCTGGGGCGATCACGGGACGATCCGGCCCTCACGAGCCGGCGCGATTCCTCACCGATGGGCGCGATCGGCTCCGCGGATCGGCGCGGTGGGGGACGATGATCCCCACGCGACGGAGCGAAGGAGACGCCATGCCCCGCAAGATCGTCCTCGACTGCGACCCCGGCCTCGACGACGCCGTGGCGATCATGCTCGCGCAGGGCAACCCCGACGTGGAACTCCTCGCCGTGACGACGGTCGGCGGCAACCAGTCGCTCGAGAAGGTCACCCGCAACGCCCTGGGCGTCGGGTCCCTCGCGGGGGTCACCGCGCCGGTCGCGGCAGGCGCCGACAGCCCGCTGCTCGAGCCGGCCCAGGACGCGGGGCACGTGCACGGCGAGTCCGGACTTGGGGGCGTCGACACCCCCGAGTCGACGATCGAGCTGGACACCCGCCACGCGGTCGAGGTCATCGTCGACACCGTGATGTGTGAGGAGCCGGGGACGGTGACCCTCGTGCCCGTCGGCCCGCTCACGAACATCGCCCTCGCCGTCCGGCGCGAGCCGCGTATCGTCGAGCGCGTCGCGGAGGTCGTGCTCATGGGCGGGGCGATCCGCGTGGGCAACCAGTCCCCCGTCGCGGAGTTCAACATCGCATGCGACCCGGAGGCCGCCCAGATCGTCTTCTCCGCCGGTTGGAGGGTGACGATGGTCGGCCTCGACCTCACCCACCAGGCGCAGGCGACCGAGGAGGTCTTCGCCCGCATCGCCGAGGTGGGCGGCCCGGTCGCCGACCTCACCCTCGGGATGCTCTCGTTCTACCGCGACTCCTACCGGTCGAGCGGCCGCCTCGACCATCCGCCGCTGCACGACCCATGCGCCGTCGCCTACGCCGTCGACCCCGACGTGATGACGACCCGCCGCGCCCCGATCTCCGTCGAGCTCACGGGCACCCTCACCCGCGGCATGACGGTCGCCGACCTGCGTCTCCCGGCGGACGAGTCCTGCCCGACGCAGGTCGCCGAACAGCTCGACGTCGACCGGTTCTGGAATCTCGTGCTCGACGCGCTCCACCGTGTCGCCGCGGCCGGGCCCACACCCGCCCCCGGGGCCGTGGCGCCCACGCCGGCGGTCGACGCCGCCGACCTCGTCGAGACGACCGAGCAGGTCGACGCCCCCGGGTGAACCGCAGGACACCGACCCCGCCGCCACGCGCCCACGCGCGACACGCCCCCCGCCGGTTAGCCTCGAAGACATGAATCTCGAGAAGGTCGTCTTCTCCTTCGTCGTCCTGCTCGCCGCAACGCTCAACTTCGGGTTCTTCATCGGGGAGCTCGGCGACCCGGCGATGCACAGCCCGTGGGAGCTCTACGCCGCGGTCATCGTCAACGTCATCGCGCTCGTCCTCAAGTTCGGCGACCGCACCCTGATGGGAGCGACGCACCTCGCCACCTCCCTCGTTGCCGTGCTGCAGCTCTTCACCGCGACGTGCCTGCTCGTCTACTTCCAGAACACCCAACCCGACGAACTCACCCCGCGCGCGATCTCGATGGTCGTGTCCCTCTCCGGCGGGGCTCTCCTCGCCAACGTCGTCTCGCTCGTACTCCTCGTCGTCGAGACGATCTCCTTCCAGCGCCGCTGACGATGGCGAACCCGCTCCTCCTGCTGCTGTCGGACTCGCGGGCGCGCCGCGCCCGCCGCCACCTGCCCGTGGCCGTCCCCCGCGAGGTCCCCTCGACCGACGCGATCTTCCTCATGCTGCGGCGGCTGCGGGTGCCGCTCATCGTCCTCATCGTCATCTTCACGATCTCGGTCGTCGGCCTCAGCCTCCTCCCCGGGCAGGACGGGTCGCGGCTCAGCCTCTTCGAGTCGTTCTACTTCATCACCTACACGGCGACGACGATCGGCTTCGGCGAGATCACCGAGTTCACCACCCTTCAACGCATGTGGGTGACGTTCTCGATCTACCTCACCGTCATCGGCTGGGCGTACGCGATCGGCACGAGCATCAACCTCCTCCAGGACTCGACGGTGCGGGAGGCGTTCGCGACCCACCGGTTCGGCCGTCGGGTGCGGCGACTCCGGGAGAACTTCGTCGTCGTCGTCGGCTACGGCAAGGCCGGGCGTCAAGTCGTCCTCGACCTCGACGCGCACGGTCACCGCGTCGTCGTCCTCGACCGCTCCGAGTCCCCCATCGAGCGCCTCGCCACCGACAGCCTCTACGCCGACGTACCCGGGCTCGCCGCCGACGGCGCCCTCTCGGGGGTACTCGGCCTCGCCGGTCTCGGCGACGCCCGATGCCGTGCCCTCCTCGCCCTCTCCGACGACGACGACACCAACCTCGCCGTCGTCATGGCCGGTTCGCTCCTCCGCCCGGACATCCCCGTCATCACCCGCGCCCACGGCCGCGCCTCGGCGGGACGGATGCGCGAGTTCGAGACGGCCGTCGTCGTCAACCCCACCGACCGGTTCGGCGAGTACCTCCTCCTCGCCCTCGAACGGCCCGCCACGTACCGCCTCGTCTCCCTCCTCATGTCCGAACAGGGCGCCCCCACCCCCGACCGGTCGGCGATGACTGCGGACGGGCGGTGGATCCTCGTCGGATCCGACGCGTTCGTCCAGGAGGTCGCCCACGACCTCGACCTCGCCGGGCTGGAGGTCGAGGTCGTCGAGCCCGACGACGACCGCATCGACGTCACCGGTGCCGTCGGACTCATCGCCGGCACCGATTCCGACACGGTCAACCTCGCCCTCGCCGAACGAGCCCGCCGTGACGACCCCGACCTCTTCGTCGCCGTCCGACAGAGCTCGCACGCCCACCGCGCGCTCATCGAGGCGCTGCAGATCGACGCCGTCTACTCACCCACCGACCTCGTCGCCAACGAGGCGCTCGTCCGCGTCGTCACCCCGGTGACGTGGGCATTCGTCGAGCATGCGCTGCTCCAGGACGAGTCCTGGTCGACGAAGCTGCTGGAACGCCTCACCGCCCGGTCCGGGGAGAAGCCGCCGGAACGCCGCCTCGTCCACCTCGGCCGGCAGGGCGCACCCGCCGTCGACCGGTGGCTGCGACACTCCGACCTCACCGTCGGGGACCTCTCCCGCCACCCGGACGACCGCGACACGCCCCTGCCGCTCACCGTCCTCCTCCTCGCCCGCGACGACGAGACGCTCTACGGCCCCGCCGACGAGGAGCCCGTCCGCCACGGCGACCAGATCCTCGTCGCCGGCACCCGGCGGGGGCTCGACGAACTCGTCCAGATCCTCGACTACGACTCCGTCGTCGAGTACGTCGCCACCGGCCGCCGCGTCCCCGACAGCTGGCTGTGGCGGCGGCTCACCGGCGCCCACGGCACGAGCGACCGGGTCATCTCCCGTGGGCGGCACGTCCGGCGCCACGACGACGGTGACGGCGGCTCGACGAGCGTCACCGGCTCCTGACGCCCCGGGGGGCGCGTCCTCCTCGCCCCCGTCACGGGACGACGCGAGGACCGCCGACTCCCGTGGCGGCGGATGCGGGGATGTCCGTACGGTGGCCTCCGACCCCGTCACGAAAGGACCTCCCCGTGAAGCGCATCCTCACCTGCGGCGCCGCCGTGCTCCTCACCGCCCCCCTCGCCGCCTGCGGTGGCGACGACGCCGCCGACGCCCCCGCCGCGCAGCCACCGGCGAGCGCCGCGAGCACGACGTACACGATGGCCGACGTCAAGCAGCACGCCGACCCGAGCTCGTGCTGGACGATCGTCGACGGCAAGGTCTACGACGTCACGCAGTGGATCGGTCAGCACCCGGGCGGCCCCACCCGCATCGAGTCGCTCTGCGGCAACGACGCCAGCGGCGCGTTCAGCGGCCAGCACGGCAACGACACCGCGCCGAAGAACCGGCTCACCACCTTCCAGATCGGCGTGCTCGAGGGTTGATCCGGGCGGCGACCCACGACACGGCAGACCCGGCCCCGGGCCGGTGACACGCCACCCGGGCCGATCCGTCGGAGAACCTCCCCCGGATCGGTGTGGAACGGCCACCGGCGGCCGATGAGGACGCCGTGACCGTGGCAGGTGTGGAGGGCATGGACCCGATGCGGGCGTCGGCGACCGCCGCCGCGACGAACTCGCTCTCCGGTGTCGGTGCGCCTGCACCGACCCCGGCGCCGCCGCGCGTCCCAGGCCGGGACACCCAGCGGCCCACCGGCGGGTTCGAGAACCCGGAGCTCACCTCCGGCCTGCTCTCGGACAACATCACCCCGGTGCAACGCGACGGCCTCGGTCGACTCGGCCGCCTCCTTCGGATGCCGCCCCGCGAACTCCTCGACTCGCTGCGAGGAGGGACGGGCCTCGGGGCACTTCTCGCCGCGCGGCGCCTCGGCTCCCAGGCCCTCTTCGGGATGTTCGACAAGGGGCTGCTCATCGACGCCCAGGCCTGACCCTCCCGGGGCCCGCCCGACGACGAAACCGGTCGCCGATTCCCTGGCGCGGCCCCCACCCGAGGCCCCGTTCATGTCCGAGAATCATGGGGACGGGCCCGAGCTCACGATCCACGAGAGCAGACAGGGCGCCGACGGTGCAGACAGAAGGAGCGGTGGTGGCGATGGTGACCGACAACGGGGAACCGCGGGGCGCGGGTGACGCCGTCGTCACGTACTTCCAACCGTTCTACAACCTGCGCACGGGCAGGCTCCAGGGCCTCGAGGCCCTCGCCCGCAGGGAACGGACCGACCGGTCCGACGACGAACGGCTCCACGCCGGGTTCCTCGCCGAGGCGCAGGAACGCGGACGGCTCCGCGAGGTCGACCTCCAGGTCCTCGACGAGGCGCTCGGCCGCTTCGCCCACCTGCACGTCCCGACTGACGGCGACGGGGACGCGCCACGTCTCATCGTCCGCGTCAACGTCTCCCGCGACACGATCGCGCACCCCTACCTCGTCGCCGACGTCACCGGCGCTCTCGAACGCCACGGCGTCGCCCCGGACCGGCTCCTCGTCGACATCCCCACGGGCCTGTTCCGCGACCTCCACGCCGAGGACGCCGCCCTCGACCGGCTCAGGAGGCTCCAGGACCTCGAGATCTCCTTCTGCCTCGACGGGTTCACCGCGAAGGACCTCGACCTCCTCCCCGCCGCGGCCGCCGTCCCCGTCGACATCATCACGCTCCACCCCTCCGTCCTCGCCGGTGAGGACGGGCCGCTCACCGACCTCGCGCGCGCCGTGCAGGACGAGGGCCTCCCCGTCGTCGCGGCCGGTGTCGAGACACCCGAGCAACTCACCACCGTGCAAGACCTGGGCTTCGAGTGGGCGCAGGGCTTCCTCCTCGGGAAACCCGCCCCGGCAGGTGCCACCCTCTCCCACCCGGTGTTCCTCCCCGAGGCCTGACACCACCACCGGCGACGCCTCCTGCCCGGTCGGTGACGCACGCCCGCGCCCGGTCGAGGCGACGGCTCCTCACGGGCGGCGCCGTCGTCCTCGCCGCGGCCGCGGCGCTCGCCTACGCGGTCGACGCGTTAGGACGGGGCCACCCCTTCCATGCGGTCGCCGGCGCAGCCCTCATCGGCGTCTTCTGCTCCGCTTCGTGCTCCACGGCGTCCGCCCCGTGCGGGTGCGGATACCGCACATGCTCGCGGGACTGTCGTTCCTCGCGTCGCTCGCCGCCAACCGGGTCTCCGCCGACATCGACCCCACGAGCTTCGTCGGCATCTTCCACTTCGGCGGGTACGCCCTCCATCCCTCCGTGCGCGACCTCACGCGGGAGAGGGGAGGACGGGAGGCCTCGGGGTCGACGCCCCGCCGCGCTCATCCTCGTCACGATCTCCCGCGCCCTCCACGAGACGCTCACCGCACGCCTCTCCGCCGCCGCGTTGGCGGCGGTACTCGCCCGCCCGGCTGCTCTCTTGCGCAGGGATGGCTCTTCGGTCGCCCCGACCCAGTGGCGGGCGACCTCGCGTCCCCGCCGAGGGGGCGCACGTCGCGCCCTCCTCCCGACGGAGCACGGCCCCGGACGCGGGAGGCGTCCGGGGCCGTGCGTGGGCAGGGGCCGATCGGTCGGTGGTGGCGCCTCGACGGGGCGCCCGGTTCAGTCGGCCGTGGACTCGCCGGGGGCGAGATCCAGGTGGCGGAGGATCTCCTCGGTGATGTCCTCCGGGGAGCGTCGGACGTCGAGGACCAGACCGCGCTCGTCCCTCCCGAGGGCTTCGAGCGTGTCGAGCTGGGAGCGGAGGAGGCTCGACGGCATGAAGTGACCGCTGCGGCCGCTCATCCGGCCGGACAACACGTCCTCCGTGCCGTCGAGGTGGGCGAACGTCACGTCGCCCGCCTCCCGCAGCAGGTCGCGGTAGGAACGCTTGAGCGCTGAGCACGTGATGATGCTCGACCGCCCCCCACGCCCCCGTTCCGCCATCCACGCGGCGAGGGCCTTCAACCACGGCAGACGGTCCTCGTCGGTGAGGGGCGTGCCGGCCGCCATCTTGTCGATGTTGGCCTGCGGGTGGCAATCGTCGGCCTCGGCGAACTCCCAACCGGTCCGCTCCCGCAGCATGCCCGCGACGGTCGACTTGCCCGAGCCGGACACGCCCATGACGACGACGTGCCGGGGTCCGTTCTCGGTCGCCATGTCAGAACACCGCGCTCAGCAGTGCGGCGAAGACGAACCCGATGACGCCGAGGAGCGTCTCCAGTACCGTCCATGTGCGCAGCGTCGTCTTCTCGTCCATGCCGAGGAACCGGCCGACGAGCCAGAAGCCCGAGTCGTTGACGTGGGAGAGGACGGTGGCGCCACAGGCGATCGCGAGGACGATGCAGACGAGGTCCATCGCCGAGAGGCCCGGCGTGGCGGCGACGGTCGGGGCCATGAGACCCGCGGTCGTCGTGAGGGCGACGGTGGCCGACCCCTGCGCGACGCGGAGCGCCGTGGAGACGAGGAACGCCGCGACGATGACCGGCAGGCCGGTGGCCTGCAGGCTGCCCGCGAGGGCCTCACCGATGCCGCTCGCGCGGAGCACGCCACCGAACATGCCACCGGCGCCGGTGACGAGGATGATCGCGCAGACCGGGGCGAGCGCGTCGTTGCAGACCTTCTCGATGTCCCCGCGGCGGAAACCGGGGCGGGACAGGGTCGCGATGGCGACGAGGAGGGTGATGAGGAGCGCGACCGGCGTCTGACCGAGGAGCCGGAGGGCCTGGACCCACGTCTCCTCCTTGCCGACGACACCGTTCGTCGCGAGCGTGTTGAGGCCGGTGTTGAGGAAGATGAGGAACAGCGGCAGGAGCAGCAGGCCGAGGACGTGCCCGAAGGACGGCCGGCGGGCGGGGTCGACGTCGTGGACCTCGCCGAGCACGGCGGGGACGGGGACGTCGAACCGACGACCCGCGTGGAGACCGTAGAGGTAGGCGCCGAGGTACCACGTCGGCAGACCGACGAGGATGCCGACGATGACGAGGAGACCCATGTCGGCGCCGAGGAGATCACCGGCGGCGACCGGGCCGGGGTGCGGCGGCACGAAGGCGTGCATCACGGCGAAGGCACCGGCGGCGGGAAGGGCGTAGGTGAGGACCGAGCCCCCGAACCGGCGGGCGACGGTGAAGATGATCGGCAGCATGACGACGAGGCCGGCGTCGAAGAAGATCGGGAAGCCGAAGAGGAGCGAGGCGACGCCGAGCGCGAACGCGGCCCGCTTCTCGCCGAAGCGGTTGATGAGGGTGTCGGCGAGCACCTGGGCACCGCCGGTGACCTCGAGGAGGCGGCCGATCATCGCTCCGAGGCCGACGAGGAGCGCGACGTTGGCGAGCGTGCCGCCGAAGCCGTCGAGCAGGGTCTTCATGAGGTCGCCCAGCGGGATCTTCGTGATCACCGCGGTGGCGAGGCTGACGAGGACGAGCGACACGAACGCGTGCAGCTTGACCTTCATGATGAGGAAGAGCAGCACGAGGACGGCTGCGAGCGCGACACCGAGGAGCACTCCGGTGGAGTAGGCGGGCTGTACCGGAGCGGGGTCCGCGGCGATGAGGATCCCGGTGAGTCGTGACACGACGCCTCCTGATTTGAAAAACGAGTGGCACCACTATGGGCCATAAATATGCTCTTTGAGCAGGCATCTGGGAAACAAGCATGATGACTACGCGATGCGGGAGGCGCATCATCACGCCGCGGCGGCGGCGGGGTGACCAGGACGGCCCCGGTCCCAGGAGGGGTGCGGCAGGCATACCAGAGGCGCCCGGAGGCCGGGCCGCGGTGCGCCGCAGGTCACTGACGGACCGTAGGGCCCACCCCCCGCGCGACTCAGTCGGCGTCGCGGTCGCAGAACCACCACGAGGCGGCGGCATTGACCGCCGCGACGCCGAGGACCGACGGCCAGGCACCGATCTGCTTGGCGAGCGGGTGAGAGGCGCCGAACCCGGCGAGGTAGAGGGCCGCGAGACCGCCCGCCGTGGCCGGGCCCTTCTTCGCGAGCCAGGTGCGCCCGGCGTAGGCACCGGCGGCGCCGAGCACGACACCACCGAGCGGCCGGATGCCCGACTCCCGGGCGGTGAGGTAGCCGCCGACGAGGCCGAGGGCGGTGAGGGGTGCGGTGTGGACGTCCTTGGCAGGCATGAGGGTCGTCATGACCCCAGCCTACGAACATCGAGCACACGCGTTCAGGGCGTTCAGGAGGTACGTCGGGCTCAGGGATGCACCGGGTACGCTGGGCTCGCCCGGATGAACCGGCACTGGCCGGCGGAAAGTCGCTGCGGACTGCCGGCGCAGGTGGTTCCCTGGAGCGATGACGACCCCGACCGCACCCGTACCCGAGCTCGTCGACGGCCCCGTGCGCCTCCGCGCCCACCGCGACGACGACGTGCCGGGCATCGTCGAGCAGTGCACCGACCCCGACAGTGTGCGGTGGACGACCGTGCCCCGTCCCTACGGCGAGGACGACGCCCGCGGTTTTCTCGACCTCGTGCGGGCCGCCTGGGCCGACCCCCGCGGCCACCGCTACTGGGCCGTCGAATGGACCGACGACGACGGCGTCCCCCACTTCGCCGGCACGATCGACCTGCGACCCCGCGGATCCGGCGGCGCCGAGATCGGGTTCGGTCTCCACCCCGCCGCGCGAGGTCGGCACGTGATGACGACCGCGGTGCGCCTCCTCGCCCGATGGTGGTTCGAGGGCGGCGGCCGACGGATCACGTGGTGGGCGAACGTCGGCAACGTCGCCTCGTGGCGGGTCGCGCGCGCCTGCGGGTTCACCTGGCACGCGGTCGTGCCGGAGTACCTCCCCATGCCCGACGGCACCCTCGCCGACGCGTGGGTCGCCTCGCTTGGCGCGGACGACGACCCCCACCGGACCTCCGACCTCGACGGCCCGCCCGGGCTGGACGACTGAGGGTCAGGAGTCGTCGACGTCGGGGCGGGTGAGGGCGTCCTGCACCGCGGACTCGCGGCGCCCGTCCTGCGGACCGACGACGGGGATCGGAGACACCCGCGGCTCGCCGAGCGGGGCGATGACGGGCATCTCGTCGGGGCGGGTGCCGCCTCGCACGCCGGGGACGACGTCCTGGACGTCCGCGCGTCCGGCCTCGCGGGCGTCCTCGAGCCACTCCTCCCGCGCTGCCGCGTCGGGAGCGGGCGCGGCGATGACGTGCGGGACGAACCGCGAGTAGTAGTCGGTGACCCACCCGTCGCTCTCACGGATGCCGACGCCGGCGGCGATGCCGCCGACGACCCATGAGCCGAGGACGGCCTTGTTGCCGTCGAACTCCGGCAGCGGGAACCACTGCTGGTAGCACCAGCCCTCGTCGCCGTAGTCGCCCGGCTGCTCGACGTCGAGGCCGACGGCGTGGATGCGAATGTTGTCGCCCTCCCTGCCGTGGAGCGGCTTGGCGACCCACTCCTCGAGGTCGCGTGGCGAGCCGAGGTAGGCGGGCAGGAGATTGGGGTGGCCGGGGTAGGTGTCCCACAGCGCGGCGAGGAGTGCCTTGTTCGAGAGGAGCACCTTCCACGGCGGTTCGAGCCACGTCGTCGAGAGCACGCCGCGCGGATCGGGCTCGACGTACGCGCCGAACGCCTCGCCGAACATCTGCTCCCACGGGTAGAGCTTGAAGCACGTGCGCATCGGCTCCTCGCCCACGGCGACGAAGCAGCGACGGGCCGGGTCGTACCCGATGTCGCCGACCGTGATCGACCCCGTGCGGAGCCCGGCCTGGTCGGCCGTGTCCCGCAGGTACGTCACCGTCATGAGTTCCTCGCCCGTCGGCTCGTCCTCGTGATGGGCGAACCACACGGTCGCGTCGGGCAGTCGGCGCCGCAGCCCCTCCCACGCGAGGACGAGACGCTCGTGGAGGGAGTTCCACTGGTCGAGGTCGGGATGGACGTCCTGGAGCCAGTACCACTGCGCGATCGAGCTCTCGACGAGACCTGTCGGGGTGTCGGCGTTGTACTCGAGGAGCTTGGCCGGGCCCTCGCCGTCCCAGTGGAGGTCGAACCGGCCGATGAGGCTGGGCGGGTAGGCCTCGAGGCTCGCGCGGGCCACGTCGAGAGCGCCGGGCGGGAGGCCGAGATCACCGAACTCCCCGCGGGCGAGCCGGCGGGCGGCCTCGACGCACATGCGGTGGAGCACCTCGGTCGTCGCCTCGAGCTCGTCGACCTCACGCGGGTCGAGCTCGTAATGGGCGCTCTCGAACCAGTAGGGCAGCTCGGTGCCGTCCTCGAGCGGCGTCGTGGGGTAGACGAGGCCCTGGGACTCGACGCGGGCGCGCCAGTCGGGCCGGGGGGTCGAAGGAAGGCGTCGCATCATCCACCGTTGCTCTTGCCGGAGCCGCCGAAGCCGCCCCGCACCGTCGTCGTCTTTCCCCCGTGGACCGACTGGGAGCTCACCGTGCCTCCGCGGCCGTCGACGCCGCCGGTGACGTAGCTCGTGCCGCGGGGGGCGTCGAACGAGCCGCCCGAGACGGGCGCGCCCAGGCGGGGGGCGGAGTACCCGAACGGGATGAAGTACCAGCCGTGATGGACGTGCGTGCCGCCCGAGCCCTCACACTCCGAGTCGGGCAGGCGCGTGTTCGTGTCCTTGTCGACGCAGACGCCCGCGTGGGTCGTGGGCTGGTCGCGGTCGTCGGAGTCGGGCATGAGGACGAGGAGTCCGACGCCGGCGACGGCTGCGGTGAGACCGATCTTCACGCCCGTCGACATGCGCTTGCGCTCTTGCGGAGGCGACACCGTCGCGCCCGAGGCGGAGGGGCGCCCCGAGCGGGGCTCCTCGGTGATCGGCCCGCGGGACGACGTGTCCCGCGGCGTCCATCGGGGCACCTCGGGAATGTCTGCCTGCGGCTGCCACGGGCGCACCGGCGGCGTCGTGTCCTGGGGTTCCCAGGCCGATCCCGGGTCGCCGGCCGGCCAAGGGGCATCCCCGTCCTGTGGCCGTCGCGCGCCGTCACCCGCGTCCGTCATCCGTGTCCCCTCTCCCCGATCGACGGCCCATCCTCCCACCTTCCCCGAGGCAGGGCTGCCCCACAGACGGACGCGTCGCGGCCGGACCCGCCGACGTGCGTCGTGGCCTCGCAGCGGTGTCCGACACGATCCCCGGTCGGGACGGGCGTGGCCGGCGGTCGCGCGCTCGCGGCGCGCGGCGTGTGCCGGAGCCGCGGCCGGGCGTGGGACGCCTACCCTGAGGGGATGAGCGAGACGGGCAGCGTGCGGGTGGACGTCTGGCTGTGGTCGGTGCGGATGTTCAAGAGCCGTTCCCTCGCCACGGCCGCGGTCAAGGCCGGGCACGTGCGCGTCGACGGGGCGCCGGTCAAGCCGTCGACGCCGGTGCGGGTCGGCAGTCGCGTCACCGTGACGGGCGGCCTGCGCCCGCGCCTCCTCGTCGTGCAGCAACTCCTCACCAAGCGGGTGGGCGCGCCCCTCGCCGTCCAGGCCTACCTCGACGAGTCGCCCCCGCTGCCCCCGAAGGAGGAACGCCCCGCCCCCGTCGCCGTCCGCGAACGCGGCGCCGGTCGTCCGACGAAGCGCGACCGCCGCCGCCTCGACGAACTCCGCGGCGAGCACGTCCCCGGTTTCTGATCCGCTTCCGTCCACCCCCACACACGACGACGGCCGCCCCCGGCGAGGGGAGCGACCGTCGTCGCGTGCCGAGGTCAGTGGGTGGAGGCGGCCTGCCGGTCGACGGTGCTCGCGACCGCGGCGACCCGCATCGCCGCGAGGAACCCGAGGACGAGGAACGCCGTCGACAGGGCGATGGCCCACGACGCGGCCGTCGAGAACGTCGCCGGGTCGGCGCCGAAGCCACGTTCGCCGAGACCGGCCGCAAGAGCCGTTCCCGCGAGGGCCGTACCGAGGGCCGAACCCACCTGACGCACCGTGCTCTGGACGGCCGAACCGGTGCCGGAGCGGCCCGTCGGCACGTCGAGGAGGACGGTCGAGGTGAGCTGCGCGGAGGCGAGACCGAGGCCGATGCCGTAGACGACGAGGCATGCGGCGACGAGCCACGGCGACGTCGTCGGGCTCAGCACGAACGCCGTCGCCGCGGCGCCGAGGACCTCGAGGCCGAGACCGAGGAGCACGACGCGCGGCGCCCCGAGGCGGGCGGCGATGTGACGGGCCTGCGCACCGGCGACGAACGCGCCGAGCGCCATCGCGGCGAGGACGACGCCCGAGGTCAGGGTCGTCTCGTGGAGCACCATGACGAGGTACATCGGGAGGACGAAGACGAGCGCGAACTCACCGACCGCAACGGCCGCCGCCGCGACGTTGCCCCACCGGAAGCTGCCGATGCCGAAGAGAGAGAAGTCCATGATCCCCGTGCGGCCCCGACGGGCACGGCACTGCTCGACGGCGTAGAACACGACGAGGAGGAGCGCACCGAGGGCGATCGCGACGGGCGCCGCGGAGACCGCCGCGTGCGCGGGCCACGTGAACCCCCCGAGGTGGAGCGCCTGCTTCGGCGTCCACCAGCCGAGGTCCTGCGCCTCGATGAGGCCGAACACGACGAGGCCGAACCCGGCCGCGCTCGTGAGCGCGCCCAGGACGTCGAGGCCGCCCGTGCCCCGCTCGCCGCGCGTCTCCGGGACGAACTTCAGGCCCGTCGCGACGATCGCGAGCCCGAAGGGGATGTTGACGAAGAAGATCCACCGCCACGAGGCGTACTGGGTGAGGACGCCGCCGAGGAGGGGTCCGACGGCCGCCATGCCCGACATCACCGCGCCCCACACGCCGAACGCCGCCGCACGCTCCTTGCCGCGGAAGATCGCGTTGACCGTGGAGAGGGTCGTCGGGAGGATCATCGCGCCGCCGATGCCCTGGAGGGCACGCGAGGCGATGAGGGCCCCGGCCGAGCCGGCGAACCCGGCGACGATGCTGCTCATCGTGAACACGGCGATGCCGCCGAGGAAGAGACGCCGACGCCCGAACCGGTCGCCGAGCCGCCCGAACGACAGCAGGGAGGCGGCGAACACGACGGCGTAGAGGCTGTTGACCCACTGCGCCTCGGTGAGGTCGAGACGCAGGTTCCCGATGATCTGCGGGAGGGCGACACCGACGATCGTGCCGTCGAGGACGATCATCGACAGGCCCGCGGCGAGGACCCCGAGTGCGGCCCACCGGTGATCCGGGGCGCCGCCTCCCGAGGCCGCCGCGCGGGCGCCGTGGACGTCGCCGCCGAGAGGGGCGGTCGCGGGCGTGGTCGTCGAGGCGACGTGATGCGCCGCGTCGGTGGGCGCGTCGCCGGGGGTCCCCCCGGCGCGGGAAGTGCGGTCTGACATCCCTGGATCTCCTGTGGGCACGGTGATGAGCACGACCCCGGTGCGCGGCGTGTCGGGTCGGCCCGCCGGTGTGCGGCCCGGGAACGTCACCTATTTTAGGGACAGGGTGTCGCTAACTCCACTCGGAGGCCTCCATCGAACGACCGATCGGCCGATGAGGAGGACGCGTCACCGCGAGGAACGACGCACGTCACGCCCCACGCCGACCCGGGCCGCGGCCGGAGAGGAGACCACAGCCATGCCACGGATCGCTGCCGCCACCGTGCGCGAGCACCGCGAGAACGTGCGCACCGCCCTCGTCGACGCCGCCGAGTCGATCGCCCGCTCCGAGGGCGTCGAGGGACTCACGGCGGGCGCCGTGACGAAGGCCGCGGGGATCGCCCGCAACAGCATCTACCGCTACGTCGATTCGGTCGACGACCTGCGAGGACTCGTCCTCGAACGTCACCTGCCGGGATGGACGAGCGCCGTCACCGAGGCCGTCGAGGACGCCGGCGACGACCCCGCCGCCCGGATCCTCGCCTGGGCGGACGCCAACCTCGTCCAGGCCGCCGACACCGGTCACGGCTGGCTCATGGATCTCGCCCGCGGCATCACGCTCGGCACCGGCACCCGCGACGCCGTCGACCACGCCCACCGCGACGCCGAGGACGTCATCCTCGTCGAATGGCGCCGTCTGCTCCGGCGGGCGCCCGCCCCGATGGCGGGTGCGCCGACGAACACCGCGACCGATACCGCGTCGCAAGCCCTTCCGGACGACGACACGGGCGCGGGCACAGGTGGCGAGGAGGACGTGGCGCTCGAACGACGTGCACGCATCGGGGCCGAGCTCACGCGCAGCCTCGTCAACGGCGGGTTCCGCCTTCTCGACCATGGCGACCGTCTCGCCGCCGTGGCCCCGGCCGTGCTCGGGGCGGTCGAGGCGATGCTCCCCACGACCTCCTCCGACCGGGCGCGGAGAAACACGTCCCGGGGCTGAACACCCCGCCGGGGGCGCTGCGTGGCACCCGACCCCGCCGCCTGACCCCACGCTCCCGGTCACCTCCGACACCGCCTCGTGAACGAGGGGCGGAGCGCGCGAAGCGGCCCGTCAGCCGCCGATGCGGCCGAGGAGGGAGTCGTCGAGGTGCTCGAGGAGGTCGGCGGGGTTCTTCCACACCTCCGCGGCACCGGCATCGCGGAGTGCGGCCTCGCCGACGCCACCGCCGAGGACCGCGACGCACGGGATGCCTGCCTTGGTCGCCGCCTGCACGTCCCACACGGTGTCGCCGAGGGCGACGGTGCGCTCGGGGTCGAGGTCGCCCGCCTTCATCGCGACCTCCATGAGGTCGGGGGCGGGCTTGGCCTCCTCGACGTCGCCGGAGGTGGCGGCCGCGGCGAGGACGGACTCGTCGACGCCGATGGCGGGGAGCATCCAGTCGAGGTCGCTCTTGCGACCGCTCGTCGCGATGACGACGGCGAGCCCTCGCCCGTCGCACTCCCGGAGGAGGTCGGCGGCGCGCGGGAAGGCGCGCACGTCGTCCTGGAACGTCTCGTACTCGTTGCCGTGGGTCTCACCGACGGCGTCGTCGGTGCCGCCGGTGACGTACTCGACGAGCCCGTCGCTCGCGATGCCGATGGCGGCGTGGATCGTCGTCATCTCGACGCCGTCGTAGCCGTGCTTGCGCAGGGCGCGGGCCCAGGCGACGACGTGGAGGTAGTTCGTGTCGAGCATCGTGCCGTCGAGGTCGACGATCACTCCGGGGCGGCTCATGAGGGGTCCTCTCGTCGGGGGCGCTGGCGTCGGGGTGGTGGGCGCGTCGGGGTGGTGACGCCGGGAATGTCGGGGTGTCAGACGAACGAGACCCAGCGGGCGGTCTCGCCGACGTCCGTGCGGTCGAGGAGCTCGGGGGTGCCGTCGGCGGTGAGGCGGTAGAGCGCGGCATGCGGGGACTTCTCCCCGACGACGACGACGTGCCGCCCGTCGGGGGCGATGCCGAACGCGCGCGGCTGGGTCTCGGTGTCGATCGTCGAGACGACCTCGCCGAGTCGGCCGTCCTCGCCGAGCGTGACGGTGGCGAGGGTGGAGGCGGTGCGTTCGGAGGCGAGGAGCACACCCCCGGTGCGGTGGACGTCGGCACCCCATCGCAGGTGCTCCTCCGCGGGATCGGCACCCATGACGCTGTGGCCGAGGCCCGCCTCCGGGTCGTCGATGCGCACGGACTCGTCGCGGACGAGCGTGCCGTGTTCGCCGACGACGAACCGGAACACCTCGGCCGAGTACTCGGTGACGAGGTAGGCGACGTCACCGTCGATCTCGAGGTGGCGCGGTCCGCACCCGTCGGGCAGGGCGACGGTGGGCGGGTCGAGCGGGGTGAGCGTGCCGGACTCGTCGACGCCGAACTGGGCGACGAGGTCGTCGCCGAGCGCGACGACGTAGGCGTGCTCACCGCTCGCGTCGGTGACGACGCAGTGACAGTTGGCGTACTCGGTGCGGGAGACCTCCGCGCCGACCTCCCCCTGATCGACGTGCCACGACGCGGCGAACCCTCCGTCGTAGGACGCCCCGAGGAGGGTGGCGCCGCCGGGAGCGAGGAAGACATAGGCGAGCGGGGCCTCGACCTCGCGGCGCGCGACCGGGGTGAGCTCGCCGGACTCCGCATCCAGGCGCAGCGTGACGATCGCGGGTTCCTTCGTCGCCGCGTACACGAGGCCCTGCACGTGGTCGACGGCGAGCGTGCCGCACCCTTCTCCGACCAGCGACGTCGAGAGGGTCGTGAGCGACCCCTTCTCGGGATCGAGACGGAGGGAGGTGATCGTGCCGTCTCCGGCGTTCGCGACGAGGACGAGAGTGGTCATGGGACGACCGTAGCGCCGTGCCCCGACGACCCTTCCCGCAACCCCACGTGTCCGCGCCGCGCACCTGCCTCACCACCGCGCGACGCCCCGCGCCCGAACCTCCTCGTCGAGGGCACCCTCGCGCGCCTCAGCGTCGGGCGCGCATGTCGCGGACGTTGACGAGGTTGCCGCACTGCGTCGAGCAGTAGCGGCGGGAGCGGTTGCGCGAGAGGTCGACGAGGACCCCGTCGCAGTCATCCCGTGCGCACGTGTGGAGGCGGTCGAGCTCCCCGGCGCGGACGACGTCGACCATCGCCATCGCGAACTCGATGGCCATGCGGGTGGCGAGCGGCTGTTCGGGGGAGGTGGCGTGGAGGTGGTAGTCCCACCAGCCCTCGTGACGGACGAGGCGCGGGAGGGCGCGACCCTGCTCGAGGAGGTCGTTGATCTCCTCGACGACGCCGTCCTCGTCCCGGCCCCACAGGCCCCGCAGCCGGACGGCGAGCCGCCGGACCTCGTGGAGCTCGGCGTCGTCGTGGGTGCGGGAACCGGTGAACTCCCACTTCGCGCAGAAGGAGTCGAGATCCTCGGGGGTCGTGAGCCGATCCGCGGCGACCCCATTGACGAGATCGACGGTCGTCTCGAGCGACACCCGAGTGTCATGGGCGAAATTCACCTTGACTCCTGACTCCGATGGTCCTTACCGTCATGATCGTAAGTCTGCTTCACCACTGACATCCGCACGGGCCGACCGGCCACCCGACTCGACGAGGAGTCCCCATGCACATCGACGGCGACCTGGCCCGCGACGGCGCCTGCTGCGTCCGCGGCGTCACCACACCCGAGTACGTCGAGCTGGCCCGCGCTGCCGTCGACGCCGTTCTCGCCGACCTCTCCCCCGGCGCCAAGCGGGCGAGCACCGGCGACGACGGCGCGTTCGTCGAGGACTTCTGTCGCTGGCAGGACGTCCCCGAGATCGAGCGGTTCGCCCGCGAATCCGGGGTCGCCCAGGTCGCCGGCCAGCTCATGGGCGCCCGCCAGGTGCGGCTCTACCACGACCACGTGCTCGTCAAGGAGCCCGGGACACGGCAGCGCACCCCCTGGCACCAGGACCAGCCCTACTACAACGTCGCGGGCGCCCAGAACGTCTCGATGTGGTTCCCGGTCGACCCGGTGGCCCGCGAGTCGACGCTCGAGTTCGTCGCGGGATCCCACCTCGGACCGTGGTTCATGCCGCGCACGTTCCTCGACGACCAGGCCAAGTGGTTCCCCGAGGGCAGCCTCGCCGAGCTGCCGCAGATCGACGGCAACCCCGAGTTCACGATCCTCGGCTGGGAGCTCGAACCGGGCGACGCGGTGTTCTTCAACATGGCGACCCTCCATGCCGCGGGCGGGGTGTCGGGCACGCACCGCCGCCGCGTGCTCTCCCTGCGCTTCCTCGGCGAGGAGATGCGCCACGCTCCGCGGGCGTGGACGACGTCCCCGCCGTTCCCCGGCCTCGTCGACGAGCTGCCCGACGGCGCCCCGCTCGACCACCCGCTCTTCCCCGTGCTCTGGGAGCGTGACACCGCGGCGGCGTGAGCGCCCCGCCCGCCGCCTCGCGTCACCGTGGGGGCGGCGGGCAGAATCGGGCGGGTGCAGTGCGACTACTTCGACGCCGGGATGTGCCGGTCGTGCACCCGCATGGGTGAGCCCTACCCCCGCCAGGTCGCGGAGAAGGACGCACGGGTGCGCGAGATCGTCGGCCCCCGAGCCGGACTCGCCTGGGAGGAGCCGTTCGCCTCACCGGAGTCCCATTTCCGCGCCAAGGCGAAGATGATCGTCGGCGGCACCCCGGAGGCGCCGACGTTCGGCATCCTCGACGGCGACGGGCACGGGATCGACCTCCGCGCCTGCGGACTCCTCGGCCCGGCGACGACGGCTGCGATGCCCGTCCTCGCCGAGTTCGTCACCGCCCAGGGGTTGCGCCCCTACGACGTGCCGCGACGCACCGGCGAGCTCAAGAACGTCCACGTGCTGGAGTCCGAATCCGGCGAGCTCATGCTGCGATTCGTCCTCCGCTCGGAGGGACAGGTCGGACGCATCCGCCGCGGCCTGCCCGCCCTGCAGGCGGCGCTGCCCGGGTTGCGGGTCGTCTCGGCCAACCTCCTCCCTCAGCACGCCGCCCTCCCCGAGGGCGACGAGGAGATCCTCCTCACCGAGGAGTCGACCCTCGCGACGGCGGTCGGTGACGTCGTCCTCCACCCGATGCCCGGCGCGTTCGTCCAGACGAACACCGCGGTCGCGGCGGGGCTGTACCGCCAGGCGGCGACGTGGATCGACGAGACCCTCCCCGACCTCACCCACCGCGGCGACGGCACCCCACCTCGGATCCTCGACCTCTACTGCGGCATCGGCGGATTCGCGCTCCACGCCGCGGCGCCCGGGCGGGACGTCCTCGGCGTCGAGGTGAGCGCGCCCGCCGTCGCGAGCGCCCGTCGCAGCGCGGAGGAGGCCGGCCTCTCCGCGCGATTCGAGGTGGGAGACGCGACGGCGTACGCCGAATCCCTCGACGAGGCGCCCGATCTCGTCGTCGTCAACCCGCCGAGGCGCGGCATCGGGACCCGTCTGTCGACGTGGCTCGAGAACTCCGGCCTGCGCGCCGTCGTCTACTCGAGCTGCAACCCCACGACCCTCGCACGCGACCTCGACGCCATGCCGTCCCTGCGGCCGGTGCGCGCCCGCCTCTTCGACATGTTCCCGCAGTCCGACCACGCCGAGGTCCTCATGCTCCTGCGCCGCGCCTGAGCACCGGCCACCCGACGGGCCCGGGGACGAGGACGTCCCCCGGTCCAGGGGATCGGGCGGGGGACGTCGGACGTGTGGGGGCAGGACCTGCATCGGCAGGGTGACGTGTCAGGGGCGCACGCTCGTGCCCGCCACCCACGTGCGGCAGCCGTCGAGGAATGGGGGACACGATCCAGTGGCGCGAACTCTTGGCCTGGTCGAACTGCGCCGCGTAGGCGAGTTCGAGCTCGGCGAGGTCACTCGCCGTGAGGCCGCCGCGCATCGTCGTCGCGATGACGTCGATGCGCCTGTCCGCCCCGTGGCGGCCGACCGCCTGCGCACCGCGGATCGCGTCGGTCTCGGTGTCGACCAGGAGTTCGAGGGTTTGCCCCTCGGCACCCGGGCAGTACCCGGCGCGTGAGAGGGGTGGGTGTGGATCGCCCGGTAGGGACGCCGCGCGGCGGCGGACGGACGCCGCTCGTTCCAGCCGACGGTGACGACCTGGAGGCCGCACACCCCGACGACCGCCGCGCCGAGGACGGGCCGGGCGGCGACGTCACGGCCCGCGATCGTGTCGGTGATGCGATGCCCCTGGAGGTTGGTGGTGTTCGCGAGGGGGACGAGCACCTCCTCACCGTCGATCGCGTCGCACTTGGCGACGGCCGACGTGGCACGGCAGAGGCCGCAGTTCGCGAACGACACGTGGCCGCCGCGCTCGACGACCGTGATGCTCGCGTGCTCGTCGAGACGACGCAGTCGGGTGGCCGCGGACATTCCGGCGGCGACGCCGCCGACCATGACGATGTTCATGGCCGATTGATACCGGGGGGGGTATCCGTACGTCAGGCCCGCCGCGCGCGCAGCGCCCACCCCGAGGCGCCGATCCCCGACACGCCTCCCCCGTCCGACACCCGCCCGCGAGGGCACCCTGGCAGGCTGGCGTCATGACCGACCCGAGGGACGACACGACGACCGTCCACACCCCTGACGGCGCCCTGCTCGCGGTGCGCGAGGGCGGCCCCGCGGGCGGCCCGCCCCTGCTGCTCCTCCAGGGGCAGGCGACCTCCATGCGATGGTGGCGCCGACTGCGCACGCGGTTCGAGGACACCTATCGCACGGTGACGATCGACTACCGCGGCACAGGCGACTCCGAGGCCCCGGTGGACGACTGGACCACCGAGACCTTCGCCGCCGACGCCGCCCACGTGATGACGGAACTCGGCCACCCGACGTTCCGCGTCTACGGCACGTCGATGGGTGGGCGCGTGGCCCAGCACCTCGCCGCCGAGCATCCCGACCGCGTGGAACGTCTCGCCCTCGCTTGCACGTCCCCCGGAGGCCCTCTCGCCACCGAACGCGACGACGAGGTGCGCCGCCTCCTCGCCTCACCCCCCGGCGACGAGCGCACCGAGCGGGTCCTCCGCCTCTTCTACACCCACGCCTGGGACGGATCCGCGGACGACACCGACCTCCTCGGTGACGGGGCGACGAGCCCGGCGGCGAGCCTCGCCCACCTGCGGGCGAGCTACGGGCACGACGCCTGGTCGCGCCTTCCGGACATCACGGCACCCACCCTCGTCCTCCACGGCACGGCCGACCCGATGGTGCCGTCCCAGAACGCGGAACTCCTCGAGGCGTCGATCCTCGACTCACGGCTCGTCCTTCGCGACGGGGGCCGCCACGGGTTCTTCGACGAGTTCGCGGACGAGCTCGACCTCGTCCTCGCCCCGTTCCTCCGCTGACCCCTCCTCCTTCATACCCCCAGGGGTATTGGCCTACCGTGATGACGAACGAGCCACGACGACCCGATCCCAGGAGACCCCCATGTGCCGTCCCGTTCCCTGCTTTGTCTGCGGCAAGACCACGTGGGAGGGCTGCGGCCAGCACGTCGACCAGGTCAAGGCCCAGGTGCCCGCCGACCAGTGGTGCCCCGGCCACGGCGACGCCCGCACGCACTGACCTCCCGCGCCGCCGCGCGCATCCCTCGCCGTCGGGCCCGGGTGCGGGTCGCCCGACCCACCACGGGCCCCCACCGCCCCAGGAGTCCTCATGCAGCTCGATCCCGCCGACATCGGCCAGGCCCTCACCCGGTTGCGACGCGCCCACGGCCAGCTCGGCGCGGTCATCCGCATGATCGAGGAGGGCCGCGACTGCCGGGACGTCATCACCCAGCTCTCCGCGTGCAGCTCCGCCCTCGACCGGTCCGGGTTCTCCCTCATCACGACCGGCCTCCAGCAGTGCATGACCGACGACCCCGACCGCGAGGCCGACCTCGACGCGATGGAGAAACTCTTCCTCTCCCTCGCCTGAGCACCTCGGCCGCCACACCCCGCGCGGTCCTCCCACCCTCACCTGCGTCACGAACGGCCGCCGGCGGCGCGGCCGGAGCGCGTCCCGACCGGCGGACGAACCCCACGGTGGGCGAGAGGCTCCTCCTCCCCGGCCGGGCCTCCCCCGCCGCCGACGACCCCCACCACTCGCGCACGCCACGTCCGCACGGTCCCGCCGCCCACCGCCGGCGTCGGGCGCGTGCCCAGGGCGGGACGATCGACGCGGAGGGCGGCGTGACACCGTGGTCGTCATGACGGACGAGGAGACCATCGACGCCGGCGTGAGGGGCCACGACACCGCGGACGGGGCCGACCCGGCCGCCCCCAGGGAGATCACGGCGCCGCCCGGAGAGGTCCTCGCCCCCGTCCGTGAGCGGTACGCGCACTGGCTGCGTCTCGACGACGCGGGCGTCGACCAAGATCGCCACGAGGACCCCGAGCAGGTGCGGGCCATCCAGATCGTCCTCCATCTCGAGAAGCAGGCGCCGCCGAGCCGTCGGCGCGCGCTCGAACTCGCCGCCCGCGGGTGCGCCCTCCTCTGCCTCCACCCGCGCAGCGCCCCCGGCGGTCCCTGGCACGACGATGTCGCCGCCTACGGCCACGGGCACATCCGCAAGGTCACCCGCCGCGCCCGCGGTGCCGCGTGGGAGACGACCGCCGACCTGCCGGGCCTCACGCTCACCGACGACGCGACCGGCACGGAGATCCGCGTCCTCACCCCCGGCCTCGTCGCCCGGCTCGACAAGCGGGTCGCGAAGCTCCAGGTCTCCGGCACGGACCTGCCCACCGAGGATCCCGCCGACCCCACCGACGTCCCGACCGCGGGCGGGGTCACCGGCGAGGACGCCCCCGTGCTCACGTGCGTCGTCCCGGCGGACCTCGAGATGACCGCGGGGAAGCTCATGGCCCAGACCGGCCACGCCGGCATGATCGCCGCGGCCGTCGCCGCCGGGGAGGACGGCGACCTCCTCGCCCGCTGGCACGCGGCGGACTGCCCCGTCCGCGTCGAGAGCGCCCCGGAGTCGCGATGGGCCGAGCTCCTCACCTCCGTGCACGACCCCGAGCGGGCCTGGCGCACCCACCACCGCATCGCCGTCCGCGACGCCGGCTTCACCGAGATCGCCCCCGGCACCGTCACCGTCGTCGCCGACCTCCGCTGACGCGTGGGCCGCCCCCCATGCACGGCCTCATCACCACCCGACCCACCGGTCGGCTCCGCCACGGCCTCGTCTCCTCACGCCGCAGCGGCGGCCGACATCGTCACCGGGCGCGGCCGGCCACCAGGGGCCGTCCACGACCCCACCTGATGCGGTAGCCGCCCCGTCTGCCTCGAAGGACGACCAGAAGTCCGGGCCCATCTCGATGATGCCCACGTCGCCGCAGGTCACGTGGGTCGCGGTGAGACGGCGTTGACGTTTCGGTCGTCGTTCGAGACGGTCCACACCCTCCTCGTCGGGTAGCGGCCGTCCCCAACCCCGCGAACGGTGCGACGAGCCGGGGCAGAGCCCGCCCGACGATGATGCATGCCGTCCCACCCCGACCCCCTCCCTCCCCCACCGGCCCGCCGTTCCCGCGACGCCGACGCCCTCGTCGCCTACGTCGAGACCGTCGGGGGCATCGCCGACCGCCGACGCGTGCGTCGGCGCTTCACCGCCGGCGCGCTCCGGGGCGCCCTCGAGGACGGCAGGATCCGACCCGTCGGCCGGAGCGGACTGGCGTCGGCGTCGGCGGCGGCCGACCTCGTCGCGGCCCGCCGCGTCGGCGGGGTCCTCTCCCACCGGTCCGCCGCCGCCTGGTGGGGCTGGCCCCTCCTCGACCCGCCCGCCGTCCCCGACGTCGCGGTGCGGCGTGGGACGAACGTGCGGGCTCTCCGCCGCGGCTGCGCCGTCCATTGGCTGTCCCTCCGCGACGGCGAGGTCCGCGACGGGGCGACGCCACCGCTGCGCACCGTGCTCGACTGCGCGGCGTCGCTCCCGTTCGACCAGGCGCTCGCGGTCGCCGACGGCGCTCTCCGCTCGGGGCTCGTGGAGAAGGGCGAGCTCGTCGAGGCCGCCGACACGGCCCGGGGGTGTGGCGCGGGTCGGCGCCGCCGGGTCGCGGCGGCAGCGGACGGGCGCGCGGCCAACCCGTTCGAGTCCGCGCTGCGGGCCACGCTCCTCGACGTTCCGGGGCTCCACCTGCAGCCGCAGTTCGCCATCCGGGGTCCGAGACTGCCGGGCGGCGTCGACTTCGCGGCGCGGGTCGACCTCGCCGACCCGGTGCGGCGGATCGTCGTCGAGGCGGACAGCTTCGAGTACCACGGCGGACGTGACGGGCTCCGCCGTGACGCGGTCCGGTACGACGAGCTCGTGGCCCGGGGATGGCGCGTCGTCCGCGTCACCTACGACGACCTCCGCGGCAACCCCGAGTGGGTTCGAGCCGTCGTGCAGGCGGTCGTCGACGGCCTGTCGGCGGGCGACTGACTCGAACGACGACCAGAACTCTCACCCCGCGCCAGATCCGATCTTCCGACCTGCGGGGTCACGACTCCCTCTGGGGTTGTGGTCGTCGTTCGAGGCAGGTGATCGTCGGCGGCGCGTCACGCAGCCCACTCGGAGCCGCACCGGTGCGGGCCGCCTGGCGCCGAATGTTCGCGACTGCCCTCGTCTCGATCAGGGGATCCGGCACATGCGCGGGACGGGGACCGCGACGTGACGTCGACGTGCCGTGGTGGCGCCGTCATGTGGGGCCGGTAGCATCCGACGGTCGAAAGGGGCGGTCATGAACAAGGTCGGGTTCGATCGCGAGAAGTACCTGCGGATGCAGTCCGAGCACATCGAGGCGAGGCGTCGGCAGTTCGGCGGCAAGCTCTACCTCGAGTTCGGCGGAAAGCTGTTCGACGACCTGCACGCCTCGCGCGTCCTGCCGGGGTTCACCCCCGACAACAAGCTCGTCATGCTGCAGGAGATCGCGGACGAGGTCGAGATGGTCGTCGTCGTGAGTGCACGGGACCTCGCGGGCAACAAGCAGCGGGCCGACCTCGGCATCCCCTACGACGCCGACGTGCTGCGCCTCATCGACGAGTTCCGCAGCCGCGGACTGTTCGTCGGGAGCGTCGTCATCTCGTACATGACCGATGACAACAAGGCCGCCAAGGCGTTCAAGCGGCGCCTGGAGCGGCAGGGCATCAAGGTCTACCGGCACTACCCGATCAAGGGGTACCCGAACGACGTCGCCCACGTCGTGAGCGACGAGGGGTACGGCCGCAACGAGTACATCGAGACCGAGCGGGACCTCGTCGTCGTCACGGCACCCGGCCCGGGCAGCGGCAAGATGGCGACCTGCCTGTCGCAGATGTACCACGACCACAAGCGTGGGCTCTCCTCCGGTTACGCGAAGTTCGAGACGTTCCCGATCTGGAACCTGCCGCTCGACCACCCGGTGAACATCGCCTACGAGGCGGCGACGGTCGACCTCGACGACGTCAACATGATCGACCCGTTCCACCTCAAGGCCTACGGCGAGAGCTGCGTCAACTACAACCGCGACGTCGAGGTCTTCCCCGTCCTCAACCTGCTGTTCGAGCAGATCATGGACGCCTCCCCGTACGCCTCCCCCACCGACATGGGCGTGAACATGGCGGGGCACTGCATCAGCGACGACGAGGTGTGCCGCGAGGCGAGCAAGCAGGAGATCATCCGCCGATACTTCAAGTCCCTCGCGACGGAGCGCAGGGATGACCTCGAGCCGGACGACTCGGAGAAGATCGCGCTCATCATGAGCCGCCTCGGCATCACGCGCACCGACCGGCCGGTCGTCGAACCGGCCCTCGCGGTGGCGAAGCGGACGAAGGGACCGGCGGCGGCGATCGAGCTGCCGGACGGGCAGATCATCACGGGCAAGACGACGTCGCTGCTCGGATGCTGCTCGGCGATCCTCCTCGACGCGCTCAAGGCGCTCGCGGGGATCGACGACAAGGTCAAGCTCCTCGCCCGCGAGACGGTCGAGCCGATCCAGGCGCTCAAGACGGAGCACCTCGGCAGTCACAACCCGCGCCTGCACACCGACGAAGTACTCATCGCGCTCGCCGTCGGGGCGCGGGAGGACGAGAACGCCCGCCGGGCCCTCGACCAGCTCCAGCACCTGCGTGGCTGCGACGTGCACTCGACGGTGATCCTCGGCCCCGTCGACGAGGGCATCTTCCGCAGCCTCGGCGTCAACGTGACGACCGAGCCCGTCTATCAGACGAAGAAGCTCTACCGGAAACGCTGATCCTCGCCGGTCGAGCCGGACGAGTCGGTCGAGCCGGTCGAGCCGGTCGGCCCGGTGACCACGGCGGCCAGGGGAAGGTACGACCCGGCGTGGGGGCCTTCCGCGAGGCGGACGAGCGGCAGGCCGTCGTGCACGGCGCGCCCGCCCACGAGCACGGTCTGGTCCCGCGGGTCGAGGGAGCCGACGCGTCGTCGACCCGCGACGTCGATGCGGTACACGTCGCGTGTGGTGCCGGTGAGCGGAAGGCGCCGAGCGGGAGTGAACGGGTAGGTCTCGTCGAACCCGGTGACGAACGCCGACGCCGGGTCCTCCCGCACCCACCGGCCGCGGTGGGCAGCGCTCGCGAGCCGCAGCCACACGCCGTCCTCGCCGGCGACGCGGGCGCGGGCGTCGAACGTCACCGCACGGGGGCGGTCGAGTTCCACCCGCGTCACCCCGGTGACGGAGCCGTCGTCGTCGAGGGTGAGGAGGCGGTGCCCGGTCGCGGCAAGGCGGCCGGGACCACCGGTGTGGGCGGCGGGTGCGTCGGCGAGGAACACGTCGGCCCACCGCGCGAACCGGGGATCCCCCGACAGGCCGGCGAGAACGTACAACTGCCGGACGTGGATGCCGTGGTACTTGGCGCTGCGGACGTCGTGGGTGAGGCAGTAGCGCGACAGCTCACCGGGGCGACGGAACTCGGGGGCGGACCGAAGGCTCGCGGTGAGCGCGCCGCGGACGAGGTCGGCCGCCTCGGGTCGCCCCGTCGCCCGCCAGTACTCATACACCCCGAAGAGGGCGAAATGGTGGCCGTTGTAGGCGCTGTCCGGGGTCTCCGGGTGGGGGTACTCCTCCAGCCACAGCGACCCGTCGGGGTGGACGTCACTCACCCACGGTTGCCCCTCCTGCCGGGGCACCGTGAAACTCGCGAACGTCTCGTCGGCGGCCCGCCGCCAGCGCGCATCGCCGGTCGCCTCGTGCAGACGCAGGAACGCCGCGAGCACCTGCCCTTGCGCCATGGCGGAGTACCAGGGGCGGGGCATCACGTGGCGGCGGTCGCCGTGCAGCGGGAACGCCATGTCGTAGGGGAAGAACCGTGCGCCACGAGAACGCACCGACCGTGCAACGAGCCGGTCGCCGTGACGAACCGCCGACCGGAGGTATCGCGGATCGTCGGACGTCTTCGCCGCGGCGAGCCACCCCAGGATCTGGCCCGCCTGCACGACGGGGTGGTCGTGGAGCGTCCCGTCGGGTTCGCGGTACTGCACGATTCCCGCCTCGTCCACGGGTCGACCGGTGGGCGCGAGGGGCAGGGGCGTGACGTCGTAGGGCAACGGCACGCCCTCGCTCGTCAGGTCGAACGGGATCGCACGGAAGGGAGGGAGTCCATCGACCGTGCGACGCTCCTCGCCACCGGCGGCGTCGGCGGCGGGCGGTGAGGTCGTCGCGCGGGAGGCCGGCGGCCGTGCGCTCTCCTGGGAGGCGGCGATGCGCCACCCGGTGGGTCCGGTCACGGCGACGGTCACCGCCGCGAGCGCGGCGGTGCTCCCGCCGACGACCCCGGCACGCCACCTGCGACGCGTCGCGCCCGTCGTCAGCATCGTCCCCTCGTCCTCCCCGCCGTCCGTCGCCACCCGTCGCCCGCCCGTCGCCCGCCCGTCGCCGAGGCGACGTCCGCGGGTGCGACATCCCTGGGCGCGACGTCCCTCGCGCGTCTCGCGCCGGGCGTCTCGTGATCCCCCGGGGGGACGCTATCGAGGGGTTCCTCTCCCTCGGGTGCGCTGCGGATATGGATCCGGTCTGGATCTCGCCACGCGTCGTCGCTGGTGAACGCCCGGGCAAGACACCCGGGGGGGGCGACGGCCGAGGTGCCGGGGTCAGGCCCCGAGGACGGTGCGGGTGACGGCGGCCTGGTCGTGGAGGACGCCGGCGATGATCTGCTGCGCGTCGTTGATGCGGGCCACGGTGTCGGACACCTCGTCGAGCGCGGTGCGGACGGCGGCGGCGTCGGCCTGGATCGTCGCGACCTTGGCGCCGACCTCCTCGGTGGCGGTCGCGGTCTCGCGGGCGAGTTCCTTGACCTCGCCGGCGACGACGGCGAACCCCTTGCCGGACTCCCCGGCGCGGGCGGCCTCGATGGTCGCGTTGAGGGCGAGGAGGTTCGTCTGCTCGGCGATGCTCGTGATCGTCTTGACGACGGCGCCGATCTCCTGGGAGGAGCGGTCGAGCTGAGCGACGATCTGCGTCGCCGAGCCGGTGATGCGGTTCGCCTCCGCGGCGACCTCCTTCGCCGAGGTCACGTGACCCTCGACCTCGGAGATGGAGGAGAGCAGGTCACGTCCGGCCGAGGCGATCTTCTCGGTGCCGCGGCTGCGTTCGAGGGCGTGGGAGACGAGGAACGCCGTGTTGCGGAGCGCCTCGCGGCGGGCGTCGGTGAGGGTGATCTCGGTGGTGGCGAAGAAGTCCATCGTGCCGACGACGTCCGTCCCGATCATGATGGGGACGCAGACCCCGCTCTTGACGCCGGCGCGGCGGGCGGCGGGGGCGCGGACGCAGTCGGTGACGGTGCCGAGGTCGGGTTCGAAGACGAGGTCGCGGCTCCGCCATGCGCGGCCGGCGACGCCGACGCCCTGGGCGAACGTCGCCTCGTGGGTGACCTCGCGGAACTCCGGCCCCGCGTCGCCGGACTCGATGGCGAACCGCAGCACCCGCTCCTCGGGGTCGACGGCCCAGAACGAGCCGTACTGCCAGCCGAACTCGCGGCGGATCGTGTCGAGGGCGGTGCGGACGGCAGTCCCCTCGTCGGGGGCGTCGGTCACCTCTCGGAGGACGACGTTGATCGCCGTCGCGTCGCGGGCGCGTTCCTTCTCGCGCTCGAAGATGCGGACCCGTTCGAGGGCCTGGGAGACGAGGCCGCCGATGCACTCCATGAGGTCGACGGACCGCTCCGTACGAGCCCACGGCTCGAACGAGACGAACGTGAGGACCCCCTGGACCGCGCCACCCGCCGTCACGGGCAGGACGAGGAACGTCGAGACGAGCGGCGCGTCCGGCCCGGCGAGCTGCCGGAGGAGGTCGAGGTCGCCCTCCTCGAGGACGCTCCGGCCCGTGCTCCAGGCCTTCCCCATCGCGCCGACGCCGCGGGGGACGACGGTGCGCTGTTCGGTGGCGCGGGCGGTGAGTTCGGGGCGGCGACCGCAGGAGACGTCGAGGACGAGCCCGCCCGCCGTCTCGTCGACCCGCCATACGCTCGACACGTCCCATCCGAGGGCGTCGCACACGGCGTTGACCGCGACGAGGGCCGCCTGGTGGTACCCGTCGGCGCCGTCGAGGGCCGTCATCACGGCGCGGATGACGGCGATCTCATCGACGGTCGACGCGGTCTGGCCTCCGTGGCCGACCGGGCCGGCGTGGCCGAAGGCCGCGCGCGCGAGGGTGTTCTCCTTGCGGAATGGGTGGCGCACGTCGTCTCCGATGCTCGACTTCAGGGCTGCCCTGCCCCATCGGCCCCGCGCACCGTGACCTGAGACGGGCGTGCCCTCGCTCCGTCCGGGAGTCACGAGGCATCGTCGGCGACGCCTCGGAGGGTGGCCGGGGCGGCCGGCTGCCTCTCCTCCGTGCGCGAGGCCCGTCCGGGCACCCCGGCCGGACGTGGCCGACGCCCCGGTCAGGCGTGGGCGACGGGCCCGTCGGCGGTGAGCCAGCCGCGGTACATCGCACCGGAGTCCCAGGCGAGGACGACGTCGCCGTCGGGGGTGACGGCGACGAGACCGCCGTCGGCGCCGCGGCGGCCGAGATGGTCGTCGAGGACGCCGCGGGCGGCGGTGGCGAGGTCGGCCCCGGCGTACCGCATCCGGGCGTAGAGGTCGTGGGCGAGGACGCCGCGGACGAAGAACTCGCCGGTGCCGGTGCCGGAGATCGCGACGTGGGCGTCGTCGGCGAAGGTGCCGGCGCCGACGAGCGGGGTGTCGCCGACGCGGCCGGGGAGCTGCCCGGTGATGCCACCGGTCGACGTCGCCGCGGCGACGTGGCCGTGGACGTCGCGGGCGACGGCGCCGACGGTGCCGTGGCGGCGTTCCTCGAGGAGGCGCGCGAGGGCGCGTTCCTGGCGGGGGACACGGAACCAGTCCTGGTCGGCGAGCTCGCATCCCCACGTCTCGAGCCGGTCGGGCGAGGGGTCGACGAGGAGGACGTGGGGGGTGTGGTCCATGACGGCCCGCGCCGCACGGACGGGGTTGCGGGCGTGGCCCGCGGCGGTGATCGCGCCGGCGGCGCGGTCGCCGCGCATGACGCACGCGTCGAGCTCGGCGACGCCGTCGGTGGTGAGCGCGGCGCCGCGGCCGGCGTTGAAGAACGCGCAGTCCTCGAGGACGACGACGGCGGCGGCGACGGCGTCGATCGCCTCGCCGTCGGCGGCGAGGACGTCGGCACCGGCCCGGAGCGCCCGGCGGAGGGCCCCCTCGCGTTCCTCGGTCTCCTCTGCGGTGAGCGGCGTGGCGCGGGGCCCGGCCCCGCCGTGGATCGCGAGCGCGTACGGCCCCCAGGCGGGGACCTCGACGAGGTCGACCGGCGGGCAGGGGCGTTCGCCGTCGTGCGTGGCGCGGGGTGCGCCCGGGGCGCCGGGGGGCGGGGTCGCGTCGGTCATCGGAGTGCCTCCTGCCGGCTCGGGACGACGGCCTCGACGAGTTGCCGGACGAGGTCGGCGAGGGACCCGGGCTCGAAGGAGTCGGGCGGGACGTGGCCGGGGAGGAACGCGGCCCGCCGGTCGGGGGTGGAGGCAGCCCAGGCGGCGAGGTCGTCGACCTCGGCGTGCTCGAGACCGTGGCCGCCGACGGCGAGCCACACGGGCACGTCGACGTGGTCGTAGAGGTCGAGACCGAAGGGCCCGCGGCCGATGCGGGCGAGGGCCTGCTCGACGAGGGGGCGGCGCGGGAGGCGCTCCCAGCCGTCCTCGGTGTCGCACAGCTGCCGGGCGATGTAGGCGCGGAGCTGGTCGAGCGGGATGTCCTCGTTGACCCAGTCGGTGGCGGCGCGCGCCGCGCGACGTTCGACGAACTCCTCACGGTCCGCCTCGGTGCCGGTCGCGAAGATCTCGTTGCGGGCGTCCCACTCGTCGATCGTGTCGGCGCCGAGGACCTCGTCGTACTCGGCGGCGGCGGCCTGCCCGCGCTTCCACGTGAACGGTCCGACGACCAGGACGCCCGACGCACCGAGGGCCCCGGCCAGGTCGTCGAACAGCGGGAGGAGCTCCTCGCTCTCGAGGACGAGGATGGGGTCGTGCACGTCGAGGGCGTCGAGCACGGCGGGCAGGTCGGCGGTGAGGTGGTCGAGGGTCTCCTCGACGGCACGGGTGCGACCGTGACCGCAGAGGTCGACGGCGAGGGGTCGGGAGAACGCCGCGAGGGCGGGGCCGAGGGTGCCCCACACCTCGGCGGTCGAGGCGATCTGGTGGAGGAGGACGACATCGGGTCGCCGATCGGCGCCGTGGGGGGCGACGCTCTCGTCCTCCTCCTGGAAGTGGATGACCGCGTACCGGCCGTTCGGGGTGTCGACGTGGACGTCTCGCATGTCGACATCCTCCCCCATCGGGGCCGGAACCGGGCTTTCCGCCCCGGGCCTCGCGCACGGCCCGGATGGGTGGGGCACCCCTGGGGGCATGGTCGCCCTCGCTCCGTTCCTCGAGGCCCGTGACGCGCTCGCCGGGATGGTGGGTCGTCGTTTCCCCGTCACCCTCGTCGGCCGGGCCCCCGCCGATCGCGCCGCACGCCGGGGGCGTCAGCTCGTCTCACACCTCGGCCGGAAGGCGACCGAGGAGTGGCGAGCCCACGGGTCAGGGATCCGTGCCGTTCGGCGCCGGGGAGCGGGTCGTCCTCACTGCGACGGACACCGAACTCGTCGCCACCCTCACGTGCCCCGCGGCCCGGGCCGACGAGTTGCGCAACGTCGTCGAGCGGCACTGCTGCGGTTCGGCGCGAAGGACGGACTCGTGACGACCTGGCAGGACGGCGCTGAGACGGCGGTCACGGGGCCTCACCGCCCGCGCGGGCGCAGGTGGCGTCCACTAGCCTGCCGCCATGTTCGCGCTTCCCGAGATCCCCGTGTCGGCGGGGGCGATCCTCTTCGACGAGAGGGGTCGCCTGCTCGTGCTCAAACCGACGTACAAGTCGGGGTGGACGCTGCCCGGCGGGGTGATGGAGGCCGACGGGGAGACGCCGTGGGAGGCGTGTCGACGCGAAGTCGCCGAGGAGACCGGCATCGAGGTGAGCACCGGGCGGCTCGCCTGCGTCGACACCCGACCGGCGAAGAAGGGCGCGAAGCTGGGACTGCGGTTCCTCTTCGACTGTGGCACCCTCTCGGCCGAGCAGGTCGCGGGGATCCGCCTGCAGGAGTACGAGATCAGCGAACACCGGTTCGTGAGCGTACCCGGCGCCCTGGAGCTGCTGCGCCCACCGGTCCGACGCCGGGTGAAAAAGGCGTTGAAGTCCGATTCGTGCGTCTATCTCGAGAACGGGCGGCGTGTCTCGGGCGTCACACGCTGACGGAGTCCTCACGTCGGCCCCGTGGCGCCCGATGACGACGAGGACGAGACTTTCGTCGCACCCCGCCCCGAGAGGACGTTCGAGATGACATGTGACATCGCGGTGGAGGTGGACGGAGACCGGTACGCCACGATCGATTACGGCGGCACCGGCCCCGACATCCTCCTCATCCACCAGCTCGCCTCCAACGCTCAGGTGTGGGCGCCGGTCGCGGCCGACCTGGCCGGTATCGGCCACGTCGTCGCCGTCGACCTGCGGGCTCACGGCCTCTCGCGCCTGCCCGTCGACCGCCCGGAACGTCTCGTCGGGGACGTCGTGGGGGTCGCGCGTGAACTCGGGCTGCACCGCCCCTACGTCCTCGTCGAGCAGGACGAGATGCTCGCCCTCGATCCGGACCGCATGGCGGGTCTCGACGCGCCGACGCTCGGGATGCTCGCTTTGGCGAGCGTCCGCCGTGGTGAAGAGGCCCGCACGGAGTGGGCCGAGCAGGTGGGCCCGGAGACCTTCGACGTGTGGGACGAACGGTTCGGCCTGTTCGCCACCGGCGCCGCCGACGAGTTCGAGCCCCACCTCGAGAAGATCGTCGCGCGGGCGCACGGCGACTGGGTCGCGCACCGCATCGGCGTGGACCAGTACCGCGACTTCTACCGGCGTCAGATCGAGACGACGCCGGAGGGATGGCGTCGGCTCCCCGGTCGGCAGGCGATGGACGACATCGTGCGTTACATCGAGACGCAACCCCAGGGACTCGATCTCCTCGACACCTACGACGGGCCCGTATGGATCCTCGCCTCCGACGAGGCGACGACGGACGTCGAGATCGAGACGCTCCGCGAGTACACCGCGGGCCGTGACGACCGGGAGATCCGTGTCGTGCCCGGCGGCCCCAAGGTCGAGGCGCTCGACGGCGAGGCGCTCGCGGCCGCCGTCGCGGAGATGATCCGCCGGCACCCCGCCTGACCCGCAGCGCGTCGCCTCCTCAGCGACCCGTCACGTCCGACGCCCTCTCCACCGCCCGGCGCACGAGGTTTTCCACCTCGGCCGGGAGGTCGGGGAGGGCGTCGACGTCGAACCAGCGCAGGTCGGTCGACTCCTCCGACCTCGCCTCCAGGGCCCCCTCGGGGGCGAGCGCGACGTAGCGCACGTCGAGGTGGCGGGTCGGCTCCGTGTAGCCCTTGCAGACGATCGGGTGGCAGTGGAGGTCGACGGGTATCGGGTCGAGGTCGACGTCGAACCCGCCCTCTTCGCGTGCCTCTCGCCTCGCCGCGTCGGCGAGGGAGGCGTCGCCCTCCTCGACGTGTCCGCCGAGCTGCAGCCATCGCCCGACACGGGGGTGGAGGGTGAGGAGCGTGCGGGTGCGGTCGGCCGAGAGCACGACGACCGAGGCCGTGACGTGCCCGGGAGCGCACGTGCGGCTCGGGGCGTCCGGCCGGGCGGCGAGGAAGGCGAGGTAGGCGTGTCGCAGCGCGTCCTGGTCGGCGTCGGGCGCGGACCAGCTCGTGAGGGTGGCCGTGATGTCGGCGCGTAGGGGGCTCGTCACCGGGCCCACGATGCCAGACGGTCCGGTGCGCGACGACGGACCGCGGGCACCCACCCCTCGCGCATGGACCCATCGGCGCAGGTCAGCGGCGGTCCGGGCGCCGGGGCCACCTCCATCCCCGGAGGGCCCCACCCCGTCGATCGGCTAACCTCGGAAGGGAGTTCGTCACGAGGCCGCCGCCACCCCGGGCCACCTCCTGCCGCATGACGACCCCCGCACGACGACCCCCGCACGATGACCACCGCACGACCCGCCGACCCATCGGAGACGACGTGACCCACGAGACCGACTTCCACGACGACTCACGCACCGTGGGCGAGACCCCGGAGATGGCCACGTCCGTCACCGGACCCCAGTTCGAGCCGACGCACGAGCGCGCCCTCACCCCCGCCGTGGGTCCGGCCCGCGACGTCGACGGGTTCGTCCGCCAGTTCCTGCGTGAGCTCAACTACACGCAGGGCGTGCCGCTCTCGCGCTCGACGCTCAACGACCAGTACCTCGCGCTCGCCCGCACGGTCCGTCATTACCTCATGCAGGGGTGGATCCGGACGGGCAAGCGGCGCCGCGACGCGGGCGACAAGGTCATCGGTTACCTGTCGGCGGAGTACCTCCTCGGGCGTCAGCTCGACAACGCCCTGCTCGCGGCCGGCCTCGAGGACATCGCCCGCGAGGCGATGAAGGAGTGCGGCCTCGACGTCGACCTCCTCCGCTCCCAGGAGATCGAGCCGGGCCTCGGCAACGGTGGCCTCGGTCGTCTCGCGGCCTGCTTCGTCGACTCCCTCGCGACGATGGACGTCTCCTGCATCGGGTACGGCATCCGCTACGAGTACGGCATCTTCAAGCAGACGTTCGAGGACGGCCGCCAGGTCGAGGTGCCGGACAGCTGGCTCGCGCTCGGCTCCCCGTGGGAGTTCCCGCAGCCCGACCGCGCCGTGCAGATCGACTTCGGTGGCCACACCGAGCGGTACACGGGCGACGACGGCCGCGAGCGCACCCGCTGGGTGCCTGCGTGGGACGTGCAGGCGGTGCCTTACCACCTCCTCGTGCCGGGCTATCGCAACGGCGTCGTCAACACCCTGCGCCTGTGGAGCGCGAAGGCGACGAACGCGTTCGACCTCCAGCTCTTCAACCAGGGCGACTACGCCGAGGCCGTGCGCGCGCAGACGTTCGCGGAGAACATCACGAAGGTCCTCTACCCCGAGGACTCCACGCCGCAGGGGCGCGAGCTGCGCCTCCAGCAGCAGTACTTCTTCGTCGCCGCCTCGATCAAGGACTTCATCCGCCACACCCTCCCGGCGGACTTCGACCTGCACCGGCTGCCCGAGCGGATCGCCTTCCAGCTCAACGACACCCACCCCGTCATCGCGATCCCCGAGCTCATGCGGATCCTCGTCGACGAGCACGACTTCGAGTGGGACGAGGCGTGGGACGTCACGAAGCAGTGCTTCGACTACACATGCCACACGCTGCTTCCGGAGGCCCTGGAGGTGTGGCCGGTCGACCTCCTCGGCCGCCTGCTCCCACGGCACCTCGAGATCGTCTACCGCCTCAACGAGGACTTCCTCGCCCGGGTCCGCGAGCAGTTCGACGGCGACGAGGTGCGGGCCCGCCGCATGTCGATGGTCCAGGAGAACCCGGTCCGGGCGATCCGCATGGCGCACCTCGCCACGGTCGCCGCGACGAAGGTCAACGGCGTCGCCGAGCTGCACAGCCAGCTCCTGCGCGACAAGGTCCTCCCCGACTTCTCGGAGATGTGGCCCGACAAGTTCACGAACGTCACGAACGGGGTGACGCCGCGCCGCTTCGTCCGCATCGCCAACCCCGGCATGTCGGAGCTCGTCACGGAGGCGATCGGCGAGGGGTGGCTCACCGACCTCGAGCGTCTGCGCGAGCTCGAGCCGTTCGCCGACGACGCCGCGTTCCGTGAGCGGTTCCGCGCGGTCAAGGCGGGCAACAAGGAGCGTCTGCGTCAACTCCTCCACCACCGCGACGGCATCGACCTCCCCGAGGGGCACCTCCTCGACGTCATGGTCAAGCGGCTCCACGAGTACAAGCGGCAGAGCCTCAAACTCCTCCACGTCGTCTCGCTGTACCAGCGGCTCCTCTCCGATGAGGTCGACCCGGAGTCGACCACACCGCGCACGGTCGTGTTCGGCGCGAAGGCCGCGCCGGGCTACTTCATGGCGAAGGAGACGATCGCGCTCATCAACGCGGTCGCCGCGACGATCGACGCCGACGAGCGGGTCGCCGGGCGTCTCGCCATCGCGTTCCCGGCGAACTACAACGTCACCCTCGCCGAGACGCTCATCCCCGCGGCCGACCTCTCCGAGCAGATCAGCCTCGCCGGCAAGGAGGCCTCGGGCACGGGCAACATGAAGTTCGCCCTCAACGGCGCGCTGACGATCGGCACCGACGACGGCGCGAACGTCGAGATCCGTCAGCTCGTCGGCGACGACAACTTCTTCCTCTTCGGCATGACCGAGCCGCGTGTCGCCGAGCTCCAGGCGAAGGGCTATGTACCCGGCGACGTGTACGCCTCCAGCCCGCGGCTCAAGAGCGCGATCGACTTCCTCGCGAGCGGCGAAGCCACCGGCGGCGATCCGAGCCGCGCCGCGGCGGTCGTCGACGACCTCCTCTCGAGCGACCGGTTCATGGCCCTCGCCGACTTCGACGCCTACGTCGAGGCACAGGAGAAGGTCGAGGCGACGTACGCCGACACCGAGGCGTGGACCCGTTCGGCGATCCTCAACGTCGCCCGCTCCGGGTTCTTCTCCTCCGACCGGTCCATGCGCGACTACCTCGACCGCATCTGGAACGTCTCGGCCCGCAGCTGAGACTCCGGCACGGCCACGCCGAGGGGCGCGTGGGCTCCGCGACGAGAGTCGGCGGGGACGCGGAGCGAGCGACGTGGTCGGGGCCGGGCGAGGGGGGTCGTGGATGCGGACCCACCGGGGGTGATCGTGCGCGCGGCGCCGGACGCCCGCCGTCTCGCCGGGACGAGCCGCCGAGACGGCTCCGGCCGGAACCGCCCGGCGACCCCCGAACGGGTCTGCGCACGAACCCCGTCCGTTCAACCGACCCGCATAGGGTGCGTTCATGGCAGACGACCTCGCCCCACGCCCGGCCCGAGATGCCACCGCCCCTACGCGACGTCGACGCGTCGCCGTCGTCGGGGCAGGACCCTCGGGGCTGTTCGCCGCCCAGGCACTCCTCGGGCAGGAGGACGTGCCGGTGGAGGTCGACGTGTTCGACCGGCTGCCGACACCGTTCGGGCTCGTGCGGTACGGGGTGGCGCCCGACCACCAGTCGATCAAGTCGGTCGCCCAGGCCCTCGCGCGGGTCTTCGACTCGCCGCGACTGCGGTTCCGCGGGCTCGTGCAGTTCGGCGAGGACGTCACGCGCGAGGAATTCCTCGCCGCCTACGACGCGGTGATCTATGCGGCCGGGGCGAGCGAGGACACCCGCATGAACGTGCCCGGGGAGTCGCTGCCCGGGAGCAGGTCGGCGCGGGAGTTCGTCGCCTGGTACAGCGGCCACCCCGACGCGACACCCCAGGACCTGCGCGGCGTGACCTCGGCCGTCGCGGTGGGCGTCGGCAACGTCGCGGCGGACGTCGCCCGCATCCTCACCCGCGACCCCGCGGAGCTGGAACGCACCGACATGCCGCAATCCGTGCTCGACGTCCTCGCCGCACACACCGTCGGTGACGTGTGGGTCGTGGGGCGGCGGGGACCGCACCACGCGAGCTTCACGACGAAGGAACTCCGAGAGCTGTGCTCGCTCGACGGGGTGCAGATCACCGTCGACGCCGGGGCGTTCGAGGGCATCGACGACGCGGACCTCGACCGCCGCACCCGCGCCAACGTCGACGTGCTGGCCGAGGCCGCCGCGCGGGTCGTGCCCGAGTCGCGGTGCCGGCTGCACTTCCTGTTCTGGCGGCGCCCCGTCGCGATCGAGGGCGAGGACCGGGTGCACGGGGTCGTCCTCGAACGCACCGCTCTCGACGACGCGGGCCGGGTCGTGGGGACGGGTGAGACCTCGACGCTCGACGCGCAGCTCGTGCTCCGGGCGATCGGGTACCGCGGAGTGCCGCTTCCCGGGGTGCCGTTCGACCTCGAACGCGGCGTCATCCCCAACCGTGAGGGACGCGTGACGACCGAGGACGGTGACGTCCTGCCGCGCGAGTACGTCGTCGGGTGGATCAAGCGCGGGCCGCTCGGGGTCATCGGCACGAACAAGTCCGACGCCGCCGAGACCGTGCGTCTCCTCCTCGACGACCTCGCCGCCGGGGGCGGCACGTCGGAGGACCGGACGCTCCTCGACCTCGACACCCACCTCGCCGACCGGGGCCTGCACCCGACGACGTACGACGACTGGCGCCGCATCGAGGCCGCCGAGGCCGACCGCGGCTCCGGCCGTGGACGGGACCGCACGAAGATCGAGGCGTGGTCCGAACTCCTCGACCTCGTCGCCCTCGGCCGCCCCGGTGGCCCACCCACCCCGGCCGACCGGGAGGCATGAGGGCGGCGGCCCTCCGTCATACAACGATGAGCGGAACGTCGTGGCGACAGAGGCCATCGTCCCTGTGACCGGCAACGTCACGACACCTCCGGGTCCGACCCGACTGCTCGCCCCATCGCTGTATGCCGGAAGGGGCGGCCGACCGATGCGGCCCCGAGGACGCAGGAGTCGGAGCGGCGTTCACCTGTCGTCGCGCCGATAGCCTGCGCCCATGAAGCTGTTCGACGACGTCGTGGCGCAGTACGAGGACTTCGCGGCCCATGCCCGGCGGGACTCCCCGTGCTTCACCGCCTGGGCGACGCGGGTGGCGGGCGACGACGAGGTCCTCGCCTGGGTCGGGCGCCTCCCGCCGATCAAGCAGCAACCGAACATCGTGTTCGCCGCCGCACGCTGGCACGGCGTGCCCGCCCCCGGCCCCTACGAGGCGCTCCGGGAGACACTCCTCGCCGACGACCCCGAGGACCCGCAGGGCATCACCGCGACGATCCTCGCCCGCTCCACACAGACCAACGAGGTCGGCCGACTCGCCACCCTGTCAACGGTGTTCGCGCGCATCGTCGCCGAGTCGGGGCGCCCCCTCGCCCTCGTCGAGGCGGGTGCCAGCGCCGGGGCGTGCCTCTACCCCGACCGGTACGCCTACCGCTACCTCGTCGGCCCCGAGAAGACGCCCGTGACGTGGAGACCTGCCGGCGCCGCCGACTCCCCCGCGACGGAACTCACGTGCCGCGCCAAGGGGTCGTTCGTCCCGCCCACGTCGGGGGTCCCCGTCGCGTGGCGCGGCGGGCTCGACCTCGCCCCGGTCGACGCCGCCGACGACGATGCGACCTCGTGGCTCGAGACCCTCGTGTGGCCCGAGCAGGAGGCGCGGCGCGAACGCCTTCGCACCGCCCTCGACGTCGTGCGGGAGGACCCGCCCGTGTTGCGGCGGGGCGACATCCTCACCTCTGACCTCGACGACCTCATCGACGAGGCGGCCGAGCACGGGGAGGTCGTCGTCTTCCACACCGCCGTCGTCGCCTACCTGGAGCCCGACGACCGCGAACGGTTCGTCGACGCGATGACGGATCGCGTCGCCCACGACCGATGCCGGTGGGTGAGCAACGAGGGCAAGAACGTCGTCCCCAGCATCACCGCCACGGGGCCGACGATCCCGGAGGATCACCCGACGTTCGTCCTCGGCCTCGACGGCACGGCCCTCGCGTGGACGCACGGCCACGGCCGCTCGCTCACCTGGCTCGACCGAGCCGCGCACCCCGCCGGGTAGGGACGGGACACGACGACGCCGCCGGACCCGACCGCCTCGCGGCGGCAGGTCACGGCGGCGTCGACACCCGTGAGGGCGTCCGTCACTTCTCGGTGATCGTCACCTTCTCGATGCGGTGCTGGGTCGTGGGCTCTCCCGACGGGGTGCCGTCGGCCTCGATCTTTCGGAGCACGTCCATCCCGTCGGTGACCTTGCCGAACAGGCTGTACTGGGGCGGCAGGTCGACGCCGGACTGGCCGGTCACGGTGAAGAACTGGCTGCCGTTCGTGTTCGGGCCGGCGTTGGCCATCGCGACCGAGCCCACCTCGTAGGCGCCCTTCTTCGGGAGTTCGTCCTCGAACTCGTAACCGGGCCCGCCCATGCCGGTGCCTTGCGGGTCGCCGGTCTGGTTCATGAACCCGGGGATGACGCGGTGGAAGACGACGCCGTCGTAGAACTTGTGGCGGGCGAGGAAGACGAAGTTGTTCACCGTCTTCGGCGCCTGGTCCTCGAGGAGGTCGATCGTGAACGGGCCGAGATCGGTCGTCACGGTGGCCGTGTAGTCGCGCTTCGGGTCGAGGCACATCGCGGGCGGGGCCGCGAACGACGTCGTGCGCTGTGCCGCGCCCTCGGTGGGCGGGCAGTCCGCGGCGACACTGCGGGAGGGCTGCTCCGCACTGGACGGGGCTGCCTCGGACGTCGCGGTGGCGCCGGCTTTCGATGCCGCCTCGTCGGCGGGCGTCGACGCGCCGCACGCGCCGAGGAGGAGGCATCCGGCGAGCGTCGTCGCGAACAGGGTTGTGCGTGCAGGAGTTCCGGACATGCGTCGACTCTACGAGACCCCGAGACGCACGCCCGGGCGACAGGCGGAGCCTGCGCCACCGTCCGGGAGGGGAAGGGGGGCCGCGCCGCCCGATCCCACCCCGTCGCGGGGGTGGTTGACGCATCACTGATAGACGACTAGGCTTATAGGTGACGCATCACCAAAACGCGGAAGGACACCCCCATGACGACCCTCACCGACCTCCAGGGCACGTACACGATCGACCCCGCCCACTCCCGCCTCGGCTTCGTCGCCCGGCACGCGATGATCACGAAGGTCCGCGGCAGCATCGACGAGTTCACCGGCACCGCCCGCACCGGCGCCGGCCTCCAGGACGCCGCCGTCGAGCTCACCGCGCAGATGGCGAGCATCGACACCCGCAACGCGGACCGTGACGCCCACCTCCGCTCCGCGGACTTCTTCGACGCCGAGAAGTTCTCCACCCTCACGTTCCGCTCGACGGAGGTCGTCGCGGCCGACGACGAGACCCTCCGCGTCACCGGCGACCTCACGATCAAGGACGTGACGAAGCCCGTGACGATCGACTTCGAGTTCGGTGGTCGGGCGCAGGACCCCTTCGGCAACGAGCGCATCGGCTTCGAGGGGTCGACCACCATCGACCGCAAGGACTTCGGCCTCACCTTCAACGCCGCCCTCGAGACCGGCGGTGTCCTCGTCGGCGAGAAGATCCGCCTCGAGTTCGAGATCTCCGCGGTGAAGGACGCCTGAGCCCTCCCACCCACACGACGCCGCCGCCGGATCACCCGATCCCGGCGGCGTCGTCGTATGCGCGACGTGCCGGTGAGGCGGGAGCCGCCGACGCGGTGTCGGAGACGCGCCCCGGCGGGGCCGGTGGCCGCGTGTGCCGCCGTGCCGTGTCGTGCTCGTCAGTCGTCGGTGTCGTCGCGCTCCCGGCGCAGCGGGATGACGGGGGCGATCGGCGAGGAGGGCGTCGGCGGCACGTGGGTGTCGAGCCAGGCGAGGAGCTCGGCGACGAGTTCCTCGTGCTCGGCGCCCGCGAGGAGGTCGTGCCGCGCGCCCGGGTAGAGCCGGATCGTGACGTCGCGGAGCCCGACCCGTCGGTACGCCGCCGCGGTGTCGCTCACGCCCGCGCCACGGTCGCCCACGGGGTCCTGGTCACCGGAGGCGAGGAGGACGGGCAGGCCGGGGCGGATCCCCGCGACGCGGCGCCGGTCGTTCACCTCGCCGGTACCGGTGAGCAGGTCGACGAAGAACCTGTTGCTGCAAACGAATCCGCACAGAGGATCGGCGACGTAGTCGTCGACGGCGTCGGGGTCGGCGGAGATCCAGTCGAACCGGGTGCGCCCCTCGAAGGGGGCGTTGAACGAGCCGAACGTGAGCCTGTCCATGATCCGGCTGGGCCGGCGCGGACCCTGCACGCGCGTGAGTAGGCGGGCGAGCCCGAGACCGCCGAGGCGGGTGAGCGCCCCCGGGTCGGCGGCGGTGCCGAGGAGCACGAGGCCATCGACGTCCTCGGAGTGGTCGAGCACGAGGGTGCGGGCGACGAGCGAGCCCATGCTGTGCCCGAGGAGGACGTACGGGATGCCGGGGTGCTCCGCGCGGGCCGCGGCGCCGAGGCCGCGCGCGTCCTCGACGAGCAGCGACCAGCCGCCCGAGTCGGCGAGGTGCCCGAGGGATTCCGGCGAGGTGTGCCCGTGGCCCCGGTGGTCGTGCGCGACGACGACGTACCCTGCCGCGGCGAGTTCGCCTGCGAGCCGGTCGTATCGGCGGGCATGTTCGGCCATCCCGTGGAGGACGTGGACGATGCCCCGAGGATCCCCCTGCGGGAGGGCCGTACGGACGGCCACGTCGACACCGTCGGGGGTGGTGAACCGGGACTCGATCATCACGTTCCTCTCGCCGCGCCACGGCGCATGCCTGGCCCTTCCTCCCCGATTGTCCCATCGACGCGGGACGCCCGCCGGGTGGCCAGACCCCCCTGTCCCGATCCGTCCGGACGACCCACACGGATCGCGCCCGTCGGTCATGCTTCGTCGGTCACGTCACATGGACACGTGGTCACCTGACGCCCGCCTACGGGCATGTCACGATGACCGCCGAGGGGATTGGGGGATCCACGTGAACGGAACGACCATACGGCCGGCCGTGGGGACGACGAGGGCGGACGGGTTGCGCCCGCTGGGGGAGGACGACGTCGCCGCCGGTGTGCTGCCGCGACTCGAGCACGTCGTCTCGGCCCGGCCGGAGCACGTCGCCGTCGACGACGGCCGTACGACGCTGACGTTCGCCGAGCTCGTCGCGCGGGCCGCACAGGTCCGCGTCGACCTCGAACGCCACCTCGGGTCTGCGACGGCGGCGACGGACACCACGACCACGCGACCGCCGGTGGCCGTCCTCGGCGCCCACGACGCGGCGAGCGTCGTCGCCATCGTCGCGACGCTCTCGACCGGGCATCCCGTCGTCGTCCTCGACGACCGCACCCCGGTGCCGTGGCAGCGTCGTCTCCTCGCACGCCTCGGGGCAAGCGCCGTCGTCACGGACGCGGCCCGGCCGGGCTCGCTCGAGACGGCGACCGCGATCGTCGGCCCCGACGGCGTCGTCGCGACCGGCACGGACGAGGCCGATCCGGCCCTTCTGTGGCGCGACCCGCCGCCCGCCGAGGCGCCCGCCGTCGTCGCGTTCACGTCCGGCACGACCGGGGCGTCCAAGCCCGTCGTCGGGAGCCACCGCCTCCTCGTGCGCGACGCGTGGAACTCGGCCGTCGCGTCGTGCTGCTACGACGAGACCGACATCGTCCTCCACACCCTCCCGCTGCCGTTCCACGCCGGACTGACGACGGCGGTCCACACGCTGCTCGTGGGCTGCGGCATGCGCCTCTTCGACGTCCGCTCGCTGGGGGTGGCGACGCTGCCCCGTGCGGTCGCCGACTCCGGCGGGACGCTGCTCGTCACGAGCCCGGCGATCCTCCGCGGCCTCGCCGCGAGCGACCCGGACCGCGACCTCCTCACGAGCCTGTCGGGCCTCACCGTCGCCGGCGAGTCCGTCTACGGCCGCGACGTCGAGGCGGCCCGCGAGCTCGTCGGGTCGCACTGCGTCGTCCGCAACCGGTACGGCGCGTCCGAGGTCGGTCTCATCGCCGAGCACGTCGTCACCGACTTCCCGAGCGGGCGGTTGCCCGTCGGGCGGGCGGTGGGCTGGAACCGTGTCGACGTCGTCCGCGAGGACGGCCGCTCCGCCGACGTCGACGAGAAGGGCACCATCGTCGTCACCGCGCCCGACGTCGCCCTCGGTTATCTCGGCCGCGACGACGACCCGGCCTTCGTCGACAACCGCGACGGCACCCGCACGTTCCGCACGAGCGACCTCGGCCGACGCCTGCGCGACGGCACGATCGACCTCACCGGCCGCAGCGACCACGCGGTCTCCGTGCGGGGATACCTCGTCGACCCGGGCGAGGTCGAGGCCGTCGCCCTCGCCCTGCCGGGTGTGCGCGAATGCGTCGTCACCGGTCACGAGTCCCCTTCCGGCACGAGGCTCCTCGCGTACGTCGTCGGCGAGGCGGCGAGCGACCCCGCCGCCGTCCGCGCCCGCCTGCGGGAGCACCTGCCCGGCCACATGGTCCCCGCGGAGGTCGTCGCGCTCTCCGCCCTGCCGCGCACCGACCGCGGCAAGATCGACCGCCGCGCGTTGCCGCTGCCCGCCTCCGGCGACCGCGGCCATGAACCCCTCACCCACTGGGAGCAACTCGTCGCCGACGCGTGGACCCTCGTCCTCGACGTCGTCGACCTCCGCCCCGACGACGACTTCTTCGCCCTCGGCGGCGACTCCCTCGCCGCCGAGGAACTCATGACCCGCCTCCGCGACGACCTCGGCGTCCCCGGCGAGCAGGCGTCGAGCAGCACGATCGCCCAGGCCCCGACACTGCGGGAGTTCGCCGCCGCCGTCGAGCCCCGCCACCGGGGCGGGGGCGGCCGGGTGCCGCTCCACGCCGCGGGCACCCGCCCGCCGCTCTTCGTCACCGCCGGCGCGGGTGGCCTCGGCCGCACGCTCGGTTCCCTCGCCCGGCGCCTCGGCGCCGACCAGCCCGTCCACGCGTTGCAGTCGCCGTCGCTCGAAGGGCGCGCCCTGCCGGACGTCTCGATCACGGCGACGGCGCGGCGTCACCTCGCCGCCGCCCGTGAGGTGACGACCGGCCCACTGTTCCTTGCCGGACACGGGTTCGGCGGCCTCGTCGCCCTCGAGATGGCGCGCCTCGCCGAGGAGGCCGGGCAGACCGTCCCGTTCGTCGCCCTCCTCGACACGACCCCGCCGAGCCACGTGCGGCCCGACTCCCGCCCCCGCTGGCGACGCGTCAAGGCCGACCTCGGACTCCTCCAGGCGTCTCTGCGCGACACGACCGGCGGCACGGAGGCGTGGCGGTGGCAGCTCAAGGCCGACGCCCTCGCCGCGGCGTACGTCCCGGCACCCCGCCGCGGACGCACGCTCGTCCTCACCGCCTCCGACGGCCCCGGCGCCGCCGGGCAGGAGGCGTGGGCGCAGATCCTCACCGGCGCGACCCACCGCCACGTGCCGGGTGGGCCGCTCACGATGCTCCGGCCGCCGAACGTCGACGCCGTCGCCTCGCACCTGCGCACGGCGATCGACGACGCCCTCGCCGCCGTCGACACCCACCCCACCGGGGGCGAGTCGCGTGCGTAAGTCGATCGCGACGGTCTCCCTGTCGGGGTCCCTCGAGGAGAAGCTCGCCGCGGTTGCCGCGGCCCGCTTCGACGGCGTCGAGATCTTCGACAACGACCTCGTCGCGAGCGATCTCGACCCCGCGGAGATCGCGCGCCGCTGCGCCGACCTCGGGCTCACGATCGACCTCTTCCAGCCGCTCCGCGACATCGAGGGCCTCCCGCCGGAACACATGGGCGGCGTGCTCCGGCGCCTCCACCACAAGTTCGCGATCATGGAGCGCCTGGGTGTCGACCTCGCCCTCGCCTGCTCCAGCGTCCGCCCCGATGCCGTCGACGACCTCGACCTCGTCGCCGAACAGCTCCATGCCGTCGGCGAACTCGCCGCCGAGCACGGCGTGCGCGTCGCCTACGAGGCCCTCGCGTGGGGACGCCACGTCGACCGCGTCGGCGACTCCTGGGAGGCCGTGCGCCGCGCCGACCACCCGAACGTCCTCCTTGCCGTCGACAGCTTCCACGTCCTCTCCCGCGGCGACGACGCGGGCGCGATCGCCGACGTGCCGGGCTCCCGCATCGGGTTCCTCCAGATCGCCGACGCCCCGCGCCTCGACATGAACGTCCTCTCGTGGTCGCGCCACCACCGGTGCTTCCCCGGGCAGGGCGACCTCGACGTCGCCGGCCTCGTCGGTGCCGTCGTCGACGCGGGTTACCGCGGGCCCCTGTCGCTCGAGGTGTTCTCCGACGTCGTCCGCGTCGCCGACCCGCGGATGAACGCCCTCGACGGGATGCGTTCCCTCCTCCACCTCGAGGAGGCGCTCCGTGCCCGCCGCGACGCCCAGCGCGCCGCGGGCGAGCCGGTCCGCGCCGTCGTCGACCTCTTCGACCCGCCGCCCGTGCCCGACCGCGTCGATGCCGAGTTCGTCGAGTTCGCCGTCTCCCCGGACGACCACGCGGACGACGACCCGGCGACGAGCGTCACCGCGCTCCTGTCGGCCCTCGGCTTCGCCCACGTCGCGACGCACGCGACCCGCGCCGTCCAGTGGTGGCGCAACGGCGACGCCCACGTCTGCGTGACGACCCAGCCCGTGCCCGGCCCGTCGCGGCCCCGGCCGTTCGTCAGCGCCCTCGCGCTCCGCGTCGCCGAGGTCCGTGACGTCGCGACCCGCGCCGAGGCGCTCGTGTGGCCGAGCGTCGCCTACCGTCGCGGCCGCTTCACCGCCGCCCTCCCCGGGGTCGACACCCCGAGCGGGCTCCACGTCTTCCTCAGCGGCCCCGAGGGCGCCGACGACGACTGGCGGCAGGGCTACCCCGGCACCCCGGAGGAGCACACGCACGGCGACTGGCTCGGCATCGACCACGTAGGGGCGACGGTCCCCGCCGCGATGTACCCGGCCGAGCAGTCGTTCTACCGCTCGGTGTTCGGACTCCGTGGTGGTGTCGAGAGCGAGTTCATGCAGCCGAGCGGCCGCCTGCAGAGCCGGCCGTTCCGTCCGGAGTCGGGCGGGCTGCGGGTCGTCCTCGCCGTCTCCGACGCCCCCGAGCCGCCCCGCGTCGGCCAGATCGCGTTCGCCTGCCCCGACGTCGCCGCCGCCGTCGCCCACGCCCGCGCGGCCGGAGTGTCGTTCCTGCCGATCCCGGCGAACTACTACGACGACCTCCTCGCACGGTTCGACCTCGACCAGGAGCTGCTCGCGCACCTGCGCGCCCACGACCTCATGTACGACGAGGACGAGAACGGCCGCATGCTCCACGCCTACACACCCGTGATGAACGGGCAGTTCTACCTCGAACTGCTCCAGCGCGACGACGGCTACGCGGGCTTCGGCGCCCCGGGCACCCACGTGCGTCTCGCCGCCCAGGCACGCCGCGCCTGACCCCGCCCGCAGGGGGCTGCATGCGGCAGCGTGGTGCCGGACGTCACCGTCTCGGATCGGTGGGATCAGCGCTCGACGCGCAGGTGACGGTCGAGGAAGGCGAGGACGCGGGCCGTGACGCGCGGTGTCGTGTGGAAGGACGGACCGCCGTGGGGCGCGTCGAGGGTGATGTATTCCGCCGGGACGCCGAAGCTGCACAGCAGCCGGTACAGGCGGGTGGACTGCGCGGCGGGCACGAGGCAGTCGCGCGTGCCGTGGAGGAGCATCGTCGGCGGTGAGGTGACCCCGACGTAGGTGACGGGGTTCGCCCGGCGTACGACGTCGGCGCGACGCGCGGTCTGGGGGTCGACCCCGACGAGACGCCCCTCGGGGGAGGTCGCGCCGGTCTGGCCTCGCGCACACCCCTTCTCGACCCTGTCGGGCACGACCCTCGAGAGGTCCGCGACGCCGTAGTAGCTCACGACGGCCGATACCGCGCTGCTCTCGCCGGTGACACCGAGATCGCCCTCGAGCGTGCGATCGGCCGTGAGTCCCGTGTACCCGACGAGGTCGGCGAGGTGCCCGCCCGCGGACTCTCCTGCGACGGCGAACCGGGTGGGGTCGAGCTGGAGGTCCGCCGACCGGGCACGCAGATAGCGCACCGCGGCCTTGACGTCGTGGAGCTGCGCGGGGAAGCGCGCGACGTGGCTGAACCGGTACTCGACCGATGCGACGGCGTACCCGTGCCCGAGGAGCACGTCGCGGAAGGCCTGGGCACGCTGTCCGGCACCGCCGCGGATCTCCGCCTTCGACCCGTGCGTCCACGACCCGCCGTGGACGAACACGACGAGCGGCCGCGACGAGGTGCCGGCGGGCACGAACACGTCGAGCCGGTGCGCCGGGTCACCGTCGGAGACGTAGGGCAGGTCGAGGCTCACGAGCGGCGGGAGCTGCGGCGGCGGCACCTCGGCGGCGCTCACCACGGGCGGGGAGGAGAGGGGCGCGAGCGCGCCACCGGCGGCGACGAGCGTCGCGAGCGCGGCGGCAGACACGACACGCGTCCGTGGCGGGAGGGCCATCCGGTCAGGCTACCGTCCGTGCCGCCGACACCTCGGCCTCGCGGCGGAGGGGCGTGAGATCGTCCGCGGGTGCCTCTCCGACCTCGGAGACCCGCGACGCTCCCGAGGAGGTCGTGCCGCCGGTGTCGGGCCCGGCCCCCGGCGCGGGGGGCGGGCCCGCTCCGGCATCGAGCGCGGCGAGGCACCGGGTGAGGTGATCGGCGAGGGTCTCCGCGTACGGGTCGCGCATCATCGTGATGTGGTCGCCCGGCGTCTCGAGCCGCACCCACTCACCGCTGAGGTGGGCGTCCCAGGACGCGCGGGCCTCCTTGTCCTCGCTCTCGGCGACGAGGACGACGGTGCGGCCCGGGTACGGCGGCGTGCGGTACCGCTTCGAGAGGACCCGCGACTGCTCGTGGAAGCGCCAGTACTGGCCGAGCCCGGGCGTGGGCACGAGACCGGTGACGAGGAGCCCGGCGACGTCACGGGCCCGGCGGGCGAGCGAACGCCCGGTCGGCGCGTCGGGGATGAGCGCCGGGTCCGGCGGGAACGAGTCGAGGACGAAGAGGATCTCGACCTCCTCCCCCGCCGCGCGGAGCTGCTGACACATCTCGAGCGCGACGAGACCACCGAAGGAGTGGCCGGCGACGCGGTACGGCCCGTGGGCCTGGATGCGGCGCAGCTCGCGGAGGTTGCGGCGGGCGGCGGCCTCCACCGACCAGTCGGGCACGGCCTTGCGCTCGAGCCCGTAGGAGTGGAACGCGTAGACGGGCTGGTCGTCGGGCAGGTGCCGCACGACGGGCACGAACCCGAGACCGAGTCCACCACCGCCCGCGACGAGGAACAGCGGCGTGCGCCGCGCCTGCGTGGTGCCCTCGTTCGGGCCGGGGCGCAGGACGGTGAGGATCTGCTGGCGCCGGTCCGGCCTGCGCTTGAGACGCCGCGCGTACTCCGCGACGGTGGGGGCCTGGACGAGGAACGCCGAGGTGACGTCGCCCGGGTCGATGCCGAGGTCGGAGACGACCATGGCCGTGACCTCCTCCGCGGCGAGGGAGTCGCCGCCGAGGGCGAAGAAGTCGGCGTCGCGGCCCACCTCGTCGAGACCGAGGGCACGCGCCCACACCTGGGCGACGAGCCGCTCCCACTCCGACCGGACCCGCTCGCCGACGTCGGGCGGCGGCGGTGCGGGCAGCGCGGCGCGGTCGAGCTTGCCGCGCTCGGTGCGGGGCAGGGCGTCGAGGAAGACGACCGCCTCGGGCACGAGGTGTCCGGGCAGATGCTCGCGGAGGACGGAGCGGACGGCCGCGGCCGAGGGCCGGTCGGCGCTCGAGACGACGTAGGAGACGAGCCGGTACCGCTCACCCGTGTCGGACTTGACGCCGACGGTGAGCGCCTCGGTGACGTCCGGCAGCGCGAAGAGCGCGGCGTCGACCTCGCCCGGCTCGACCATGTAACCGCGGATCTTCACCGAGTGGTCGCGACGGCCGAGGAGGCGGAGCCCCTCGTCGTCGACCTCGCCGACATCGCTCGTGCGGTACGTGCGACGGCCGTCGGGTTCGTCGAAGAACGCGAGCGCGGTGGCCTCCGGGTTGCCGAGGTATCCGTTCGCGACGACGTCGCGGGTGACCGCGACGATGCCGGACTCACCGGCGGCCAGTGGCGTGCCGTCCTCGGCGAGGCAACGGATCTCCGTGTTCCCCACGGGGCGCCCGACGGGCAGCGGACCCGACAGGGGTGGGTGGTCGGCGTCGACGACGTACTCGGCGATGAGGCCTGTCTCGGAGCTGCCGTACCGGTTGCGCAGGAGGCACGTCGGCGGGAGGAGCGGGCGGATCTGCTCGACGTCGCGGCCGTGGGCCGGCTCACCGGCGATCGTCACGGTGCGCAGCGTCGTGAGCTGCTGCGGGGTGGGCCCGGAGCTCACGAACGCGCGGAGGATCGCCGGGCTCGTGTGCATGATCGTCGCGCCCACCTGGTCGATCCACGGGGCGAGGCCGGCGATGCCGCGGGCGCGGGTGTCGAAGAGGCGCATCGTCGACCCGACGACGAGCCCGGCGACGGTGACCATGAGCCCGGCGTGGAACGCCATGGGCAGGGTGTGTGCGATGACGTCGTCGGCGTCGTAGCAGTCGGTCGCCGCGGAGTTGCGCCATGCGTCGGAGACGAGCATGCGGCCGCTGTTGAGGACCACCTTGGGCACGCCTGTGGAGCCGGACGTGAACGCGAGGACCGCGGTGCCGTTCGGATCGACGGGGCCCTCGAACAGGGTCGCGGTGTCGGTCGCGGTGAGCGCGTCGGGCCCGATGACCGGCCTGCCGAGCTCGGCCGCGAGGTCGAGCAGGTCGCCGGCGGCGACGACGGCGCGGGCGTCGACCCGCTCGCACATCTGCTGCAACCGCGGGGCGGGCGTGCGGTAGTCGAGGACGAGGAGCGGGTGCCCCGAGGCGATGACCCCGAGGATGGCCGCGACCGCCGTGCACCGGTGCGGATGGAGCACGGCGACCGGCTCCCCCGGCGAGGTTCCGGCGAGGATGGACGCGCGGACGGAGGCGGCCTCCGCAGCGAGTCTCGTGTACGTGTACGTGCCGTCGGCGTCGATCACCGCCGGCTCGTCCGCCAGCGCCTCGAGCACCGTGGCGAAGCGGTCGACGACCCCCGATGTTGCGTCCGTCGCCGTGAGCGGCGCCAGACGCACGGACCTGCTGATGTGCGTCATGTTGTGTACCCCCGGCCACGAACATAGCCCGCAGGTAATCCCCAGGTCCACCACCCACAGACACGTCCGGACGCCCGTCCAACTGGACCCGGCGATGCAGGTCACGAAGGGCGTTGGGGCCAAGGGTGTTTCGGATATCTGCCTCGCATCTCTGCGCGTACCTGGGCGTACGGTCCGGCCCAGAACGAGGCGAGGTCGTCGGTCACCGCGAGGGGTCTGCGGGCCGGGGAGAGCAGGTGGAAGAGGACGGGGACGCGGCCGTCCGCGAGGCGGGGCGTCTCGGTCATCCCGAAGCACGACTGGAGCCGCACGGCGACGACGGGGCGACCCTCCGGGTCGTTGACCTCGGGGTACTCGACGCGGGCGCGGGTGCCGTCGGCGACGACGAGGCGCTCGGGGGCGAGCTCGTCGAACCCGGCGGCCTCGGGCCAGGGCAGGCGCGCCTGGAGCGCGGAGTGGAGGTCGACGTCGGCGACCCGCGTCGCGGTGAGGTCGAACCAGTCGGCGAGCCGGCCGAGGAGCGCGTCGTCGGTGACGTCGGGCCACGGGTCGCCGAGGTGGCGACGGCAGAACGCGAGTCGACGCCGCAGCGCCGTCGCGGCGGGCGTCCAGGGGAGGACCCCGAGGCCCGCCCGGGCGAGCCCGTCGCGCCAGGCGTCGGCGGTGGCCACGGGGGTGGGGGTCGTCGGGGTGGCGGTGAGTTCGATCGCGCCGAGACGGCGGACGCGGCGCGCGAGGATCCGGCCGTCGTCGAGGACGCACCGTTCCTCCTCGCGGAGCAGGGGTGCGGCAGCGGCGATCGCGGCCTCCTCGGTGAGCGGTGCGGCCGCGCGGACGACGGCGCCGGTCGCGTCGGCGACGCGGCCCGCGACGCGCGAGACGTCGGCGATCGCGAGCCATTCCTGCCCGGCGAGCGGGCTGCGCGGCGGGAGGGACGCGCGGGTCCCGGCGGCGAGGAGGTAGGAGTCGCCGCGGCGGCGTGCGACCCACTCCGGTCGAGCGAGGGCGACGACGACGCCCGGGGCGGCCGGTCCCGCGACCGTCCTCTCCGGCGGCGGGCCGTCCGACTTCCCGCCCCGCCTCGCCGTGGCGACGCGATGCAGCCGGGCGGACTCCTGCCGCCACCGCCCGGAGCCGCGATGGCGCCCGGAGCGGAGCTCGGTGAGGAGCCGGGTGAGGTCGGCGCCCTCGGGGCGGTGGTCGTCGGCGAGCATCGCGACGACGTCGGCGGCGGCCCCGACCCCGACCCGGCGGGCACCGTCGAGGAGCGCCCGCGCCCAACGGGGGTCGGCGGGGACGAGGGCAAGACGCCGCCCCACGTCGGTGGCGCGGCCGTCGCCGTCGACCGCGCCGAGGTCGGCGAGGGTCGCGACGGCGTCGGCGAGCGCCGCCTCCGGCAACGGGTCGGGCAGGGCGAGTCCGTCGCCGCCCGGAGCGCCCCACACGGCGAGCGTCAACGCGGCACCGGTGAGGTCCGAGCTCGCGACCTCCGGGGTGACGTGCGTGGGCATCGCGGCCCACGTGCGTTCGTCGTAGCACCGCACGACGCGCCCCGGCCCCTCACGGGCCGCGCGACCGGCACGCTGGGTCGCCGCGTCCTGGGAGCACCGCACGGTGACGAGGCCGGTCATGCCACGCGCGGCGTCGCGGCGGGGTTCGCGAGAGAGACCTGCATCGACGACGAGACCGACACCCGGCACGGTGAGGCTCGACTCCGCGAGCGCCGTCGTCACGACGACGCGGGGTGGATCGGCGGGGCCGCGCCCACCGGTGACGCGGTGCTGCTCGGCGAGGGGCAGTCCGCCGTGGAGGGTGAGGACCTCGGCGCCGCCCACCCGACCGGCGAGCATCCCCGCGACGCGATCGACCTCGCGCACTCCGGGGAGGAACACGAGGGCGTCGCGGCCGGGCGCCCTCATGCTGTCCGCCGCCCCCGCCGCACCCGTCGACGAGGTCGGGCCGACGGCCTCGGCGGTGACGGCCGCGACGTGGCCGAGGAACTCGGGGGTGACGCCGCGCGCGTCGGCAAACGGGCCGGGCGGCGGCACCCAGGCGACCTCGAGCGGGTGGAGGACGCCGTCGGCGTGGACCACCTCGGCGTCGAGGAGCGTCGCGAACCGGCGTGCGTCGAGCGTCGCCGACATCGCGACGAGGACGAGGTCCTCCCGCAGGGCACGGACCTCGGCGAGCATCCCGAGGAGGAGGTCGGTGTCGAGACCCCGCTCGTGGATCTCGTCGAGGACGACGGCGTCGACGCCCGGCAGGTCGGGGTCGGCGAGGAGGCGTCGCAGGAGCACGCCCGGTGTGACGACCTCGATGCGCGTCCGAGGCCCCACGTCGTGCCGCCCCCGCACCGTCACGCCGACGAGGTCGCCGACGGCGGTTCCGGTGAGGGTGGCGAGTCGGCGGGCCGCGGCGTCCGCGGCGATGCGGCGGGGCTGGGTGAGCACGACGCGGCCCGGGACCTCGTTCGCGGCGGCGGGCGGCACGAGCGTCGTCTTGCCAGTGCCCGCAGGGGCCTCGACGACGACGGCGCCCCGCCCGAGCGCCGTGCGCAGCGCGGGCAGCGCCTCGGCGAACGGCAGACCGGCGCCGATGCGGGCGAGATCGAACGGCCGGGTCACGGCGCCAGCGTATCGGCGGACACGAGAGGGGCCCACGACCGCGGTCTCCCGACGTCGTGGGCCCCTCTCCCCCTGAGTCCTGTCGTTCCTGCGTTCCTGGCGCTCACCGCGGCGCACTGACGTTCGCCCCCGGGGACCGCGTCACCCCCTGCGGTGAGGCGCACGAGAGACGCCGGTCAGCGCGTGCGCGGCCCCCACGCGAGTCCACGGCGGACCGCGAGACGCTCCCGGGCCGGCGCGGCCGGCCGGCCCGTGCACTCCGGCGCGTCCGTCGGGCAGATCGTGAGGGTCGTGCCGTCGCCGCGCGCGATCGTCGCGGTGGTGTGAATCGTGTTGCGCGTCGTGGTGTCCATGATCGTCCTGTCCCCACCGACACCTCGTCGGCGGCGGTGGCCTCTGGCGGTGATCCCCGTGATCGCCGTCCCCCGTCCTATCGACGTGACGGACGCCTGTCCGAGTCGTCCGTTCAACTTTTCTCGCAGGACGATGCGCGACGTGACAGCCCCCCTCGCGGGTCAGGTCCAGACGCCGGAGGTGCCACGGCGGTGGGAGCCGAGCAGGTGGGTGTCGACGATGCCGACGGCCTCCATGAGGGCGTACATCGTCGTCGGGCCGACGTGGGCGAACCCGCGGGCCTTGAGTGCGGCGGCGAGCGCGGTCGACTCCGGCGACCGGGTGGGCACGTCCGCCATCGACCGGGGCGCCGGCGTCCGCGCGGGCCCGAAGGACCACACGAACTCCACCAACCCGCCCTCCGCACGAAGCGCGAGCGTGGCGCGGGCGTTGCGGATCGTCGCCTCGATCTTGCGCCGGTTGCGGACGATGCCGGGGTCGGTGAGGAGACGCGCGACGTCCTCCTCCCCGAACGCGGCGACGGCCTCGGGGCCGAACCCGGCGAACGCGGCACGGAACGCCTCCCGCTTGCGGAGGATCGTCAGCCACGACAGGCCGGACTGGAACGCCTCGAGGCTGATCCGCTCGAACATGCCCTGCTCGTCGCGCACGGGCATGCCCCACTCGGTGTCGTAGTACTCGCGCAGGAGTAGGTCGGTCGTCGCCCACCGCGGCCGGGCGAGACCGTCGTCGCCGACGACGAGATCTCCACCCGTGTCGTGACTCGTGTCGCGACTCGTGTCGTGACTCGTGTCGCCGCT
>NZ_BAFE01000046.1 GCF_000247995.1 Mobilicoccus pelagius NBRC 104925
TGATGTCGGCTACCCACCGGTGGTCCGGCGCCGGCGCGGTGAAGTCCCGCTGGAGCCGGTCGGCCGGGCAGGCCTTCGCCCGCGCGGGTCTGGTGGTCCGGGTGGTGCGCGCGTTCGGCACGCCAGCCAGGCCCAACGCTCGCATGCGGCGTTCGATGGTGCATCGTGCGACCGGCTCACCGGGCCAGGCCCGCAGATAGGCCTTCCACATCTTGCGGACCCCGTACACGCCGAAGTTCTTCTCGTGCAGCTCCTGCAGACGTTCGTCGATGACGGCATCACTTGTGGCCCGCTTCGAGACAGGCCTGCTCTTGCGGGCATAATAGGAGCTTGGGGCGATCGCGATTCCAGTCTCTTTCAGGACCTCGCAGATCGGCTCGACCCCATGCTCGTCGCGGTGCGCGGCAATGAACGCATCGACGTCTACGGTCGGCGGTCGAGCTCCGCCTGAGCGAAATAGGCACTCGCCTGGCGCAGAATCGTATTCGCGCGCCGCAGTTCGCGGTTCTCCTT
>NZ_BAFE01000045.1 GCF_000247995.1 Mobilicoccus pelagius NBRC 104925
TTTGTAAGCGCTCGTTTTAACCCGTAGGGGTTCCTTGCAAATCGTAGATTTGTATGCGTCCCTTACAAAACCGTATTGTAAGGGACGTTTTTGGTTGCCTGCAAATCTTCGACTGCTCAGCTTCGCTGAGCAAGCAAGCAACACCTCTCTCTGGTTGCTGGGCTTGCAAATTCAAGGGTTGCAGCCAACGCTGAGCATAGGCCTAACAAGCGCTTGCACAGCCAAGGCTGTGCAGTAGCGCTCGGCCGAGCAAGAAAGGGTCTAGCGACCCGGCCGGCGGCTTAACAAAAGCGCGAGCGCTTTTGTTCAGGCTCTGTTCCTTACAAACCTACGGTTTGTAAGTATAAGTTTTGCTGAAAAAACTAGATAAAAACAAAGTACTCTGCGCTCTAAAGCAATTTATTTGAAATAAAGTAATTATAAAAATCACTA
>NZ_BAFE01000044.1 GCF_000247995.1 Mobilicoccus pelagius NBRC 104925
GCTTCTGTCGGACCCGACGCTGCGCTATGTTGACGCAATTTTCATGAGCTGATAACGAGCAATGTTTCTCTGGGAGCAACAAAGGTGCACTGGCATGCTCTCTTGTCAGTCGGGCAGTACAGCTAAAGTCAACCCACAGTTATGTTTCTTGGGTTCAAGACGGTAAGTAGGATGGACATAGACCCGGCATTTGAGATACAAATGATGAAAACATTTCAGAAGCGTTTGTTACCCCAATTCCTTCCCTGTAATGATGCATCTAAACTTT
>NZ_BAFE01000043.1 GCF_000247995.1 Mobilicoccus pelagius NBRC 104925
CGGCGCACCGTCCCCCGGCCCGTGCAGGACGTCGACCGGGTCCTCGGGCCCGCCCCTGTGCCGTCCACACCCCGCGTGGTCGGGGTGGCCGGGTCTCACACGGACATCGCGGACGCCGATGGCGAGGAAGTGGGCCGAGGCGGACGCGACCACCACGCGCGGCCCGTAGCGGCCGCCCGTTGCCGCCTCTTCACGAGAGCCGCCCACGGCGCCGCTCTCGAGGACGAGACGCATCCACGCTGCCCAGCGCTGCCGTGCCGGGTGGATCTGACACATGTCACGGGCCTGGCGTGTGTTCCGCACCACGACGGGTGAGCAGGGGCACCGGCCGTCCTCCGGATCGTCGGGGAGGCTGGGGCCATGACCACGAGCGACCACTCCACCGAAGATCCGATCGGCGCGACCTCCTCTGCGACGGCGGAGACGCCGCCGGCAGCCGCGACGGCTGCGACGAGCGGCACGCCGGTACCGACCGGCACGCACGAACCGAGTGAAACGGCGGCGGTGCTCGACCCGACGCTCGCGCCGCCCGTCCTCCCGACGGAGCCGCGGCCGGGGAGCGAGTACCCCCACACGCTCCGTACTCCCGCCGCGCGGTGGTGGCGGCCGCTCGTGGGCATCCTCGTCGCGGTCCTCCTCTTCGTGGCCGCATCCATCGCGTGCTTCGTCGCGGCCCTCGCCGCCGATGTGGCCGTGTTCGGGCGCACGGTCGACCCGTCGTCCATGCGGCTCACGCCGGCGCTGTTCGTGGGGACGCTCGTGCCGCTCATCCTCCTCGTGCCGATCACGTGGGGCATCACCCGGTGGTTCCACGGGCAGCGGTTCGGATGGACGGGCAGCGTCGAGAGCCGGTTCCGTCTCGGGCGGCTCGGGGCGGCGATCCCCGTGATGCTCGTCCTGCTGCTCGCCTACTTCACGGTGTTCACGCTCGCCTTCCCGACGGGGACCCCCGGCCGTGGGGAGCACTGGCTCGCGTTCCTCGTCATCGGCGTGCTCCTCCTGCCGGCGCAGGCGGCGGCCGAGGAGATCTTCTTTCGTGGCTACCTCATGCGTGCCGTCGCCTCGTGGTTCGCGCGCCCGCAGCTCGCGTTCGTCGTGGGCACGCTCGTGAGCGCCGTCCTCTTCGCCGCCGCGCACGGCGCCGCCGACCCGTGGCTCAACCTCTACTACCTGTGCTTCGGGATCACCCTGTCGCTCCTCACGCGGCTCACCGGTGGCCTCGAAGCGGCGATGCTCGTCCACGTGGCGAACAACGTGGCCTCGGCCGTCGTCGGCAGTCTCCTCACCGACATGAGCACCGCCTTCGACCGCAGTGCCGGCGTCGGCGGCCCGTTCATGCTCGTCCAGATCGTCGCCATCGCTCTCGTCGCCGCCGCACTCGTGTGGTGGACCCGCCGCCGCGACTTCGCCACCCGCGTGCCGGAGGTGCACGGCGTGGCGTGACCGACCGGCCTCTCCATGCCGCGCACGACGTGGCGTGGAGAGGACGTTGCGTGGAGAGGACGTGGCGTGGAGAGGCCTCGCTGCGCCGGGGGCGAGGTCTCAGATCGGGCTGATCGCCCGCACGGGCCCGCGTTCGCGGCGGGGGCACGCGGAGGTGTAGTGGCCGATCTCGAGGCAGTGGCCGCACCGCGGCAGGTGAGGCATCGGCGCCGGCGGCAGCGGCTTGCGGACCGGCCGGGAGAACGACCCCGAGCCGGGCTCCGGCGCGGGCGGCGGCTCCGGCGGGACGAGATCGTCGAAGTACCCGGGGATCCCCACCGACGCCGCCGTCGTCCGCAACCGGCTCACTCCGCGCGCGCCGATCCGCTCGTGCTCGAACGCCGCCCGCCGCAGCAACTCGAGGAGCCGCTCCTGGATCTGTCGCAGCTCCGCCGCGCCGTACCCCGCCGCGACCATGAGCCTCGTGAGCCCCCGCACCTCCTCGGGTACGAGACGACCCTGCAGGAGGAGCGGGACGAGCACGTCGACGAACCGCGCCACCCGCACGTCGTTGAGCTCCCGCGCGAGGCCGGACGTCCGCGCGAAGAGATCCGCGAGCCACGGGTCGGGCGCGTCGCCACCGGGGGCCGGCACCCGCCCCGCGGGCAGGACGATCCGACGCGGGTCCCCGGCCGCCTCGCAGGGGTACGTGAGGCGCTCGCCGTGCGCGCGGAGGATCGCCGGGAGCACGGCCGCGACCGCGTACGCGTCGTCGACGGCGCTGCGCCCGACGACGACGGCGGACCCCACCGCGCGGGCGAGCGTGGAGAGGCGGTGGTTGCGGGTCGGGAACGTCGTGAGGCCGAGCTGCCGCGTGCACAGGGCGGGGATGCTCGGCGCGAGGACGCCCGCCTCCATGAGGTGGGCGTCGAGGAACGCCTCGAGGAACTCGACGTCGTGGGCGACGACGACCCTCCCCTCGAGGAGCGCGAGCAGGTGGGGCGCCGCGCGGGCGAAGGAGGGTGCCTCGTGGATCCGGTCCGTCATGCCGACGAGGTGCGGCGGGATCGGCGCGACGCCGGGGGAGAGGTAGCCGTCGTGTCGGCCCTCGACGGTGCCGCGGGCGTCGACGTGGAGGACGGCGATCGCGACGAGTCGGTCGCGCACCGGCGTGAATCCCGTCGTCCGGTAGCCGAGGACGGCGTACCCGCCGGTGTGCCGGGTCCCGCCGAAGGCGCCGTCGGCACCTACGCCGCCGAGGCCGAACAGGCGCGTACGGCCGCGACGTGGAGCGGGCCACGGCGGTGCGCCGGGCGTGGTGGGTGACGCCGCGTCTCGCGTGGGGGTCTCGCCGGGGCGTGGACGCAGGGCCGGCCCCGGCCGGGTGGGCGGCGGGGGCACGGGGACCGGCAACGGGTCGAGCGGCGTCGCCTCCGCCTCGTCATCGGACTCGGCCGCGAACAGGCGGAAGAGCACGAGGAGGACGACGGCGAGCACGACGACGCTCACGAGCTGCGTCATCCCACCTCCACCCCTCGCACCGTCACGTCTCGCACCGGTGTTCCCTGCCCCCATCGGGCCCGCACGGGACGACCTGAGCCGTCACCTCGTCGACCGGTGCCGTGGAGCGGGACCCAGGCCGTCATCCGGCCCGCCGATGGCGGGGATCGGTGGCACGCTGGGGGGTATGAACCGTCGTCTCGCGCTCGTGCGTCGTCCCGGGGACCGTCTCGCCGAAGGACTCGTCACGCACATCGACCGTTCCCCCGTCGACCTCGACCTCGCGATGCGGCAGTGGGAGGGGTACGTCGAGGCGTTCCGCCAGGAGGGATGGACCGTCGTCGAGGTCCCACCCGCCGACGACCACCCCGATTCCGTCTTCGTCGAGGACCCCGTGTTCGTCTACGGCGACCTCGCCGTCCTCACCCGCTCCGGCGCCCCGGAGCGTCGCGGGGAGACCGACGGCCTCGACGACGTCCTCACCGCCCACGGCTACCGTGTCGCCCGCATCACCGAGCCCGCCACGCTCGACGGCGGTGACGTCCTCAAGTTCGACGGCACCGTGTGGGTCGGGCAGGGCGGCCGCACGAACATCGAGGGCCTCGAGCAGCTCCGCGAGCTCCTCGCGCCGTTCGACGTCGACGTCGTCGGGGTGCCCCTCGAGTCGGTGCTCCACCTCAAGTCGGCCGTCACCGCACTGCCCGACGGCACGATCATCGGATACCCGCCCCTCGTCGACGCGCCGATCACATGGGGCGAGGAGTTCCTGCCCGTCCCCGAGGAGTCCGGCTCCCACGTCGTCCTCCTCGGCGAGGACAGCGTGCTCATGGCGGCCTCCGCCCCCGAGACCGCCGAGGTGTTCCGCGAGCGGGGTCTGCGCGTCGTCACCGTGGACATCTCCGAGTTCGAGAAACTCGAGGGTTGCGTCACCTGCCTGTCCGTGCGGCTGCGGGGCTGAGTGGCGGTCGTCCTCCTCGGGCTCGGATCGCGGGGCGATCTCACACCGATGCTCGCGCTCGCGCACGCCTGCCGGGCGCGCGGGGAAACCGTCCGCGTCGTCGCGCTGCGCGAGTACGGCGACCTCGTCGCGGGCAGCGGCGCCGAGCACATCCCCGTCGAGGCCGACGTCGCCGATGCCCTGTGGCACCCCGACCCGTGGGTGCGTCGCGTGCTGCTCGCGCAGCCGGGGCTCATGTACGCGCAGATGACGGCGCGCCTCCGCCGGGCCGCGCCCCTCGTCGTCGACGCCCTCGACCGGGCGAGCCGACCGGGCGACACCGTCGTCGCGGGACTCGCCACCGCCGGGATCGCGACGGCACTCCACGACCGACGCGCCGTGCTCGCCCTCTTCGCGCCCGTCCTGCCGAGCCGGGAGCCGTCGGCGACGGTGATGACCCCCGGGCTGCGGGGGTGGCCGACGACGTTCACCTCGACGTGGGGTTGGATGCTCTCGACCGAGATGTCCGGTCGGGCGGGGCGGCTCGTGCGCGCGCGGTCCGAGGGTGTGGCGTCCGCCGAGAGAACGCATGGGGGCGTTTCGACGACCGCGACGGAGAGGTGGTCGCCCCGAGCGGCCACGGGCTCGACCGCCACGGACACGTCGGCCCGAGCGGCAGGAGCGAGGGGACTCCGACTCGTGTCCGCGCCGGGGGCGCGGTCGCTGAGGGCGGTGACGACCCGCGGGTACGCGGCCGTGGCCGGATGGGGGCACGCCCTCCTGGGGGTGCCGGGGGCTGCCGTCGTCGCAGGGCGACTCCCCATCCTTCTCGCGGCCGATCCCGCGCTCGTCCCGCCCGCCCCGGACCGGCCGGTCGGAGTACGACAGACCGGTTTCTGGACCCTCCCCTCCGACGACGTCCCCGCTCCGCGCGGAGGGGGCGCCGCGGCGGCCGCGCCGGGGCGCCCCGGCGGGAGTCGGGTGCACGAGGGCGGCCCTGCGACCACAGCGCGCCTCGAGGAGTTCCTCGCCGCGGGTCCGCCCCCGGTGTACGTGGGTTTCGGCTCGTGCCCGGCCGCGGACCCGGCCGCCGACCAGCGCATGTTCGTCGCGGCGGCACGCCGGGCGGGGGTCCGGGTCGTCCTCCAACCACCTCCCGGCGCAGCGCCGGAGGCGGGGGACGACGTACTCGTCCTCGGGGAGTACCCCCACGAGCGGCTGCTCCCGCGGATGGCCGCCGTCGTCCACCACGGTGGGGCCGGGACGACGGCCGCGGCCGTCCGCGCGGGGGTACCGAGCGCGGTCGTGCCGCACCTCGGCGACCAGGGGTACTGGGGTCGGCGGATCGCCGACCTCGGCGCCGGGCTCCGCCCGGTGCCGCGGGCCCGTCTCACGACGGAGCGCCTCGCCCGGCTGCTCGCCGAGGTGACCGGCCCCGACGCCCCGGCCATGCGTCGCGCGGCGCAGGACCTCGCCGCCCGTCTCCGCACCGACGGCGCAGAACGCGCCGCCGATCTGCTCCTCGGCGACCCGTCCAACGTCCGCTGCAGCGAGCCGTAGACCGCCCCGCCCGTGTGTGTCCGGGGTGGCGGGTGGCGGACCTCGTCGATCATCACGGACCACGACCACATGTCACCTCTGCCCACGACCGTGGGCTTCTCAGCTGCTCCTTCGTGGTGGGGTTCGGAGTTGTGGTCGTCGTTCGGGGCGCCGACGGGCGGATCGGGGCGCCAGTTCTCGTCCGTCAAATCGCGAGGATGCGTATCCGTGTTCGGATCCGCGTCGGATCCGCTGCGTCCCCATGGCGCAGAAGCGGCGTGCACGACAGGGGGCCGGTCGGGCGGTTCGTGAGACGCGTTCCACCGTCTCGCTCCTGGGCCCCGGCTCATTCCTCGCCGGTCCCGTCTCGGCCGCCGCCGTGGGCACGGCATGCGATCGTCGTGAATGACGACCAGAACTGGCACGGGGCCGGGTCGGCAGACGCTTCACCTGGGCTTGCGTGGCAGGGGTCGGAGTTGTGGTCGTCGTTCGGGGCGGTGGGGCGGCTCTGCCCGTTGGAGGGCGGTGACGTGTCGTCGCTGTGGGCCGGTAGCGGTGCATCGGCGGGTGCGGCACGCGATCGTCGTGAATGACAACCAGAACTGGTGCCCGGTCGGGTCGGCAGGCGTTTCACGTGGTCTTTCGTGGTGGGGGTCGGGGTTGTGGTTGTCGTTCGGGGCAGTCGGTGGCGCAGCGACGTGGGCGGCGTCAGGGGCAGGTCTGCCTCGTCCCGCGATCATCGACGGGGCCGGTTCGGTCCGCGCACCATCAGCGGGGCGAGGAACACGACCCTCGGGACGGGGCCTCCGGCATGGGTCGGCGGCATCGCTCTTCGCCGGTGTCGAGGGCCAGGCCGGGCGGGGTGCCCTCGGGGCGGGCGTCAGCGGAAGCGACGGCCCTCGTCGCGGCGGTTGGCCCACACGGCGAGGGCGAGGAGGGCGGCCGTCCACCCGAGCAGCACCGGCAGGGACGACGGCGGGATCGGCGCATCGAGGAGCGTGCCCACGGCGAGGTCGCGGGCCGCCCGCACCGGGGTCGCGAGGGACACGGCGTCCGCCCAGTGCGGGAACGTCTCCGGCGGGAACATGAGCCCGCCGACGAAGGCGAGGGGGAACGTGACGATCTGCGCGAGGGCGAGGGCCGAGCGCGGCGTCGTCGTGTAGGCGATCGCGACCGCCATCGCGAGGAACGGCAGCCCCGAGGCGAGGACGATCGCCGCGGCCGCCGGCGCCCGCCACCACGCGAGGGCACCGGCGGTGAACGCCTCCGGCGCGGCCGTCGCGAGCGCGGCGACGAGGAGCAGGGGGACGAGGCTCGCCGCGACGGCGACGAGTCCGACGACGAACCGGGCCGCCGTCGTCGCGACGGCGCCCGCGGGGAGGGTGCGCAGGTACGTCGTCCACGGGTCGGCCCGGTCCTGGGCGGCGGAGATGCCGTAGCCGAACACGAGGGCGCTGAGCACGCCGAAGAGGGAGAGCTGCGTCGTCGCGACGAGCGACTGCACGGGGTCGGTGACGATGCCGCGTTGGGGGAGGACGAAGAACGCGAACGCGAGCGTCGGGTACATCGTGTTCGTCACGAGCGCGAGGGGGCTGCGGGCGATCTCGAGGCCCTGGGCGCGGGCGTGGGCGAGGACGAGTCGCCAGGCGGCGGGGCGGGTCATCGGGGGTCTCCGGTGAGGTGGCGGACGGCGTCCTCGAGAGCGGCGGGTCGGACGTCGAGGTCGGCGAACGGGATGCCCCGAGAGGCGAGTTCGCGCACGGTGGCGTCGCCGTCGCGGGTGCGGATCTCCCACGACCGGGCCGTGCCCCTGGCGCCGGGGCCGTCGGCTGCGACGACCTCGACAACCCCGGGGAGGTCGTGCAGGAGGGCCTCGGAGGCATCGCTGCGCAACCGGACCCGGGCGATCCGGGCGAGGCCGCGGATCTCGCCGATGGGTCCGTCGGCGACGAGGCGCCCCTCCACGAGGACGGCGAGGCGCTCGGTGAGGGTCTCGATGTCGGGGAGGTAGTGGCTCGTGACGAGGAGGGTGCCGCCGCGCGCGTGGTAGCCGGCGAGCTCGCGCCAGAGGACGTCGCGGGCGTCGAGGTCGAGTCCGGTGGTCGGCTCGTCGAGGACGACGAGGCGAGGGCGACCGACGAGGGCGAGCGCGACGAGGAGCCGCCGCTGCTGGCCGCCGGAGAGCCCACCGCACTGGGCATCGGCGACGCGGGTGAGGCCGAACCGGTCGAGGAGGTCGGGGGTCGGCACGGGGTCGGGGTAGTGCCCGGCGACGAGGGCGACGACCTCCCGCACCCGTAGGGCCTGCGGGAGCGACGTCGCCTGCGGGGTGACGCCGAGCGCGGCGCGGGTCGACGGGTCGCGGGGCGAGCCGCCGAAGAGGCGCACGGTGCCGGTGTCGGGGCGTCGGAGGCCGGTGACGAGGGAGAGGAGCGTCGTCTTACCGGCGCCGTTGGGGCCGAGGAGGCCGAGGGACTCCCCGGCGCGGACGCGCAGGTGGACGCCGTCGAGGGCGACGTGGGTGCCGAACGTCCGACGGACGTCGGCGAGGTCGAGGACGGCGTCCCGGTCGTCGGGGGAGGGGGCGGTCATGGGTCTCCCGGTCGTGGGTCCGGCGGGTCGGCCGGGCGTGTGCGGGGTGGTCGGGCGACGGGCGGGGTCGTGGGGCGGGCGCCGCCGGGGCCGAAGGGGGCGGCGGCTCGTCGGGCTCCGCCAGGTTACGGGGGCGCCACCGGATAGCGTGACGCGCGAGGCGTGATCGACGGACGGGGGCGGGCATGGACGGGCGGGTCACCGTGCTCGTGGTGAGCGTCGAGATCCCTGCGCACACGGTCAACGCGACCCCGTTCGTCGCGAGGCTCGTCGAGGCGGGGCATCGGGTGCTCTGGTACTGCGACCCGGCGTTCCACGCGCATGCGCGGCGGCACGGCGCCGAGCCCCTGTCCCCGAGTCGCGCGGCGCCGACGGCGGTGCGCTTCGACGGGTTGCGCGACATCCGTGCCGCGTTCGCGCGGGCGTTCGTCGGGGAGGCCGCCCGGCGGTGCGGCGACCTGCGTGGGGTGATCGAGGCGGAGGGGGTCGACGTCGTCCTCACCGATGCGCTCGCGTTCGGTGCGGGCATGTCGGCCGAGTCGTGCGGGGTTGCGTGGGCGAGCTTCGGCGACGGCCCGCTCCACTACGCGGAGCGCGACACGCCGCCGTTCGGTACGGGGTTGCCGTACGTCACGGGGTGGCCGTGGGATCTGCGGAACGTCGTCGTCTCGGCGGTGACACGACTCGTGTTCGCGGGCTCGGCCCGGCGGCTCGCGCGGGCGCGTCGTGCGTGTGGGCTGTCGCCGCTGCGCGGTTCGGTGCTCACCGCGAATCTGTCACCGATGCTCCACCTGCATGGTGCGACACCGGGATTCGAGTACCCGCGCCGCCGGTTGCCGGCGCAGGTGCGGTGGGTGGGTGCGTTGCGCCCCGTGGGTGCCCCGTGGCAACCCCCGCCGTGGTGGACGGAGCGCGCCGACCGGCCGGTCGTGCTCGTGAGCCAGGGCACGATTCGCGACGACCCCACCGAACTCCTCGTGCCGACGCTGCGGGGTCTCGCCGACCTCGACGTCACGGTGCTCGCGACGACCGGGTCGGCCGGCGTCGAGGCCGTCCGCGACGCCTGTGGGGGGACGATGCCGGAGAACGCGATCGTCGTCCCGTTCGCGCCCTACGATGCGGTGCTCCCCGACGTCGACGTCTTCGTCACGAACGGCGGGTGGACGGGTGTGACCCTCGCCCTCGCGCACGGTGTGCCCCTCGTCCACGCCGGCGTCACCGAGGAGAAGGCCGACATCGGCGCGCGCGTCATGTACTCGGGCACGGGTGTCGTGCTGCGCACCTCTCGCCCCACGGCGACGCAGGTGCATCGGGCCGTCACGGCGGTGCTCGGCGACTCGCCGTACCGCGCGGCGGCGGCCCGTCTCGCCGAGGAGATGGCGGGGCACGACGCCGGACGCGAGGGGGCCGACCTCCTCGTCCGCCTCGTACGGGAGGGCTCGGTGCCGCCCCACTGACGGGCCGGCGTCGTCGACCGCGCCTGGTCGGCCGATGCCGCGGGGCGGTCCGGATGACGGGCCCGGCCCTCGGGGGGTCGCCTCGGGACGAGTCGCCGTGGAGGGCTCCGGATACGCGGCCCTCGTCCGTCGACCCCGCGAGCGTGGGACGGATGGCCTCGTCCGGTGTCGTGTGCAGCGGCACGATCTGCCGCGCGAACCGGCACCAGGTGTCACGACGTCACGGCGCGGATCTCGCCGCCCCGGAGGACGAGCCCGTCGGTGCGGACCGACGACGCGTGGGAGGTCGGCCCGCACCGGGTCAGGCGGGAGCTTGCGGCAGCGCGGAGAGCCAGATCGTCACGGCGAGGAGATCGGCCGTGCCGCCGGGGGAGAGTCGGGCGTGGATGAGCTCGTCGTCGAACATCTCGACGAGACGCACGTAGTCGGGGTCGAGGGCGCCGCCACGGGCGAGGATCCGCTCGGCACGGCCGGCGACCCACCCCATCGCGTCGACGCCGCCGCGATGCGCGAGGTTCGTGTCGGCGTTGACGGCAAGCATCGCGAGGAGCGCGTGGAGCAGCGCCCGGTCGCGCATCATCGGCCCGAGGGCCAGGTGGGGTTGGACGGCGAGGATCTCCATCGCCTCGCGGTAGGCGACGAGTCCGACCTCTCGTGCGGTCGCGTACCCGGAGGCGGCCTGGCCGCGCGCGCCGGTGAGCCCGTGGTCGCGGAAGAGGCGTTCGCCCGCGGTGGCCGGGGCGCGGTCGCTCGCGATGAGGTCGTCGACGAGGACGGCGGTGGCGACCTCGGCGACGTCGTCGCAGACGCCCACGTCGATGCGCCGCCCCTCGGCGATGCGGCGGCCGGCACAGCCGAGGAGCAGCCCGAACGCGAACACGGCGCCCTTGTGCGTGTTGATCCCGTCGGTCGCGTCGAACATCACCTGCTCGACGGTGCGTCCCACGGAACGGAGGTCGGCGAGGAACGCCTCGTCGTCACCGGACTCGCCGGGCGTCCGTGCGTACCGGGTCCCCACGAGGCCGAACTCGACCCACCAGGGGGCGAGGGCGTCGGCGCTCACCGTGAGGGTGTGGAGGTCCATGTCGGAGTGGGCGCCGTTGTTGCGGTGGTCGACGAGGCCGGGCTTGGGGGTGAGGCGTGCCTCGACCCGCAGCGCCGAGTCGACGAGACGGGCGAGCCTGTCGAGGTCGGCGTGGACGGAGGCCGGCACGGCGCACCCGGTCATGCCAGCACCTCGGCGATGGCCGAGGCGAGGGTCGGCAGGTCGTGGGCCCGGGACCGGGCACACGGGGCGGCGGGCCCGTCGCAGACGAGGCACCGGCGCGGTGGGGCGCCGATCTCGGCACGGGAGACGGGCACGCCGTCGATGACGACGTCGAGGTCGAAGAGGCGACCCCACGGGTGGGTGTCCTCGACCTCGACGAGGCGCCTCTTGACGGCGTGGGGCGGCCCGGCGAGGACGAGGTAGCCCTGCGGTCCGGCGATGGTCTCGTGGGTCTCGACGTGCCGGGCGTTCTCGGCGCCGACCGCGTCGATCGTGCACCGCACGGCGGCGTCGAACACCTCCACGGCCCACGCCGGGTTCTTGTCGGGTCCGGGCACGACGAGCGTGAGGCTCGCGAGCGCGGCCGGTGTCGTCGCCGATCCCGCGGATTCCGCTGCGTCGATAACGAACTCACGCGCAAGCTCGCGCTGTCGCTCGACCCGGGCGTCCCGGGCGGCGAGCACGGGGGTCACGTCGGCGGGGCCGTGCGTCGGCACCGCCGCCGGGGACGCCCCGACCTGCGCAGCCGGTCTCGACGGCATCTGTGCCGGCGGAGGATTCGACGGTTCGACCGCGGTGTCGATCATCGTCGGCCCCCGGCGACCTGGCGGACGACGTCGATGACGCTGCCGTCGCGGTAGCGGATGAGACCGACGATGCGGTCGTCGAACTCGATGGGGGCGGGGGTGCCCGCGATCGACGTGGCGCGGGCGTGGAGCTCCTCGATCGTCGTGACGGGCAGCCCGGCCGCGACGAGCCGGTCGCGCACTTCGGGGCGGGAGGGGTGGACGGCGATGCCGTGGTCGGTGACGAGGACGCCGACGTTCTCGCCGGGGGTGACGAGGGTCGTCACGCGGGACACGACGGTGGGGATGCGGCCGCGGATGAGGGGCCCGACGATGATCGACAGGTTGGCCCCGGCGGCGGTGTCGCAGTGCCCGCCGGAGGCGCCCATCATCACGCCGTCGGAGCCGGTGACGACGTTGACGTTGAAGTTCAGGTCGATCTCGAGCGCGGAGAGGATGACGAGGTCGAGGTCGTCGACGGCGGCGCCCTTGCCGAGGGGGCTCGCGTACTCGTCGGCGGAGATCTCGCGGTGGCCGGGGTTGTCGGCGAGAGAGCGTCCGGCGACGGTGTCGAAGCTCTGGACGTCGAGGATCTTGTCGATGAGCCCCTTCTCGTGGAGGTCGACGATGCCGGCGGTGATGCCACCGAGGGCGAACCCGGCGGTGACGCCGTGGCGACGCAGACGCGACTCGAGGAACCGGGTGGCGGCGGTGGCGCTCGCACCGGAGCCGGTCTGCATCGAGAACCCGTCGGTGAAGTAGCCGGAGTGCTCGATGACGTCGGCGGCGTGGCGGGCGATGAGGAGTTCGCGGGGGTTGCTCGTGATGCGGGCGGCGCCGACGCTGATCTTCGCGGGGTCGCCGACGGTGTCGACCCGGACGATCATGTCGACCTGGTTCTGCGTGATGCTCGCCGGCATGTGCGGGTAGGGCACGATCTCCTCGGTGAGGAGGACGACGCAGCCGGCGTGCTCGGCGTCGACCTCGGCGTAGCCGAGGGAGCCGCAGCGGGAGCGGCCGGTGACGCCGTTGGCGTTGCCCATCGCGTCGCAGGCGGGGACGCCGAGGAACGCGACGTCGACCTTCAGCTCACCGGACTGGATGAGTGCGACGCGGCCGCCGTGGCTGTGGATGTTGATGGGCTCGTCCATGAGCCCGGAGGAGATCTCCTTGGCGAGTCCGCCCCGCATGCCGGAGGTGTAGATGCGGGCGATGACGCCGCTTCGGATGTGGTCGACGAGGCGCGCGTGGCAGGAGTTGAGGGAGCTGCCCGCGAGCGTGAGGTCCTCGAAGCCCATGCGGGCGAGGGTGTCGACGACGAGGAGCAGGCAGGCGTCCCCCTCGCGGAAGTGGTGGTGGAACGAGATCGTGCCGCCGTTCTGCAGCCCGGAGTTCGCGATGGCGGCCTCGAGGGAGTCGACGAGCTTGCGGGTGCGCTTGGTGGCGGCGTCGGTGAGGTGCGGGGTGGCGGTGGCCCAGCCGTCGTAGAGACGGTGCCCGCCGAGGGCGGCGCGGTCGGCGTCGGTGAGGTCGGCGAGGCGGTTCAGGGCGCTCGCGGAGCCCGCCTGTGCGGGGGTGGACGTCGTGGCGGGGCCGGTCGGGTCGATGGTCATGACTGGGCTCCTTGCGGCTCACGCCGCACCCCGGAGGCCGCGGCGTAGCGGAGGGTGCGGCGGGCGGCCTCGATGATCGGCGCGTCGATCATCTTTCCGCCGAGGGAGACGACACCGAGGCCTTCCTCGGTGGCGCGTTCGGCGGCCTGGACGACGAGGCGGGCGTGGTCGAGTTCGGCCTGGGTGGGGGCGTAGGCGTTGTGGAGGAGGTCGATCTGGCGGGGGTTGACGAGGGACTTGCCGTCGAACCCGAGTCGGCGGATGACCTCGACCTCGGCGAGGAACCCGGCCTCGTCCTCGACGTCGGAGAAGACGACGTCGTAGGCGGCGATGCCGGCGACGCGGGCGGCGTGGAGGACGGCGCAGCGGGCGTAGAAGAGTTCGGAGCCGTCGCCGCGGGTGGTGCGCATGTCGATGACGTAGTCGAACCCGGCGAGGGCGATGGAGACGAGGCGGGGGGTCGCGGTGGCGATGGCGACGGCGTTGACGACGCCGGCGGCCGATTCGATCGCGGCCATGAGCTTCGTCGAGCCGACCTCGCGCCCGCAGGCCCGTTCGATCTCCTCGACGGCGGTCTCGAGTTCGGTGATGTCGGAGGCAGTCTCGGTCTTCGGCAGGCGGATGACGTCGGCGCCGGCGCGGACGGCGGCCTCGAGGTCGAGCCGCCCGAAGGGGGTGTCGAGGGGGTTGATGCGGACGACGGTCTCGACGCCGGCGTAGAGGCCGCTGCGGAGGGTCTGCATGACGAGGAGTCGCGCGGTGTCCTTCTCGCGGAGGGCGACGCCGTCCTCGAGGTCGAACATGATCGCGTCGGCGCCGTAGATGTAGGCGGTGGACAGCATCGCGGCGTTCGAGCCGGGGATGAAGAGCATGCTGCGGTGGGGCATCTGCTCGGGGTGCCGGTCCTCGGCGAGGGCGTCGAGGTGGGGGCGGTGCGCGTCGTCGCGGGGGGCGTCGAGGTGCGGGGTGCTCATAGCGCGCTCCAGTCGAGGTCGTCGTCGGAGGCGCGCATGACGGCGGCCTGCACGCGCGCCCGGAGGGTGCAGTCGAGGGCGCCCTTGTCCTCGACGACGACGCGTCCGTCGCGCACGTCGAGGGAGTCGAGGGTGTCGGCGACGACGGCGCGGATCTGGGCGCCGAACTGCGCCTCCACGGTCGAGACGACCGTGACCTCCAACGTGTCGTGCGGTGAGACCCGCACGACGGCGTCGCTGGATTCCAGCGTGCCGGCGAGGGAGTCGTTGACGATGCGCATCACGCACCTCCACTGGTGGGGGATGGGGCGAGGGCCCGGGCGGATGCCGGGGACGAGGTGAGGAGCTGCCACGTGGGGCGCGGAACGAGGGGGCGGAGGCCGTCGAGGTCGCCGGCGGCGAGGCGGCGGCGCACCTCGGTGGCCGAGATCGCGGCGCCACCGCGTTCGAGGCGGGGGATCTCGACGACCTCGATCGGCGGGGCGGGCAGGTCGCGGCGTTCGAGCCAGTAGTGCATGTCGGCGTTGTACTGGCGGGTGACGGTGCAGAACGGCTCGGTGCCGACGTAACGGTGCGTGACGCCGAGGGACGGGGCGATGTGCTGCCGGAAGACGAGGAGGTCGACGGCCGTGGCGACGAGGTCGACGATGCCGCGGTCCTTGATGAAGTACGTGGGGAACGTCGCCTTGCTCACGACGTACCGGGTGCCGGGGTGGACGTGGATGCGGTCGCGGAGGTCCATCTCGGAGACGCCCTCGCGCACGAGCGCGAGGCGCTGCGCGAAGGGGAAGGCCGAGGAGTCCTCACCGACGACGAACACGTGGAGGTAATCGCATTCGCTCGCCGCCCGCGTGAGGAGGTGACGGTGTCCGAGCGTGAACGGGTTGGCGTTGAGGACGACGGCGCCGACGCGCTCGCGTTCGCGCCGGTAGGAGCGCAGTTCCTCGGCGTAGGCGTGGACGCCGCGCGGGGTGTTCTCCATCATGAGCACCTGGTCGGGCACCGTGACGATCGGGTGGAACCCGCACGCGCGGAACGCCGTCTCGTTGCGCGGTGAGGTGTAGAGGAACAGGTGCGGGTGACCGCGGTCGAGGGCGAGGAACGACACCTCGAGCATGAGGCGCGGCAGGAGGTCGTGGCCCTGCATCTCCTCGGCGACGGCGACGCACTTGACGACGTCGCCGGTGAGCCCGGCGCAGCCGAGGAGTGTGCCGTAGTGGCGGGCCGTGACGACGACCTCGAGGGTGGTGTCGAGATCGAGGTCGTGCGCGGCGAGGAACCGCCGGATCTCGTCCATCTCCTCGGGGTGGGCGGCCGGGCTCACGGTGGAGAGGTCGATCTCGTGGATCACGACGACCACTCCTTCGCAGGCCCGACGCGGGTGGGCGCGTCGGCCGACCCCCTCCGCCGGCCAGGTGCGTCCCGGTGGTGTCAGCGTAGGCGTCCGTGCCCGGCGGAATCCGGGTTTTGCGAGATCGTCCGGGATCGTCGTCGCGTGCCGGCGGGAACGGCCGGAGGGTCTCGCCGCAGCCGCCCGCATCGGTCGCCGACGGGTGCCGGCCGGCGCGCGACGCGACGTGCCTGGGCGTGGAGCGGCCGTGCAGCCCGGCCCCGGACACGGCGACGGCCCGTGACCGGCTCCCTCGGGGAGGTTCGGATCACGGGCCGTGTACGAGGTGGTCGAATGGTGACGGCACGGCGACGGGTGGTCGCCGGGCGCGAAGGAGCCGCGGCGCGAGCGGGTCGTGACACTCGGGCGACCGTGCCGCCGGGTGGGTGGCGCGGCGCGTGGTCCGGTCGGCGGGGCGGAACGTGTCAGGCGGTCTCGCCGGAGACCGCGTCGTCGAGCCGTTCGAGGCCCGTCATCTCCGAGAGGAGACGCGTGAGGGCGTCGAGCTGGTCGTCGTCCCAGGGCGTGAAGACGGCCTCGACGACGTCGGCGGCGCCGGTCATCCCCGCGAGCGCGGTGTGAAGCTCTTCTGCCTGAATAGTGCTGTTGCTCATGATCTTTCCCCGATCTCTCGTCCCGGCCCCCCGCCGGGGCATCGGCCCTGCGCCGACACCTGCCTATCGGCGGGGTGGGCAGCCGTCCAAGACAATTCTCGAGATTCATGACGGTCGTCCTGGTCGGTCGTACCGGTCGGCTCGGGGCGAAAGTTTCCTCCCGGGCTATTCGTCGATGAATCCTCCAGTGCGTCAGTGCAGGTCATGGGTGTGGGTCGGGATGACGGCTGGGCAACATCTGGCGTGGGTCGTCACCAGGGCGGATCCGGCGAGGGGACGAAACGGACGACCGGATCGCTCACATCGTGAGATCAACTGAGGGGCAGAGAGGTTCAGGGGGTGCTGCCGCGTCGCTCGCCCCGCGAGCGAGGTGCAGCGGCGACGGGGCGCGCCAGGGTCAGCAGCTCGGGGATCCCGAGGGTGCGGTGACCGCGCCGAGGTCGGGGCCGACGAACAGGTCGACGGTCGTTCCCTCCCGGGGGATCTCGCGGAGGACGGCGCCGCGGATGTGGCGGGCGAGGACGGCTGCGCCCGCCGCACCGTTCTTGCCGTGCCGGATCTCGGCGGGGGCGGTGACGGTGGTGCCCGCGGGGGCGTTCGTCACCGTGCCGACCTCGAAGCGCTGGGCGCGCAGGGTGTCGGCGGTGACACCGGCGAGTCCGGCGCGGGAGGTCGCGTTGTAGACGTCGACGGTGATGCCGGCGGGGGGGGGTGCAGGCACGTCGTCGTGGGTGCGGCGGTCGGCGTCACGTCGTCCGGGCCGTGGAGGAGTGCGCGGATACCGAGCACGGCCGCGACGAGCGCGAGGGCGATGAGCGTGAGGAGGAGGGCGCGGCGGCGTCGGCGGCGTGCCGTGGGCATGCCGGCCTCGTAGGCGTAGCTCATCGCCGATCTCCTCTCCGGCGCAGCGAGTTCCGGTGGGCGGTGTCGTCGTGCTGCGTCGATGGTCCCACGGAGGTGGCGAGCGCGGGCGGGCTCGACGGGGAGGTGTGGGCGACGGGCGCACCTCGATGCGGCAGCACCTGCGACGCCGGCCGCGGCGCCCGGCCGTGCCTGGAGGATCGCGGGATGGGGCGTGGCGCGGACGGGTGGCCTGCCTCCGCCCGCCCGTAGTCTTCGGGGCGTGAGTACCGACCAGCTCGATGCCGTCCGCGCCGGTTATGCGTCCTCGGGGCCGGTGATACGCCTCGGGGCCGCCGTCTCCGGCGACCTCGCCGCGCCGACGCCGCACCCGGACGTCCCCGTCACCCTGCCGTTGTCCGTGATGAACCGTCACGGTCTCGTCGCGGGTGCCACCGGCACCGGCAAGACGAAGACGCTGCAGCTCATGGCGGAGCAGTTGTCGGCGAACGGGGTGCCGGTGTTCCTCGCCGACCTCAAGGGCGACCTCTCCGGCCTCGGCGTCGCCGGGGCGGGCGACGAGCGGACCCTCGCGCGGGCGGTGGACGTCGGCCAGGCGTGGGAGGGGGCGTCGTTCCCCGTGGAGTTCTTCGGCCTCGGCGGGGTCGGCACGGGCGTGCCGATGCGGGCGACGGTGACGGACTTCGGTCCGACGTTGTTGTCGAAGGTGCTGGGCCTCAACGCGACTCAGACGTCGAGTCTCGGGCTCGTCTTCCACTACGCCGACACGCGGGGTCTGCCGCTGCTCGACCTCAAGGATCTCCAGGCGGTCGTCCGCCACCTCACGTCGGCGGAGGGCAAGGCCGACCTCGCCGAGCTCGGCGGTCTGTCGAAGGCGACGGCGGGAGTGATCCTGCGGTCGCTCGTCGCGTTCTCCGACCAGGGCGCGGACGCGTTCTTCGGGGAGCCCGCGTTCGACACGACGGACCTCCTCCGGACCGCCCCCGACGGTCGGGGTGTCGTGTCGTGCCTCGAGCTGCGCGCGGTGCAGGACCGGCCGGCGTTGTTCTCGACGTTCCTCATGTGGCTGCTCGCCGATCTCTTCGCCGACCTGCCCGAGGTGGGCGACGCCGAGAAGCCGCGTCTCGTGTTCTTCTTCGACGAGGCGCACCTGCTGTTCGACGACGCGAGCAAGGAGTTCGTCGAGCAGATCGAGCAGACGGTGCGGCTCATCCGGTCGAAGGGCGTGGGGATCTTCTTCGTCACTCAGACGCCGAAGGACGTGCCCGCGGGGGTGCTGGGGCAGCTCGGCAACCGGGTGCAGCACGCGCTGCGGGCGTTCACGCCGGAGGACGAGAAGGCGTTGCGGGCGACCGTGAAGACGTTCCCCAGGAGCGGCTACGACCTGGGAGAACTCCTCACGAGCCTCGGCATCGGTGAGGCCGTCGTCACGGTCCTCTCGGAGCGGGGTGCGCCGACGCCGGTGGCGTGGACGCGGATGTGCGCGCCGCAGTCGCTCATGGGTCCGATGCCGGAGGCAGACATGACGGCGGCGGTCGCGGCGTCGCCCCTCATGGCGACGTACGGGCAGGCGGTCGACCGGGAGTCGGCGCACGAGATGCTCGCCGCCCGCGTCGCGGGTGCCGCCGACGGCGGGGAATCCTCGGCCCCTCCTGCCGCTCCCGCGCCGTCCACGTCGGACGAGGCCGGCGGCGGCCCCCGCCCCATCCCGATCCCCAGGGACGACCCGGCACCCCGCCGCCGGGCGGAGAAGGAGGAGCCGGGCGTCATCGAGCAGGTGATGGAGAACCCGATGGTGCGCTCCATGCTCCGCTCCGCCGGCACGACCCTCGGCCGCGAGATCACCCGCAGCATCTTCGGCACCGCCCGGCGCCGTCGGCGCTGAGTCATCCCGTCGGGACGACGCTGCGACCCTCTCGACACGCGGATCTGCCCTCACCCGCGCAGAGCGGGTGAGGGCAGATCCGTCTGTGGGCGGCGGCGCAGCGGAGCCGTCAGCGGCCGTAGGAGGCGGCGTCGAGGCGGAGGGTCTGGCCGTTCTTGCCGGCGTGGACGACGGTGACGACGTGGCGACCCCACAGGACGGGGATCGGCTTGAGGACCTGACGCACGGTCGTCGAACGGGACTTCGTGTTCACGGTGGCGACGCGCTTGCCGTCGACGTAGATCGCGGCCGGGGCGCCCTTGGGGGAGGTGCCGAACCAGAGCATGATGCGGTTCGTCGTGCTCGTCCGGGCCGTCCACGCCGACGTGCGCTGCGGCGTCGTGAGCATCGTCCCGCCGAACGCCGCGGGCTCCTTCGCGACCTTCCACGTCCTCCCCTGCGCGGCGGCGATGTCGAGGGGGAACCACACCGTCGTCGGCGCGGACCACGGCGACACCCGACGCCCCGCGACGGCTCGCACCTGGACCTCGGCGATCGTGCCCGGCCGCGCCTTGAGGGTCCCCTTGCGGGCCGACGACTCGAGGAGCCACGGCCGCCACGTCGCCCTCGCGCGAACCTGGTTCGGCGTCAACGTGACGACGCGGTAGCGCACGTCGTAGCGGGAGTTCGCGGGGAAGTCCGACGGCGGCGCCCACGTCACGGTGCTCGCGCCACGCGCGACGGCGGACGTCGGAACGACGACCTTCGGCACGGGACGCGACGCACCCGACGGGCCGACCGTCCACCGCGTCGTCCCGACGAGGGCGACGTCCTTGGGGGAGGCGCTCACGGCCTCGACCTCGACGGACGTCTTCGTGCCGACCGGCACCTCGACGACGGACGCCTTGTCACTCGTCTTGACGGCCTTGCCGTCGACCATCCACGTCACTCCCGGGACGTTCCGCACGACGACGAGGTTCGGCCCGCGCACGGCGGGCTTCGTCTTCGTCGCGGGGGCGACGTCGCCGTACCGGAACGTCGGCACCTTGCCGGCGGGCACATCGACGGGGGAAGCGCCGTCGAACGTGTACGACCACCGCGTCTGATCGGCCGGCAGCGGCGCGCCGTCGGACGTCGCGAGGCGATACCCCTTGTCGGCCGTCGCCGTCACCGTCATCGTGCCCTTGCCCGGCGGCACCCCCGGCTTGCCGGAGTACTTCACGCCCGTGACGCTCGGGATCGTCACCGTGTCCCGGTCGCTGCCCACCTCGTCGGTGAACGTCGGCTCCTCCGGCTGCACGCAGTCCTCGTTCGTGAGCCTGAGCATCTCCGTACCCCGCGTTCCGTCCGGGGCGTGGGACCAGGCGAGGGGGAGATAGACGAAATCTTCCCGGTCGTCGTCCCACTCAAGGACGCGCACGAGGGTGAAGGACTTCGTGGTGTCCGCTGGGCGCGACCAATCGGTCCCGTTCAGCGGCTTGAGGCTGCGCTTCCAGACGATCTCCGGCTGTCCCGTCAGCCAGGGGTCAGATCCTTCCGGCTTGGGCGCCTTTCCATCCGGCCATACCTCGACCCAGTAGTCACCCTTCGTGTCGACCTCGAGGAAGTCGACGCGCCCGCACCCGTCGGTGACGGAGACGACGGCGTCGTGCGTGTCCGCGGCGGCGCGTGTGGCGGGGGCGACCGCCGTGAGTCCGGTCGCAGCGAGCGCGACCGCGGTGAGTGCGCTGAGGGTGGTTCCCGATCCGTGGGGCATGGCCTTCTCTTCCGTGAGGAGGGGGGTGTGCGTGGGGGTTCGTCGTGACCTATCGGCACGGGGGGCGTGGGGCGAGTGCCCGAACCGCGGCGCCCCGCATGCCGTCGACATGCGGGGCGCCCGCGACGGATGTCGCCGCGGTCCGAGACGTCACTGGGTGGCGGCCGTGTAGTCCTTCATCACCTTGGGTTCGGCCTTGAGGTCCGTCGCGTCGGCGAACGGGATCGTCATGGTCGTCGCGCCGGTGTTCGTGATGTCGATCGGCTTGACGGCGAGGCGCTTGGCGGCGGTCTTGGTGCCGACCTTCGTCGTGTACGTGACGTTCCACGCGCTGATGCCCTCGTAGGGGTGGAACGTGACGTCCGTGCCGGACACGACGCGGTTGTCGGCGGCGATCACCGTCGCGTCGCGCTTGAACTCGTACTCCGTGGTCTTCAGGTTGGTCGTGTCGACGAGCCAGCCGCGGTTGGCGACGGCCTTGACGTGCACGGTCGCCTTCTCGTCGGGAGTGGTCGGCTTGCTCGCGTGCTTGGCCTTGTACGTGATGACGCCGTTCTTGCCCGGCTTCTGGGCGGCGAACTTGATCTTGCCGGTCTTGTCGGCCTGACCGACCCACCACGTCATGCCCTGGGAGGCCTTGATCGTCAGGTTGTCGGCGGAGATGCCGCCCTTGTCCTGGGCCTTGACGTCGGCGTCGGTGACGACGGCGGTGGGGGCGGTGGTGCCGTCCGTGAAGTCCAGCGACTTGGAGTAGTCCGCCGGGGCCGTGTAGCCCTTGCCTGCCTGGACGGTGACGGTGACCTTGCCCGCCGGGATGTCGTCGGGGTCGACGGGCAGGTAACCGACGCCGTTGACCGCGACGGCCTTGCGGGAACCGACCTTGAACTTCACGCCGGGAACGCCGAGGACCTTGACGGTCTCGACGGCGGACCCCGGGCCGTAGCCCTTCGTCGCGTCGAGGGGGTTCTCGCCCACGCTGATGAGGGCGTCGAGGGTGGCCTTGGTGAGGGCGACCTCGGCGGAGGCGGTCACCGTGCTGGTGAAGGTGCCCGGCAGGAGCTTGAGCGGGTCCGCCTTGTACCCCTCGGCGAGGGACGGGGTGACCGTCGTCTCGGACGTCGCGGGGACCGTGAGTGCCGCCTTGGTGCCGAACGCATCGGCGTCGAGGACCCGAATGTCGTTCGTGGTGGCGGTGTCGCCGTCGGTGTCGACGGTGTACGTCACGCCGGAGACCTTGGTGAGCGTGACGGTGTCGCGCTTGTCGCCGGGCAGGTCGTTCCACGTGACGACCACGGTGGTGCCGTCGACGGGAGCGGCCTCGTCGGCCGTGGGGCCGGGGAAGTTCCATGCGCCGGGCGTGCCCGGGGCGAGCGTGTACGGCGTCGTGTCGCCGGTCGTGGCGACGAGGGTGGCCTGGGACTTGACGGTGACCTTCCGGTCTGCGGTGCTGCGCCCGGCGTCGAACTGCACGGTCACCCCGTCGAGGCTCCACGACGCGCCAGGCACGTTCGTGAACCGGATGACGTCTTTGTTCGCACCCGGGTTGTCGATGAGGCGCGGGTACTGGGTTGGCTTGATCGTCACGGTCTTGGGCTTGGGGGTGGTGGTCGCGGCGGTGGCCGGGGTGGCGAGGCCTGCGCCGGCGAGACCGAGCGCGACGACCGTCGCGAGGGTGCGTCCGTAGGTGTGAAGCATGAGGTCCGTCTCCTTGAGTCATCCGTGAGTGGCGACCACATCGGCCACCTCGGGGTCGGTGTCCTGCACCGTCCCGCGCTGCGTTGCCATACGGCCGTCCTTGTCTGCTCCTGAGGGGGTGCCGGCGGTGCCGCGACGACGTGGAAAGCGTGGGGGGTGAGAGCCGGTGGGCGGCGGATGAACTCGCACCCCGATCCATCTGCCTCTCGTATGCAACCCCGGGTCGGCGCCCACCGAGGCCCCAACGAGCCACGACTTGCGGCCTCCGGCCCGATGTCCGCGCCCGCGCCCGCGCCCGCGGCCGCGGTCGTGGCCGGTGCGCGTGACGCCGGTGCCGGTGTCCTCGCCGAGGACGGCGTTCCCAGCTCCGAACGTCCCCGGGGAACGGGCCGCCGCCACCCGGGGCGACCGCCTGGCAATGCGCAGGGCACACCGAGCGTCGGCGGCGGACGCGCATCGACGGGGCCCCGCCGACGGCCACGGTCCACATGTCGAACACCGCCACGGCCTCGTCGACAACGGCCCGGCAGGAACCGTGGCCACCGTTCTCGTTGCGCGACAACGTCACTCACTCGACGACGAGAGGGGCGCCGCTGCGGCACGACACGGCCCCACGCACATCCACCGCAGCGGGGTCGATGGGCGGGAGTCCCGCCCCCTGCCACGAAGGTCTCCGATGCGTCTCCTCTCGACCCCTGCCATGTGCGCCGCGCTCGCGCTCGCCGCCACCTCCCTCCCCGCTGTCGCCGCCGCCGTCGGCGATACACCGGCCACCGTCACGACCGGTTCCGCGGCCACGACCGGCAGCACTGCCACGACCGGGTCGGGTGCGGTCTACCGCATGACGGTCGGGCCGGCCGCGACGACGACAGCGAACGGGACCGTCTACTCCGCGAGGGCCGGGTTCGTCGGAGGTCGCTACAACGGATCCCTCTACCGGAGTGGAGCCGACGTACGCGGCACGACGGACGACGCCCTCTACTACCCCGAGTGGTGCGTCCCCGCCGGGTGGCAGAAGCCCGTCACGAACGGCACCTACGATGTGACGCTGAAGATGCGGGAGGCGTACTTCTCCTACCCCGGCCAGCGGGTCTTCTCCGTCGACGCCGAGGGGCGGCGGGTCGCCACCGACATCGACATCCTCAAGGCCGTCGGTAAGAACGCCGCCTACGACCGCACCTTCCGGGTCGCCGTCAGCGACGGGCGCCTCGACCTCCGGTTCCCCGCGACCCGGGACGGGGCCTCGATCTCCGCGATCGTCGTCGCTCCCGTTGCCACGTCCACACCCGCCCCCGCCCCGCCTGCGAAGCCGATGCCCTCACCCTCACCCACCGTCGCCCCGGCGCCTCTCGGCGTGCCGGGCACGTGGCGCGTCGACATGCGCGACGAGTTCGACGGCTCCGCGCTCGACACATCGGTGTGGACCCCGCACCGTGGCCTCGCGCCGTACACGTACGGGCACCCCTACAACGCGAGCCTCGACGCGTACTCGTTCGCCCCCTCACGCGTCTCCGTGCGCGGTGGCGCGTTGCGTCTCGCCTGGGACCCCACGCGGTCGACCGTCCGCAACGGTGACGGCTCGACGACGACGTACCCGTACACCGCCGGCGTCGCCCACAGCGGGAGAGGGTTCACGATGACGTCGGGGTACGTCGAGGCCCGGATCAAGGTGCCGCGGCAGTCCGGGCTGTGGCCCGCGTTCTGGATGCTGCCGACGCCCGTGGACTCGACGTGGCCGCCCGAGATCGACATCGCGGAGATCATCCCCGACGACACCCCCGACGGGCTCGAGAAGCCGCACTTCAACTACCACTGGAAAGCCGCGGGCGGCGGCCACCGCCAGATGGGGTGGAGGTGGTTCGGCGACGCCGGGCGGAGCTACACCGGGGAGTGGCACACCTACGGCCTGCTCCGCGAGCCCGGGCGTCTCCAGGTGTTCGTCGACGGTCGCCCCGGACCGAGCTTCACCGATCCGGCGGTGACGACCGACCCGATGTACGTCGTCCTCAGCTCCGGGGTGCGCAAGGGGCACACGCCCCCGGCGGGGGAGATGCTTGTCGACTACGTGCGGGCCTGGAAGAAGGGTTGAGCGCCGGGCGGCGTCTCGGCCGGCGGCGTGCGGAACATCCACCGGCGACGGAGACGCCACAGTGCCCATGTCACTGGGAGCGCCACCTGGCTCACGGTGCGGGTGCCGCCCCCCAACGACCAGGCGTCGTCGGCGAGGACACGGCGCATGAGTTCGCGGTTCTCTCGGTAGTTCTGCTCCTCGTGCGTCTGGGAGTGGGCCGCCCTGCCGATGCGGAAGACGGCGTAGGGGGCGGCCTGGCCGTAGAGGTCGCCGTGGTGGAGGAGCGCGAGCCATGTCGCGAGATCGCTCGGGTAGGGCAGGTCCTCGTTCCAGCCGCCGACCGCGTCGTAGTCGCGGCGGCGGAACATCACCCCGGCCGGCTCACCGACGGGGTTGATGCCCGTGCAGGCGTAGCGGCGGGCGACCTCGCGGCCGCGACGTCGTCCGAGGAGTCCGCGGAGCCCTGCGGGGGGCGTGAGGATCCCGTGGTCGTCGACGAACCGACGCCGGGCGGCCACGACGGCGATGTCGGGGTTCTCGTTCAGCACCTGCGCCTGCACGGCGAGGCAGCCGGGCAGGAGCAGGTCGTCGGCGCAGCAGATCTTGACGAACTCGCCCGTCGAGGCCTCGACGGCGCGACGGAAGTTGCCGGTGAGGCCGACGTTGACCTCGTTGTGAAGCACCCGGACCCGGGGGTCGTCGACGGTGGCAAGGATCTCCTTCGTGCGGTCGGTGCTCGCGTTGTCGACGACGACGACCTCGAAGTCCACGCCCTCCTGGTCGAGGACCGAGTGCAGCGTCTGTCGGACGTATCGCTCGCCCTGGTACACCGGCACGCACACCGATACGGTCGTCCCCACGTCATCCCCCTCCTGTCGCGGGCCAAGTTAACGCACCTTCTCCGCGGCGGCCTCGGGGAGCCCCCCGGCGAACGGGGGTGGGCCCGTCGGTGAACCCTCCCGGAGCGTGACAGGCTCGACCCATGGCAGCTCGATTGCAGGGACCGGTGTTCGCGACGGCCACCCCGCCCACGTGGGCGGGTGCCACCTGGATCGGGGAGCTCCTGCTTCCCGCGGGGGACGGCGTGACGCAAGGGTTCTCGGACCTGTCGGTGCCCGACGCCGCGGGGTACTCCCGGGCCCGCCTGCTCGTGCGAACCCCGGACCGCCTGTGGGGCATGGTGGCCGTGCCGTTGCGGGAGGGGAGGATCGCTGCGGAGGACCTCGAACGTGAACTCCGTCACCTTTCGGAGTCCGCGGGTCACGACGTGCCCGTCTCACCGCCCACCCTGCCGTTCACCGTCGTGCTCTGCACCCGTGAACGCCCCGAGTCGTTGCGGGTGGCCCTCACGAGCGTCCTCGCCCAGGACTACCCGGTGATGGACGTCGTCGTCGTCGACAATGCCCCCGCCACCGATGCCACCGCCCGCGTCGTCGCCGAGCTCGCGGACACGCGCGTCCGCCTCGTCACGGAGACCCGCGCAGGCCTGTCCCATGCCCGGAACGCGGGCGTCGCCGCGTCCTCGACGCCGTGGATCGCGTTCACCGACGACGACGTCACCGTCGATCCCGGTTGGCTGCGCGGCCTCACCCTGGGCATCGCTCGGGGTGGGGAGAACTGCGTGTGCGTCACGGGGTTCGTCCCCACCGGGGAGCTCCGCACCCAGGCGCAGGCGTGGTTCGACAGCAGGATCGGGTGGAACCGGGTCTTCGAGCCGCGCGTGTTCCGTCTCTCGGAGCCACCGGCGGATCTGCCGCTGTTCCCCTTCCAGGTGGGCTCCTACGGGGCGGGTGCGAACTTCGCCGCCCGACGGGATGCCGTCGAGCGACTCGGAGGTTTCGACGTCCACCTCGGCGCCGGTACCCCGAGCAAGGGCGGGGAGGACATCGACTTCTTCTACCGCGTCGTCATCGCCGGGGCGGTGCTCGCCTACGAGCCCTCCGCCGTCGTGTGGCATCGTCACCGCGACACGGAGGAGGCCCTGATCTCGCAGGCGGTGGGGTACGGGCGCGGATTCTCCGCGTGGGTCACGAAGACCCTGCTGTCCCCTCGGGACCTCGCGCGGGGGCTCCGGGCCGTGCTCGGTCGGGGCCACGTCGACACCGCCCCGTTCGCCGCGTACGCGGCACCCCTCACCGAGTCGGCCCCGGAGATGCCGGGCGGCGTGGACATCCTCGCCGTCGAACACCGCGCCACTCTTGCCGGGCCGTTCCACTACCTCCGCTCCCGGGTGGGGACCGCGTGGCAGGCGGCACGCAGGGGTCTCGGCCGACGCTGACCGGGGCCTGAGTACGGCGGTGGCTCAGGCGGCGGCGCGGTGCAGGGGCTCCCGCCCCTGTTGGAGGGCTCGCAGCGCGAGGAAGAACGGGATCGTGCAGATCGTCGCGAACGCGAACCGGGCGACGTTCCACGCCGACGTTTGCGGTAGCCAGAGGGAGCCCGCGGCGAGGGCGACGCAGGCCCCGACGACGACGAGGCTCGTCCACGACGAACGCCGGAACGGGTGGTGGCGCGTCACCGCGACGCGCAGGACGAGCGCCTGGGCCATGAGACCGACGAGCGTGCCGAGTGCGGCGCCGTCGAGACCGAGCGTGTCGATGAGCGCGAACGTGACGACGAGCTTGACGATGACGGCGGCGAGTGCGCTCAACGCGAGAGGTCGTGAGTGGCGCATGGTGACGAGCATCCGGCCGGTCGCGCCACCCGCCGCGGTCGGCAGGGCGCCGAGTGCGACGAGGAAGACGACGGTGACGAGTGGCTCGAGGTGGTAGGACGCGGGGGCGAAGATGCGCAGCAGCGTCGGGGCCGCGACCGTGATGCCGAGCATCGAGAGGCCGAGGAGCCAGTAGAGCCCGTCGCGGGAGGTGCCGATGACCTGCCACCGCTCCTCGGGATCCTCGATGCTCTTGAGGCGGGGCAGCCAAGCCCGGTTGAGGAACATGAGCAGCAGTGACATGACGTTGCCGACGGTGAACGCCACCTGGTAGCGCGCAGTCTCGGACTCGCCGAGTCGCCGCTGGATGATGAACCGGTCGCCGGCGCTGAGGACGAACTGCGAGAGGCTCGCGAAGACGAGGGGGACGCCGAGCGCGACGGCACGGCGCACGAGCGGGGCGTCCCAGATGCCCGCCCAGCGGGGTCGGGTCCACCACAGCCCGCACGCGAACGCGAGCACCTGCCCGACGACCCCACCCCAGGCGTAGACGATGGCGGTGCGGTCGGCGAGGAGCAGCAGCGCCATGCCGAACACCTGGCCGCCGACGGTTGCGAGGAGGCTCACGACGGAGAACGCCCCGAGGCGGTCCTCCGCCTGGAGGAGCGACTGCATCATGAGCACGGCCGCGCCGGGTGCCGTCCACAGGAGAGTGACGAGGACGATGCCGTGGCCGTCGGGGAACCCGAGGGCGGGGGCCCACCACTGGCTCGTCAGGGCGGCGACGGCGGTGACGAGCGAGGAGTAGACGATGCCCGCGGCGAGGAGCCCTCGTGCCCGCGTGTCGTCGTCGCGGTCCTCGACTCGTTGCATCTCGAGGGCCTGGTCGAGGCCGAACACGGCGAAGAGGCTGAGGAGCTGGAACAACGCGATCGCGGCGGCGAGCGATCCGAACTCCGCGGGAAGGAGCAGGCGGGCGAGGATAGGGGAGACGACGGTCGCGACAACCGTCTGGGACGACCACACGAGCACGTAGAGCATCCCGCGCCCGAAGAGGTCGCTCTGCCCGCCGCGGCCGGAGCCGGTGCCGTCGGCGTCGCCGCCGGGGGCGGGCGGCGTGGCGTCCTCCGGGGGCAGGCCTGCGTCGGCGGTCACCGGCGGCCTCGGAGCTCGACGTCGATGCGGTCGAGCAGAGCGTCGCTCCCGTCGCCGAACTTGCGCGCGAAGAGGGGCCCGTCGGGGCGTCGTGCGGCGCGGGCGATGGCGTCGAAGTGGTCGTCGATGAGCCACTCGGGGCTCTGCGTGGGGGCCTGGCTCCAGTCGATGAACCACGGCTGCGGCACGTCGGCGACCTCCTCGTCCCAGTAGGGCGAGAACTCGGGGCTCGTGAGGACGGAGGGGACGAGCGTCTCGTCGGGGATCCAGACGCCGGTGAAGTAGCGCCGGATGTCGGGGCGTTCGGCGACGACGGTGACGACCCGTTCGGCGTGGGTGCGGCTGAGGACCTTGAGTGCGGAGCCGCCGGCAGGGTGGATGCCCCGCGGCCACGGCCGGGGGAGGGGGAGGAAGAGGCGGTGGCGCCGCCACGGCCGGTTGACGAACACGAACCGGTCGTACCCGCGCATCGGTCCCCACCGGTCGTAGGGCAGGTCGTGAAACGCGACAAGCGACCTGTCGCCGGCGTGGGCGAGTCGGGCGGTGAGTCCGTCGGCGTCGTGCAGGGGGTAGTCCGAGCCGGAGAGAACGGCGATGTGCGACGCGTCGGTCTCCTCGAGCGCGGCGCGGTAGCCGAGCAGTTCGGCGACGACGAGCCCCACGCCGGCCCATTCGGTGCGGACCCGCGGCAGCAGTCGGACGCGCTCGGGCAGGTCGGAGACGAGTTCGGCGTGCCGGGCGTCGGGGACGGAGGCGTCGACGTGGAGGAAGATCGGGAAGGGGTGCAGGGCGTCCACGAGTCGGTGCAGGTGTTGTGGCCGGTCGTGGGCCAGGACGACGACGGCGAGGGGAGTCGTCACGGTCCTCCTCTGCGGTTCGGCGGTGGTGCGGGTGGCAGGTCGGGTGAGTCGTCGTGGGCAGGGGCGACTCGGGGCACTAGACTCTCACGCCCCGTCAGAGTCGGGGTGGGGTGGTGGCCCGACTACGATGACCCGGACAGAGGGGCGCACCCCACCCATCATCGGGCGTGCCCCACAGCCACGTCGACCTGGGGGAGGACGACATCCCACGCCTTCGCATGCCCCTCATCGATGTCACCGACGGCGCCGTCGTCGGCGCTCCCCCCGGGGCGCAGGCTCCGGTCGCCGACGTCGTGCCCCGACGGACCTGGGGCCGGCTCGCCTGCGCCGGCGCGCTCGCGGGAGCGGTGGGTGCGGTGCTGCCCGCGCCCCTCGCGGTCGTCGCCGTGCTGCTCCTCGTCGGCCTCGTGCCGGGGTCGGTGCTCCTCGCGACCCTCCGCCCGGTCCCTCGGCCGTTGGCCGTCGTCGCCGCGCCCGCGATCGGGCTCTCGCTCGTCTCCCTGCTCGTCTCGGCCGAGCTCGGCGCCGGTACCTACGTCCCCGGGGCGACGCGGTGGCTCCTCGTCCTCGTCGGCGCCGTCGGCGGTGGGCTGCTCCTCCGGGGGGAGTCGCGCCACGCGGCACCCCGGCGTCGGACGGCGACGTGGCTCCGGCCCACCGGTGCCGAGCCCGCCGTGCTCGGTCTCGTCGTCGTCGCGCTCGCCCTGTGGGCCTGGGCCGTGCCCTCCGTGCGTGGCTCCGCCTACTCCTCCTACGGCCTGCTCGCCCACGTGCCCGTGCTCGCCGTCTCCGCCGTCCTCGCGGCGTGCGCGGTGCTGTGGGCGCTGCGGTCCTGCCGGCTCCCGTTCGCCTGGCTCGCGCTCGTCGCGTGGGTGGTCGTGCGCCGCGGCGTGACCCTCGTCGGCACCGAGGCGCCCCTCTACCAGTGGACCTACCGCCACCTCGGCGTCATGGACCTGTTCTCCCGCACGGGATCCCTCGCCCGCGACGTCGACGTCTACTCCAACTGGCCGGGGGCGCTCGCCCTGTGGGCCTGGGTGTCCGACGTCTCCGGCGTCTCGCGCTTCGACCTCGCGAGCTGGTACACCCCGCTCCACCACCTCGCGCTCGCCGCGGTCGTCTACGCCCTCGCACGGGCTTTCGGACTCACGCGCCGTCCCGCGCTGCTCGCGGCGTTCGTCGTCGAGGTGAGCGACTGGGTGGGGCAGGACTACCTCGCCCCGCAGTCGTTCGCGTTCCTCCTCGCCGGAGTCGTGCTCACCGCCCTCCTCGTCGCCCGCGACGGTCGGGTGGCGCGCGAGGCGATCGTCGTCGCCTCCGTCGTCTTCGCCGGGATCGTGTGGGCGCACCAGCTCACCCCGATGTGGCTGCTCGCCGTCATCGTCGCGTTCGTCCTGCTCGGCGTCGTGCGGCCGGTGGCGCTCGTGCCGTTCCTCGCGCTCCACGCGCTCATGCTCGTCGTCGACCTGCCCGCCCTGCTCGAGTACAGCACCGGCATCTCGCTCGACCTCCTCGGCAACGCCGGAGGCAACATCTCCTCCCCGGTGAGCCCGGGGCAGTCGACGACGAGCGTCGTCGTGTCCGTCCTCGCCGTGGCCCTGTGGGGGGCGGCGGCCTGGGTCGTCGTGTCCTCGCTGCGGCGGGGGCGGCGCGCGGTGCTCGTCCCAGCGGTCGTCGCGTTCTCCCCGCTGCTGCTCCTCGCCACCGGGTACGGCGGTGAGGCGATCTACCGCATCTACCTGTACTCCCTGCCCGGTGTCGCGCTCCTCCTCGCCCCGCGGCTGTGGGAGCTGCTCCACGGTCGACGTCCCGCCGCGTTCGTCGCCGGGGCGTTGACCCTCGTCGTCGCCCTCGCCGGCCTCCAGGGGTCGCTCGGTGGGTGGTACGCCGGACTCGTGCACGGGCAGGACGTCGACCTCGCCGGTCGGCTCGAGCAGGCGGCCGGTCCGCGCGGCGCGATCATCACCCCCACCGTGGGGTTCCCGCTCGAGACGACGTGGCGGTACGCCGACCAGAAACGCGCGGACGCGTTCGGTCTCCACGTCTGGTCGATGCAGAACGAGCTCTCCACGGGCAGCGGCATCGACGGTCGGCCCGTCGCGAGACTCACCGACGCGACGCGTCGCTCGCCCCAGCCGGCCTACGTCGTCGTCTCGGAGGCGATGCGCGTGTACGCGGCGCAGTACGGGGCGCTGCCCGAGGGTGGCCTCGACGAGGTGGAGCGGCTGCTCGAGTCGGAGGGGTGGACCACCGTCGTCAACGACCACGGCACCCGCGTCTTCGCCAACCCCGCGGGGGCGGACTCGTGGAGGCGACTCGCCCGCGGGTGACCCGCCGGGTCAGTGCGCCTGGTCGCCGGCCTCGTCGGACCACACCCGCACGTAGTCGACGAGCATGTCCGCCGCCGGCGGCTGCTGGCCGCGCACGACGCCCATGCCGAGGACGATGTACATAGGCTGGGCGGGGATGTGGTCCCCCTCGAACACCGGTCCGGGGGTGCCGTCGACGAACACCTGCGCGCGGCCCGGCTCCCACAGGAGTCCGTAGGTGTGCCACCCGCCTCGGTGGTCGGCGTCGGGCCGGCCGTAGGGGGCGGGCCCGGCTTGCCGGTGGTCGCCCTTCTCGTCTCGCCAGTGGACGTTGAACGAGGGCCGCGTCGTCGTCGCGACGACGGAGGAGAACTCCGCGATGTCGATCTCCGGCGGCCACTGGCCGTCCACGGGGCTGGGCAGCATCCAGAACGCGGGCCAGTACCCGGCCTCCGCCGGGATGAGGATGCGGGCCTCGGTGTACCCGTAACGGAACCCGCCGGTGGGGCCGGAGTGGACGACGCCGGAGACGAAGTCGTAGGTGGCGCCGCCGAGCGGATCGGTGACGCGGCGGGGCTCGGCCCGCAGCACGAGGTTGCCGTCGCGTACGTCGACCTGGTCGGGGTCGAAGTACGTGTTCTCCTTCGTCGGGTTGAACGGCGAACCGTAGGTGTGCGGGGGATTGCCCCGCTGGTCGGCCCACCGGCTGCGGTCGAGGGGGCCGTCGAAGTCCTCGTCGAGGACGAGGGTGCGGTAGGAGCCGACGGGGGGTGAGGCGGGTGCGCCTGCGGTGGCTCCGTCCCCGGTCCCGCCCTGCCCGTCCCGCAGCGTCGTCACCGTGACGAGGAGGGCGACGACGGCGAGGAGCGCCACGACGGCGGCGACGATCCGACCTCTGGGCGTCCCCGCCCGTCCCTGTTCCTCCACCATGTCTCCCCTCGATCGGCCGCCCGACGTCGTGCTCGCGGTGCGTGCGCCGGTCCGTCCCCCGGACGCGGCGGGGCCAAGCCTAGGGGGCCCTCCGCGTGACCGTGACGCCGCGTCAGGGTGGCCGGAGGGCGGCACGGGTCGGCGTTGCTAGGGTGCGGCGGGGTGCCCGCGGGCCCGAGGCGCACGGCCGCCCCGAGGTGCCACCGCGACCGGGTGGCCCGTCCCGATCCTCCGAAGGAGACGCCGCATGGCCGAATCCCCCTGCACGACACGGACGATCGCGGGCGTCGTGTGCTGCTACACCCTGCGGCGGTGGGACGACATCGTCGCGGCCGTCGAGTCGCTGCTCCACCAGGAGCGCCCCCTCGACGAGGTCGTCGTCGTCGTCGACCACAACGACGACCTCCTCCGGCGCTGCCACGAACGATGGGACGGCCGTGTCCGCATCGTGGAGAACGACGGCCGCCAGGGCCTCGCCGACGGCCGCAACGCAGGGTTGCGGGCGGCACGTTCGGAGATCGTCGCGTTCCTCGACGACGACGCGGTCGCGGCACCCGACTGGTCGGCGCGCCTCCTCGAGTCCTACGCGGTGCAGGTGCCCGGTCACGAGGTCGTCGGCGCGGGCGGGTTCATCGAGACCGACTGGCGTCCCGAGGCTCGGCCCACCTGGTGGCCTCGGGCCTTCGACTGGGTCGTCGGCTGCAGCTACACCGGTCTGCCGACGCGCCGCGCGCCGGTGCGCAACGTCATCGGCGCGAACATGAGCGTACTGCGGGACGTCGCCCTCGAGGCGGGCGGGTTCAACCCCGACATGGGCCGAGTCGGCACGATCCCGCTCGGTGGGGAGGAGACCGACCTCTACATCAGGGCGGCGGCGCTGCGTCCGGGTTCGGTGGTCCTCTACGACCCGGCGGCGCGGGTGCGGCACCACGTGACGGCCGATCGGGCGACGTGGTCGTACTTCCGACGCCGCTGCTACGCGGAGGGGCTCACCAAGGCGGCCTTGTCGCGTCTCACCCGTTCCTCTGCGGCGCTGTCGAGCGAATCGTCCTACGCGATGCGGGTCCTCCCTGTCGAGGCCGTGCGGGGTCTGTGCTCCACCGACCCGCGGCGGGGGCTGGCGGTCGTCGGCGGTCTCGGGGCTACGGCCGCCGGATATGTGCGCGGCCTCGCCGAGAGCTCCCGGGTGGGAAGGTCGTGGCGAGGCCGACGTGGGGCGGACGCGCAGGCGTCCTGGGGCGCGCTCAGGCGGAGAGACGCATCGTCTCCGCGTGGCGGGCAGTGCCGTCGGAGACAGGCTGGGAGTCGGTGCGGCCGAGCTTCTCGGTGACGATCGTCCGCAGTACACGCAGCCCGTCGGAGACGGCGTTGAGGTTGCTCAGGCCGTGGCGGCGGGGACGCTCGACGCTCGGCACCTCGGTGACGTCGAGGCCGGCGCCGACGACGCGGCACGTGAGGAGGGTCTCGATCTCGAACCCGTCGCCCCACACGCGGCTGTCGCGCCCGGGGCGTGCCTCGGTCGTGTGCGGCAGGCGCAGCGCGGGGAGGATGTCGGCCCAGAAGGCGTTGTAGCCGTAGCAGAGGTCGGTGTAGTGCGACCGCAGCATGACGTTGGAGAGCAGGTTGAGGCCGCGGTTGCCGAGCCCACGGATGATCGTGAGGTCCTCGCTGCCACCGCCGGGGCGGCAGCGGGAACCCTTCGCGAAGTCCGCACCGTTCTTGAGGGCGTCGACGAACGCGGGGATCTCGGCGGGGTCGGCGGAGTAGTCGGCGTCGAACATGACGATGATGTCGCCGGTGGCGGCCTCGAAACCACACACGAGGGCGTTGCCCTTGCCCTTACGGGTCTGGCGGACGAGGACGGCGTCGGGGCGCAGGCGGCGCGCGGTGGCGACGGTGTCGTCGGAGGAATGGCCGTCGACGATGACGATCTCCGCGTCGGCGGGGAGCTCGGGCAGGACGAGTTCGAGGTTGCGGGCCTCGTTGAGGGTCGGGATGACGACCGAGATCGTCGGATTGTCGTAGTCGCGCATGGAGGGGTCCTTACGTGTGGAGGGACGGCACGATCGGCCTGTGCCGATCCGCGCCCTTCGCGTATCCCTGGGCGGGCCACTGGGCCGTCGCACCCCCATCGGTGACGTGGCTCCTGCGGCGACAGTCGCGGGCATCGACACATCTCGGCCCTGGGACAGTCGTCCAAGGCCACGACACGACCTTAACGGAATTGGAGAGTGGTTGCCCAGGGAGGGGGTTCAGCGCCGTAGGCTTCGCGGATCCCCTGTGTCCCAATCCGCCCCGTCGGAGGTCGTGCTGTGCCCTCCCGTCTCTGTCGCTGCGGTCATGACCGCGAGGCCCACCGTCACTACCGTCGCGGAACCGACTGCTCGTCGTGCGATTGTCGGCGCTACCGGCCGTCGTGGCGGCTTGGGGCATGAGACGTGACGCCGGGCACCTCCGTGCGCCGCGTCAGGCCGGCGCGGCCTCGGCGGCCTCGATGAACGTGCGGAGCACGCCCGCGTCGGTGCGACGTCGCTGCAGCGAGGCGAACCGATCCTTGGGGTCGCTCCGCGAGGCGTCCGCGTAGCGATCCCTGGTCTCGACGTCCTCGAGCATGTCGTGTCTCCCCTGTGGCGTCGCTCGTCGTCGCCCTTTCCACCGCCCGGCCCTGCCGGTCGTGTCGGAAGACCGTCGCGGCGGAGCTCCTCGTCAGTCGACGGGAGCCGGCCCGTTCGTCGATGCGGCGGGCGATCGAGCCGTCACACCGTCTATTCTCCGTCGTCCAAGACGACGGAGGAGACCTTGCTCTTCGCGGGGATCTCGAAGAGGGCCCAGCCGTCGATGGTGCCGCCGGGCTTGAGGTCGATGTCGAGTGGGAGCGGGCCGTCGAGCGCCGCATCGCCGAGCGGGGTGGAGTCGGAGGCGACGACGCCGACGACGAGCCACAGGAGGCATGCGAGCGGCGCGAGGATCGGTGGGACGAGACCGGCGATCGCCGACCCCTTGTTGGTGGCGCGGCCGCCGGTCGTCCGAAGCAGACCTGGGATGGGCAACCCGAGAGCGATGATCGCGAGCGGCGCCCCCATCAGGCCGAGGACGGGGACGGGACGGACCACGGCGGCGACGATGCCGAGGGCGAGCCCGGCCGTGCCGAGGCCGTTCTCGTGAGGTGCGGTGTGGACGGGTGCAGTGGCCGTGGCTCCTCCTTCGTGGGGGGCGCCGTGGGAGCGGCGCGTCGTCCTCCCCGTCGCCCCGCGGGCGCCGGACGTGAGGACGGATCGCCCGAGATCGATGCGCGGGGTCGATCCGGCGCGGATGGGAACGGTCAGAGGGTCCACTCGGCGTCGTCGAGGACGACGGAGGAGACGGTGGCGTCCGCGGGGACCTCGAAGACGAGCCACCCGTCGACCTTGCTGTCGGGCTTGAGGTCGATCGTGTCGGGCAGCGCCGGGCCACGGTTGGAGGCGACGAGGGGGAAACTCGGGTATCCCTGGCCGTCGCTGCTGTACACCTTGGCGCCGATCCAGCTGATGTTCTCGTACGTGCCCTTGCCGAGGTTCTCGACGGAGACGTGCGCGGCGACGTACTTGTTGCCGGGGCTGGGCACCATCCAGGAGTCCGTGCCCTTGACGGTGGGGGCGAAGTCGTCGACGACGAACGACGCCTTTCCGCTGCTCAGCATGCCGCCGACGACGAGGTCCTCGCCCTTGGGGACCGTGCGGATCGCGGAGGAGCCCGTCTCGGACTCGGTGAACGTGCCGAAGGCGAGGGGCATGACGTCCTCGGTGGAGGCGCCCGTGGGGTCGATGCCGGACAGCATCGCGGCGGAGAACCAGAACGAGGCGAAGCCGAGGGCGGCGACTGAGAGGACGAGGCCGGCGGCGGCGATGCCGAAGTTCGACGCCGCCCCCGAGTGGGCGCGCATGACGCCGAGCAGCGAGAGCACGAGTGCGACGAGCGCGAGCGGCACGCCGAGGAGTCCGATGAGGGGTATGGCGCAGACGAGTGCGCCGATGATGCCGAGGACGAGCCCGGCGATACCGAGGCCGTTGTGATGGTCCTGCGGGACGGGGACTCGGACGGGCGTGGGCCTGTGCGCGACGGTGGTCATGGTGCCTTCTTCCGTGAAGCATGTGGCGACGAGTCCGTTCGTCGCGTCGTTCCCCCATCGGCCTCGGGTGCAGGCGGGTGAGAGGTCCGTCGGCGCGGCCGGGCGCGGTATGCCTCCGGTTGTATGCGGGGCATCGGGCGGACGTCGATGCCAGGTCGCCCCACGGCGTGTGTGGCGTGGCGGTGGCGGTGAGGATGGGGGCATGAGCGTGGACACGCGGCAGCGTCTGGTCGAGCGGTTCCTGCGGTACTCGGCGATCTCGAGTCAGAGCGACGCGTCGGTGACGGCGGTGCCGACGTCGCCGGGGCAGTGGCGGCTCGCGGAGCTGCTGCGCGACGAACTCGCCACGATGGGCGCCTCCGACGTCCACCTGTCGCAGACGGCGTGTGTCACGGCCCGCGTCCCCGCCCGGCTGCCGGAGGGGCACGCCCCGGTGCCGGCGATCGGGTTCTGCGCGCACCTCGACACCGTCGACGTCGACCTCTCGCCGGAGGTCCACGCCCACGTCGTCACGCACGACGGCGGCGACGTCCGCCTCCACCCCGAGCGCGACGCGTGGATCCGCCGCGACGAACACCCCGAACTCGACGCCTACGTCGGCGACGACCTCCTCGTCGGTGACGGCACCAGCGTCCTCGGCGCCGACGACAAGGCCGCGATCGCCGCCGTCATGGAGGCCGTCGTGCGGCTGCTCGCCGACGACCCCCTCGTCCACGGCGACGTGTACGTGGCGTTCGTGCCGGACGAGGAGATCGGGCTGCGTGGGGTGCGCACGCTCGACCTCGCGCGGTTCCCGGTGCGGTACGCGTACACGATCGACTGCTGCGAGGTGGGGGAGCTCGTCGCCGAGACGTTCAACGCGGCCTCCGCCACGGTGCGGATCACGGGCGTGAGCGCGCACCCGATGTCGGCGAAGGGCATCCTCGTCAACCCGGTGCTCGTCGCCCTCGACGTCGTCGCCCGCCTGGACCGCGAGCAGACACCCGAACGCACCGAGGGGCGTGAGGGATTCGTGTGGGTGACCGACCTGCACGGCAACCAGAGCACCGCCGAGATCGACCTGTCGATCCGCGACCACGACCGGAACGGGTTCGCCGCGAAGAAGCGCGCCCTGCTCGCGGCCGTCGAGGAGACCCGGCGGCAGCACCCGCGCGCGGTGATCGAGGTCGAGATCGTCGACGTGTACGGCAACATCGCCGACGCCCTCACCGACGAGAACCGCGTCGCCGTCGACCACCTGCACAAGGCGATGGCGACGCTCGGCGTCGAACCCCGACCGCTCGCCATGCGGGGCGGCACGGACGGGTCGTGGCTCTCGCAGCAGGGCATCCTCACGCCCAACTTCTTCACCGGTGCCCACAACTTCCACGGCCCCGCCGAGTTCCTCCCGCTCTCCTCGTTCGAGAAGAGCCACGCGATGGTGCTCGAGCTCGTCCGTCAGGCCGCCGACGCGGGGGAGTGACGCGGCACGGCGCCGGATACGCCGACGGGCCGGCGCCTCCTGCGGGGGAGATGCCGGCCCGTCGGGCTCGTGCCGGGGCGCCGCGGCTTGGCGCGGCGGCGCGGGGGTGTGGCGCGGCGATGTGATGCCGCGGTGCGCAGGTCAGCGGATCGTCGTGACGGCGCTCGCGGTGCGGGTGCGGCCCGACTCGTCCTTGACCACCACGCGGTACTCCATGCGGGTGCCCGGCCGCAGGTGCGTCGTGTCGTGGAACACCTGGTAGGGGCCGTTGTCGTCGGTGCCGAGCAGCGTCCACGTGGACTGGCCGGCGCGACGGGCGTAGAACGTGGCCTGCACGAACCGGTTGGGCGAGACGTTCGCGGCGACGCGCATGCGGCCGTCCTTGCTCACCGGCCACGTCGATGCCATGCGGACGGCCGGCGCGGTGCGGCGCGTGCCGATGGGGGAGGCGGCGCGGTGCACGGTCGCCGACATGGGCGGCACGGTGACCGTGATGGCGCCGGTCTTGTTCGAGCGGACCGCCGTCGACGTGCCGTGCACGGGCGCGAACCGCTTGCGGGCGTCGTACGTCTGGATCGTCGCCTTCTGCGCGACCGCGCTGTTGTTGACGGCGACGACGTACTCGCGGCGGTCGGCGCCCACGCGCGAGACGGCGAACACGCCCGGCTTCGTGGGGGCCAGGCGCGTGATCTGGGCGCCGTCGGCCAGCGCGGGGTGCTCCTCGCGCAGGGCCGACAGATCGGCGATCTGCCGGTACAGCGGCGCGGACGGGTCGAACCGGTCGCGGGCGCCCGCGGGGCCGGTGAGGTTGGGCTCCTTGGCGTAGAGGTCCGTCTTGGTCGTGAACATGTCCTGGCGGGCGGCCTGGTCGTTGCCGGTGCCGATGAATCCCTGCTCGTCGCCGTAGTACACGACCGGTTGACCGCGGGTGAGGAACATGAGCTCGTTCGCGAGGCGCACGCGGCGGAGCAGGTCGGCGCGGTCGTGCTTCTTCTCCCCCGGGTTGAGCAGGTAGGGCAGTCGGCCCATGTCGTGATTGCCCGTGAACGTCGGCAGGGAGTACGCGTTCGAGTTCGCGTCGGTGTACAGGTCGTCGTTGCGGTAGAACGCGGCCAACCCCGCCGCGGGCCCGCCCGCGACGTACTCCTGCGCGGCCTTCTGGAACCCGAAGTCCAGCGTGGCGGGCAGGGTGCCGCGCGTCGTGTACCGGCTCATCTCGGCCGGGTCCGGGTCGGCGACCTCGCCGAACATGAAGAAGTCCTTCTTGCCCTTGCCCGCGGCGTGCTGGAGCATCCGCGGGGAGAACTGCTGCCAGAACTCCATGTTCACGTGGCGGGTGGTGTCGATGCGGAACCCGTCGATGCCCAGGTCGATCCACGCCGAGTAGATGTCGCCCATGCCCTCGACGACCTCGGGGCGCTCGGTGAACAGGTCGTCCAGGCCGAAGAAGTCGCCGTACAGGGAGTTCTCGCCCTCGAACGTCGTGTTGCCGCGGTTGTGGTACATCGTCGGGTCGTTGAGCCAGGCCGGGACCTTGACGGTCTTGTCCGCCTCGGTCGCGAACGTCGGTGTGAGCGGGAACGACGTCGTGCGGTCCAGCTTGGGGAACAGCGACGTGCCGGCGTAGTCGCGGTCGTCGAACACGCGGCCCGAGGCATCCCGGTAGGGGGCCTTCGCCTTGGGCGCGTAGTCGTACCGGTTCTCCTCGTACGTGATGACGTCGGCCGTGTGGTTGGTGATGATGTCGAAATAGACCTTCATCCCCTTGGCGTGCGCGTCGGCGATGAGGGCCTTCATCTCGGCGTTCGTGCCGAAGTGCGGGTCGATCTGCGTGAAGTCCGTGACCCAGTAGCCGTGGTAGCCCGCGCTCTCCTGCTCGGCCGGGCCCTGGACGGGCTTGTTCTTGAACGACGGCGTCAGCCAGATGGCCGTCGTGCCCATGCCTTTGATGTAGTCCAGCTTGCCGCGCAGACCCGCCAGGTCACCGCCGTGGAAGAACCCCTTGTGCGACGGGTCGAACCCCGTCTTCAGGCGGTCGCCGCGGAGGCCGCCCCTGTCGTTGCGGGTGTCGCCGTTGGCGAACCGGTCCGCCATGACGAAGTAGAACCGTTCCCGCGTCGGCCCGTTGCGCAGCGACTCACGAGGGGTGGGATCGACGCCGTCCTGTGTCGTGCCGCGCGGCGCGGCCGGGGTCGGGGCGGGCGTCGCGGTGGGCTTCGGTGCGGTGGCGGGCTTCGGCGCCGCGGTCGGGGCGGATGCCGCCGACGCGACGGGGGCACCCACGAGCGAGCACGTGAGTGCCACCGCGGCGGCCATGGTGAGGGTTCGACGAGACACGACAGCTCCCTTGCTGCAGTAGTGAATTCGTCTGCAGCCTACGACCGGGAGAGCCGATGCGGGGCCGAGGCGGAGCGTCGGTGGCCGGTGGGATCGACTGGGGGGTTCGGGCCGGGCGGCCGATGGGGTGGGTGTCGACGTGGGCATCGCCCGGACACCGACCCGAGAGGACGTGAGCCCGCATGCGGATCAACCAGAACGTCGCAGCCATGAACGCCTACCGCCACACCTCGGCGAATCAGGGCGGCGTGGGCAGCGCGATGGAGCGGCTGTCGTCCGGGCTGCGCATCAACCGCGCCGCCGACGACGCGGCCCGGCTCGCGATCTCGGAGGGGATGCGTGCCCAGGCGAACGGCCTCGGGCAGGCCGTCGAGAACATCGGGGCCGGCATCGACCTGCTGCAGACGGCCGAGGGCGACCTCCACGAGACGCACGCCGTGCTCCAGCGCATGCGCACGCTCGCCGTCCAGGCAGCGAACGGCACGAACAGTGCCGAGAACCGGCAGCAGATCCAGGCCGAGATGAACCAGCTCATGGCGCAGATCGACACCATCGCCGACTCCACCCAGTACAACGGGATGCCACTGCTCGACGGCACGTTCGTGAAGAAGGACCTGCAGGTCGGCGCAAACGCGGGCGACACGAAGACGATCACGATCGGGAGTCCGCTCGTGGGGGCGACGCCGGCGCAGGCCCCGGCGTTCGCGCTGTGGAACCTGGACAAGGCGGACGAGCGGGCGAAGTTGCCGAACCCGTTCGTCGTGGAACAGGCCCTTACGACGACGGGCGAGAAGATCCGGGTGAGCGTGCCGCTGGACCCGATGCCCACAGACGCGTCGGAGCTGGCGGCCCGGCTGTCGGCCGATCCGACGTTCAGCGCGGCCTTCGAGGCGACGACCGGCCCCATCGTCGAGGCCGACGGCACGCGCCGGCCCGCCGCGAACCTCATCATCACCGCGAAGGAGAAGGGCGCGGGGGAGGTCCGCGTCCCGAACACGGGCGGCCTGCTCACCAAGACCCGGGGCGGCCGGGACGAGGTGCAGGAGGGAGGATACAGCGGGTATCACGCCGTGGAGCTCCTCGGCGGGCCCATCGACGTGACGACGGAGGCGGGCTCGGAGGTCGTCACCTGGCCGCCCCGCCCCGGCGGGATCGCGCCCGACGGAGAGGGCTTCGGGTCAGCCGACTACGTGCCCAGGGTCGTGCCACCGAGCCCCGGAGGCAGCGACGTCGTGACCCGGTCCTCCGGCGCAGCCGACGCCATCGCCCGCATCGACCGCGCCATCGAACGTGTCAGCCGCGGCCGCGCCGAGATGGGCGCCACCCAGAACGCACTCCAACACGCCGCCCGCTCCAACGGACTCGCGGCCGAGAACCTCGCCCTCTCCGAGAGCCGCATCCGCGACGCCGACATCGCCAAGGAGGTCACTTCGCTGCAACGACACCAGGTGCTGTGCCAGGCCTCGCTGTCGATGCTCGCCCAGGCGAACAAGGTGCCCGAGAGCATCCTGTCGCTGCTGAAGTAACCGGTTTGTTCGGCTACAGGGCGATGCCGCGATCTCAACTGCGCGCGAGACGAACCACGGCCGACTCCACAATCCGTTGAGCCGCCTCGCCTTGCCGTTCAACTCCTTCGAGGGGGTGGTGTGTCAGGGCGTAATCGAGGTCTTCGATCCGGTCGATCTCGTGGCTGACGATGTGTGCCCCCATCAAGGGGAGATCCTTGGAGAGGTGGGCGTACACACTGCCGTTCCCGCCCTCGCAGTAGTGGGCCGGCAGGTAGGCGAGATTGGCCCATTCATAAGGGGTCACGTCCGCGCGGGAGAAGCCGGTAACGGCGTTGCCGACCACGCTCACGTAGACCGCGTCGGCCGTCTTGGCGTCCGTGTAACCGACGAGGGGGCCTTCCGCCTCCGCGGCACGGGCCACGAAGCGCCGGAACGACTCCCGCTCGAAGACGATGTCGGCGTCCATGAACAGGCACGGCGAGGCTAGGTGCCGCGCACCCATCTCGTAGCTGATGAGCGTCGTCGTGCTGGCGTAGGCCGGGTTGCGCACTATCGTCACGTCCGCCCGCAGCGCGAGGGCGTGCTCCACGACGAGTTCTTCTTGGAAGCCGACGACGATTCGGACGTCCGGCACGTCGGCGAGAAGTTCCAGCTGACGGTCGAGGAGCGTGCGGCTACGAAACTCCACGAGACACTTGGGGTGCCCCCGACCGAGCCGGGAGCCGAAGCCGGCAGCGGCGATCACAGCGTGGTCAACAGACGGCACAGTGCCTCCTCGGTGTAGACGGCGTAGTCGCTCGTCTCGTACAGGGACGGGGCGGGTCGGTGCACGCCCCCGAAGGCCACACGCACGTGCGCCTCCTCGAACATCGGGATGTCGTTCACGCTGTCACCCACGCTCACGACGCGCTCATAGCGGGGGAGGAGGGTACGAACAGGCTCGGACTTGTTGAGCACCGATGCCACGTTGAGGAGTGTGTCCCCCTGCGCCTTCGCGACGGAGGTGAAACTCCGGCAACCGAGCCGATCGAGGATGGGCGCCACCCAGACGTCGAGGTTGCCCGTGACGACATAGCAGTCGTCGGGGCGGGCCTGGATGAACTCCACGAGGTGCTCCGCCAGCTGCACCCGCTGCACGATCCGTCGCACCTCCGAGATCGGGACCGCGCGAAGGATGGCACACCGCAACCGGAAGGAGTCCTCGAAATCGATCGCACCGCTCAACGTGAGCTCGGTGAGGGTGAGCATCTCCCGCTCCAGGTCGAGCTCCGCCGCGATGATGGGCAGGATCTCCTCCCGGGTGATCGTTCCGTCGAGGTCGAACGCGAACGCGGTGGTCACTCGGTCCGCTCCCACACGTAGAAGCGTTGGCGGGTCTCGGCACGGTTGTTGAGTGCCGCCTCGTAGAGGTCGTCCTGCGCCGCCAGGCGGAACCCCCGGGACACGAAAGCGTCCCCGAAGAGGTCGAGGAGTTCATCAGCCGTGCGATAGATGGCCGAGTACTCGGTCTGCATCTCGGCCGAGTAGATGCCGTCGAGTGTCAACCGCTCGACCAGTGCGGTGGGCTCGCGCAGCACCACACGGCACGCCGCCGCCGCGCCGGAGGCGAGCGCGCTCGCGAGGTTCCGCACGACGTCGTCGTTCAGGTAGATGAGGGCGCCACAGACCAGCACCTTCGTGGGGGCACCTCTCTCACGGACATCGGCCTCGGTCAGGTTGGAGACGTCCGCAACGTCGAAGACTCCACGGGGCTCGGACTCTCGGGCGGCGGCGAGCAGTCCTTCCGCGAAATCGATGCCCCGGTAGGCCGCGCCGCGATCGATGAGGGGAGTGGCCCACCGGCCCACACCGCAAGCGACGTCAAGCACGCGATCGTGCGGGCCCGCGTCGATCATGCAGAGCAGGCGGTCCTTCTCGGCCCGGTCGCGAGCCTCGGCGAGTGTCGGGTCATGATCCTGGTAAAGCACCGCGGTAAGGGGGTGGTCTGTCGCCAGACGTGTCTCCCGGTTGGTGAAGAAGGAGCGGACGTGGCTGGGGTCGAGCTCCACGGCTTCGCCGCTAATTCGCTTCCCGGTCATGGGGTCTCCTTGATCATGTCGACGATGTCCGACGCGATGCGTTGGGCGGATTTCCCGTCGAGGTGGGCGAAGTGGCGTTCGAGGACGAGCCGCCGCCGCGGGCCGTCATGGTCTTGGCCGGTGCGCACGCGTTCGAGGAAGTCCTCCACCGCGGGCCAGTCGAGGGCGAGCGGCCCCTCGAACAGGTACTGCGCGTCGCGGTTGACTCCGTGGCTCTCCGAACGGTGGAGGTACAGGACGGGTTTGCCGGTCGCGAGGTATTCGGGGATGAGGCTGCTCAGATCGCTCACCATGGCGTGCGAGGCCGCGAACGACTGCATGTAGTCGGGCTCCTCATCGACCTGCATGTTCGGAAGCGCCCGGGCCGTGTCCAGCACGGAGTGAACGAACCTTTCGTAGTCACCGCCGACGACAGATGCGTCGCGGAGAATCCGGAAGTGCGGGCGCAAGATGAGCGTCAGGTCCTCGTGTTCAGCGGCGTAGGTGAGGAACCTCTCCGCGTAGGTGAGGAAGGTCGACCAGCCGTCGGGCTCCACGCTGAAATGGGGATTCCACAGCACGGTCGGGGTTCCCGCAGGCTCCGTGGAGGCGCGCAGCATGCTCCGGTCGAATTTCGGTACCCCAAGCACGCGGACGTGGTCGGCGCCGCTGGAACAGAACTCGGCGAACATCTGCCGCTGCGTCTCCGAGCGGGCGTAGATACGACTGGCCAGACGGTGCATCGGGAGGTCGTAGGCGTAGGACTCCCCATCGGAGCCACCACCGACGTTGGTGCCGTAGGGGATGTACGCGATGCGTACACCGGCCTGGGCCACCGTCACCGCCTGGGCGGGTTCAGGGCGCAAGCCGTCCCACGGGTCGTAGAAGAACACCGCGGACAAGGGGCCGCCGACGTCGTTCAGCTGTCGGCTCAACCAGTCCAGGTCACGTGGTGGGTAACCGAGCTGCCCGATAAAACCGGCGGTGTCGGTGGCGCGATTCTCGTGCTCGCTCGGTACTGCGACGATCTCGACGTCCGCGTCGGCGCGCTCGGCCAGGTTCGCGACGACCTCCGCGACGGCACCCCAGGTGGCCTGCACCTGGGCCACGATGACGATGAGCGGCCGCTGTCCCGGTCTGCGGGCCGCGTCACGGGTGGAGATGGCGGCGTTTCGGGCGCGCAGGAGCTCCTGCCCCGCCCCGGCGGCCCCCCGGGCGGCGGCTCTCAGCACGGCCAGCACGGCATCCGCGGCTGCGGCGGGGCTCGTGCCGGGGCGGATCCATGGCTCGTCCGCGGCCTGCGTCACCTCGTGTGCGTCGAGCAGGTTGAGCGTCGGGAGAGGCCGTCCTGCGGCCAGGCGCGCACACGCCTGCACGACCGCGTCCACGACAGGCTCGGTCAGCTCCTGTGTCCGCGTGCCCAGGAAGAGCGTGTCAGCGGGTTTGGTCACCCGCAGGGCGGTCGCGAGAAGTAGCTCCGAGGCGGGGTCTCCGGGCGCGATGTCGAGGAAGAGGCGGGCTGCAGGCACGGTGACCTATCGGCCCCGAGGCACGGGGAATGAGCGCGCCCCCAAGCGAAGGACGTGGCAGACAGGGGAGTTGGCCTCGGGAAGGGCGCCCAGGTCGCGCATGTGCCGGCCTCGGGAACACCTGGACGACGCCGATAGGGCCTTGGACCCGGCGAGGAGAGGAACACCATGACTGCGGAGGACCGAACGCGGCCGGCTGCGGCCGAGGGGTTGCTCGACGCCTGCCTGATCGTCAAGAACGAGGAGGCGGCCCTCCCCGCCTGTCTGGACTCGCTCCGCGCTCTGGGCGAGTTCGTCCACGCGATCCACGTGTACGACACGGGGTCGACGGACGACACCGTGCGCATCGCGCGAGACGCCGGATGCCGCGTGGTCGAGGGGTATTGGGAGGGCGACTTCTCCCGGGCGCGTAACGAGTCCCTCGCCATGTCGGACGCCGAGTGGGTGCTCATCATCGACGCGGACGAACGCGTGATCGCCGACCCGCGGGCGGTGGGACGCATCCTGCGCAGCCGGGACGACGTCGACGTCTACAACGCTTCGCTGACGCACGTGGACGAACACGACCAACCGATCGGCACGTCCTCGTACGGCGCCGTTCTTCGGCGCGAGCGCGTGACCTACCAGGGGCGGATCCACGAGGTGGCCGCGCGCCGAGACGGGTCGCCGACCAGGACGGCAGACCTGGCCGAGCGTGAGCTGACGTTTCTGCACAGCGGGTACGCGACGCCGCAGATCCGTGCGCAGAAGGCCGAGCGCAACGCGCGCGTGGCCCGCGAGGAACTGACCGAGGCGCTCGCCGGTGGAGACGCGGAGCGGATCGCCGAGGCGAAGTACCACCTGGCCCGGTCCGTCCTGCGCACCACGCCCCAGGACGCCGAATCGATGCAGCTCCTGCAGCAGTCGTTCCAGGAGTTCCCTCCCGGGGCCGTCGGGCGCGACCGCGCGCTGGCGGTGCTCGTCCCCGAACTGCTCGCGAGCGGCGACGCGGATGCGGCCACGTCCCTGGTGGGGGCACACCTGCGCGGCGGCGGATCCGCCGTGCACGGACGATTCCTGGTGGCGAGGATCGCCGCTGCGCGGAGTGACTGGCCGGCGGTCCTGCGGGCGCTGGAACCGCTGCCGGACGAGGGCGACCCCGAGCATGAGGTCGACCCCCGGCGGGTGCTCGACCTGCGGATGGAAGCGCTCGACGCACTGGGGCGCCCCGACGAGGCGCTCGTGTGTTCGCTGCTGCTCATCGCGCGCTGGGGCGAGGTCGCGTGGGTGCCGGATCTGCTGGCGCGGGTCGCGGGCCAGGAGGCCGTCGTGGTCGCCGAACTGCTGCGCTCGGCGCATGGTCCCGATGTCGAGGCGGCCGTCGTGCGTGCCCGCCTGCGAGCCGAGGGTGATTACGGGGAGCAGGTCGCCGCCCTGCTGTGAGGCGGCGCGGCGTCGAGCTCGACCGTCGTCAACGGCGCAATTCGTCGGCGCGCTTCGTCCAGAATCGCGCGCCCTCCTCGTCGCCCAACCCCGTGCTGAGTGCGGCGAGGTTGGTGGCCGCGAGGTGGCCACCGCAGCCGGGAGTGTGGTCGCGCCCGTCGGTGGGGTCGCCCACCTCCAGGCAGGTCAGCCACGCCCGGCGTGCCATCTGGAGGAACGCCGCGTGCTTCTGCGGGTGCACGCCCGCCAGGTCGACGAACAGGTTTCCGGCGGCCAGCAGCACCTCGGCGGAGACGTCCGGGCTGCGAAGGATCTCCTGCGCCGACCGCAGCGCGTCGGCGTGCCGGCCTTCACGTTCCAGCGAGAAGAGCAGGCGGGCCCGCAGCTCGTCCCGCCACGGGGTGCTGTCGGTGATGCCAGGCAGGGCCTGCTCGTAAGCCGCGCAGGCGCCCGCGAAGTCGCCCGCGATCTGACGCTCCCTGCCCACCTGGAAGAGCAGGTACGGATTGCCGGGATCGTCGTTGAGCGACCGCAGCAGCAGGCGCTCGTTGCGGCCCTGCTTGCGGCGGGACTGCTCGGGCAGGTAGCCGTCGTGGCGCAGCACCACCCCGGGCACGGGCTCGGTCTGTGCGTAGCCCTGCGGCTGCTCGTGCACTCGGCCCACGTAACGGCACGACCGCGGGAGCAGCCGCACCGATTCGGTGTGGGAGGTGACCTGCCTGCCCTCCGACTCCGTCTCGCTGGCGACGGTGACGAGGCCGGCCGTCCCCGGAGTCGCGGCAGCCGTCCAACGACGCAGGGTGTCGGCGTCGTCCGCCTCGATCCACTCATCGGCGTCGAGGATGAGCACGAGGTCGCCGGTGCAACGCTCGATGGTCGCGTTGCGGGCGACGGAGAAGTCTTCGGGCCATTCAAAGGACTCGACGCGGGCGCCGTGCTCCCGGGCCAGGCGGGGCGTCGCGTCGACCGACCCGGTGTCGAGCACGACCATCTCATCCACCAGCGGCCGCGCACTGTCGAGCGCGCGGGCGACGCACCGCTCCTCGTCACGGACGATCATCGCCAGGGATAGTCGCGGCGATCGGTCGCTCATGGGGGAGTCCCTTCGGTGGCGCAGCTGGGGGTCGATCACCTGCCCATCGTTCGTCCGCAGGCCGTTCTGAGCCTGCGCGAACACATCCGCCGGCACGAGCGCCCCTCAGCCGCACCGGAAGTACGCCGATGAGGGATGCGGGCCACCCGGTCCCGGACCCATCCCTGCCCAGAGAGAAGACCCACGTGAGCGACCAGAACTTCTCCGACCTCGACGCCCTGCTCGACCAGCTCGACGAGGTGACCGCCCCCGCGGGCGCACCCGGCGCCCCCGCGCGGCTGATCGTCGCGACCGACTGGTCCAAGGCGGCGGCGCCCCTCGCGGTGCTGCGCGCGTTCCGCTCGATCATCGCCGCGCCCATGCCGGTGCAGCTTGCGTTCGCCGTGCCCCACGAGCCGAGCGAGGCCGACGCCCAGTGCGTGCAGGTACTGCTCGAGGGTCTCGGGCAGGCGGAGGACGGCGCGCCCGACGCGCTCGCCGGCCTGGAGGTCGTGTCCTTCGAGGAGGCCGCCGCCCAGCCGTACGATTCCGCGGTGGTGCCCACCGGCGACCCGGAGGAGCTTCTCATCCAGGTGGCCGGCCTCATCGTGCGGATGCACGACTTGACGCGCCGGCTCGACCGGGCGGTCTCGGACGACACGGTCAACCGGGGCGACGGCGTGGCGCTCAAGGACCGCCTCGACCGTTTCGCGGCCTGACGGGAACCGCCGTGGAGCCGCTCGTCACCCCCGTGATGATCGTCCGGGACGAGGAGCACTACCTGCCGGGCGCGCTGGAGTCCCTGCGTGCCGCGGGTCCGGTGTTGGCCGCTCCGTGCGTCTACGACACCGGCTCGGTCGACACGACGCGGGAGATCGCCGCCGCGGCCGGCGCCACGGTGCAACAGGGGTACTGGGACGACGACTTCGCGCGCGCCCGCAACGCCTCCATCGCGATGGCTGATACTGCCTGGATCCTGTGGATCGACGCCGACGAGCTTCTCGTCACCGATGGGGCCCTCCTTCGTCGGGCCGTCGAGCTGGCCGACGCCGAGGGAATGGACGCCCTCGTCATCGAGGTGGACGACGTTCGAAACGGCTCCGTCGTGAACACCGCGCCGAGCATGCGGCTCTTCCGTCCGGCGGTGGCGGGGTTCCGCAACCGCATCCACGAGAGCGTGCACCGGATCGGCGGGGGCAAGCTGCAGGTCGGCCGGCTCCCCTGCGAGGCCGTCCGCATCGAGCACCTGAGCTACGGAGCGACGGAGAAGGCCGAGGTGCGCGCCGAACGTAACCTGCGCATCGCGGAACTCGAGGTCGAGGCGCGGCGGGCAGGATCGGATCTCGACCTGCTGTGCGAGGCCCTCGTCAATCGCGGACGCTCCCGCGCACTGAACGGAGACGACGAGGGCGCCGAGGTCGACCTGCGGGAGGCGCGCAGCCTGGGATCCACCGGCTCGTTCGCCCTCTACGCGGGGGAGCTGCTCGCCGACCGCTACATAGAACAGGAACGGATCGCGGAGGCCACCGCGCTGCTCCGGGACCTGCGCGCCGAGGGGGCGGACCCCTCCCTGCTGGCATGGCTCACGGCGCAGGCGTTCGCGAAGGCCGGCCGACCCGACGCGGTTGTGCGGTGCCTCGCCCAGGTCACGCCTCCGCATACTGCCCTGGGGGAGGCCCTGAGCGTGGCCCCCGTGCTGCAGGCCCGGATGCTCGCCGCCGCCGAGGTGGGGGAGACCGAGGTGGCGCTGGGTGACGCGGTCGAACTCATCGCCCGGCACGGGGTGTACGGCTTCGCCCGCCTGGCCCTCCTGCTGTGGGGCGACCGCCCCGCGGAGGGTCTGGCGGATCGCATGGCGGGAGCGTCGCAAGCACATCTGGAGCAGGTGGCGGAAGAATTTTCCGGACTCGGTGAGGCCGGCCAGGTGGTGGCGAAGCGCCTGAGTCGTTGCAGCGCAGTGGAACCTGTGGAGGGCCCTAGTGCCGGGGGCTGACCTGGGCCGACGCGGTCGAGAAACTTCTTCGGAAACGACTCATGGCCGAGACGCCCAGGCCGATGAGCTGAGTGTCCGGGGGGCAAGAAACCCCGGGTAAGCCTGGGGAAACCTTCCCCGGACATTCGATCCGCTCATGTCGAGCGGATCTCGGTACCACCACGGACGGTGGGCCGGACCCCATTCCACGAAGGAGCTTCATCATGGGTCTTCAGATCAACACCAACGTCGCCGCCCTCAACGCCTACCGCAACCTCACGGGTACGCAGGGCGCCCAGCAGACCTCCCTGGAGCGTCTGTCCTCGGGTCTGCGCATCAACCGCGCTGCGGACGACGCCGCTGGTCTCGCGATCTCGGAGAACCTGCGCAGCCAGGTCAACGGCCTCAACCAGGCCACGTCCAATGCGCAGGACGGTATCAGCATGGTTCAGACCGCTGAAGGCGCGATGAACGAGGTCCACTCCATGTTGCAGCGCGTCCGGACCCTCTCGGTCCAGGCCGCCAACGGCACGAACAGCGCCAGCAACCGCGAGCAGATCCAGGCCGAGATCAAGCAGCTCGGTGACGAGATCGGCGCGATCGCTTCCCGCACCAACTTCAACGGCACGCAGCTGCTCAAGGGCGGCACGATGACGCTGCAGGTCGGCGCGGGCAAGGACGACCAGCTGTCCTTCTCCCTCGGTTCGCTCGACGACGTGGCGACTGCGGTCAAGGCCCTGGACGTGACGGCGGCCGATGGCGCCAAGACGGCCATCGAGTCCATCGACACCCAGATCGGTGCTGTCTCCAAGTCGCGCTCCAACCTCGGTGCGGTCCAGAACCGCCTCGAGCACACCATCAAGAACCTCTCGGTCTCCGCGGAGAACCTCGCCGCCTCCGAGAGCCGCATCCGCGACACCGACATGGCGAAGGAGATGACGAGCTTCACCCGCTCGCAGATCCTCTCGCAGGCCGGTACCGCGATGCTGTCGCAGGCCAACCAGAGCACGCAGGGTGTCCTGCGCCTCCTGGGCTGATCCTGACAACCGGATAAGTCGCTAGACCCCGAGGGGGCGTGGGCATCTCGCCCACGCCCCCTCGTGGGTTTGCGGCGCCACCTCCACGGAAGGAGAAGCAGTCATGGGTATGTCAGTTTCAGGATTGGGCAGCGGGATCGACACCGCGTCGATGGTGCAGCAGCTCATGCAGGTCGAGCGCCAAGCGGGCAAGGGGCTCACGACGGCCAAGGCTGCCGCGCAGTCGACCGTCAACGTGCTCACCACGCTCAATGGGCAGATGAAGTCCCTCGGTGATCTGGCCAAGACGTTCAAGCCCGACACGGTCACGGGTGCCTCGGTGTTCACCGGGGTCACGGCGGCGTCCACCAACAAGGACGTGGCCACGGCCACCGCCACCGACAAGGCCGCGGCCGGCTCCCTCACGTTCACCGTGAGGAGCATCGCCCAGGCCGGCTCGGGTGCGTTCGACACGACGTTCAAGGCCGACCAGAACGTCAGCGACTCCGACTTCTCGCTGAAGATCGGATCCGGGGACAAGTCGGCCGACATCACAGTCAAGGCGGGGATGAAGATCGGCGACGTCGCCGCTCTCATCAACCAGAGCGACGCAGGTGTGAAGGCGACGACCGTGCAGGTCGCGCCCAACACCTACAAGCTGCAGATCACCTCGGCGACCTCGGGCGCGCAGAGCGGCGTCAACGTCGTCGGGGACACCGGCGCGCCCACCGCGGCGTCGATCCTGGGCGGCTTCAAGCAGCTCACCGAGCCGCGGGACACCGTCCTGCAGGTCGGGGACGAGGGCACGGGCTACCAGGTCACGTCGAACACGCGCGACGTCAAGGACGTCATCCCCGGCGTGACCATCTCGCCCGTCAAGGTGGATGCCAACCCCGTGACGATCGACCTCAACGCCGACGTCGACGGCATGGCCTCCAAGATGGAGGCCTTCGTCAAGGCCGCCAACGACGCCATGGGCACGATCACCAACAACAGCAAATGGGACTCCGACAAGAAGGTCGGCGGTCCGCTGTTGGGTGATTCGCTCACCCGAGGTCTGCGCGACCAGCTGCAGAACGCCTTCACCGGTTCGGCCACGGCGCTGCCGGCGACGCTCGGCATCAGCATCGAGCGCGACGGCACCTTGAAGTTCGACAAGACGAAGTTCACGGCGAACTACAAGAACGACCCCGACGCCGTGACCAAGGCCGCCGGGGAAATCTCCTCCACTGTCGAGAACGTCAGTAAGCAGGCGACGAGTGCTGCCGATGGGGCGTTGACGAACCGCATCGAGTCGGAACGGTCCTCCATGAAGGACTACACGACTCAGCTTTCCAAGTTCGAGGACCGCATGGCCCTTCGCGAGTCGACCCTGAAGCAGCAGTTCAGCGCCATGGAGTCGATGCTCTCCAAGATGCAGGCGCAGGGCAACTGGCTCAACGGCCAGCTCGCCGGCCTCATGTGATCCACCCTGAGAGAAGGACACACGCATGACCGCTCAGACCCACCTCCGCAACCGGTACGCCCGTGAGGCCGTGACCACCGCGTCGCCCGCGAAGCTCGTGACGATGCTCTACGACCGGCTCCTCAAGGACCTCCACGACGCGGAGGCGGGTCTGGGCGCGCGGGACATCCAGGGCACCCACAACGCCCTCACCCACGCGCAGGAGATCGTCCGTGAGTTCCACTCCACGCTCGACACCTCGGTGTGGGCGGAGGGGGAGAACCTCAAGCGCATCTACGAGTGGTCTCTCGAGATGCTCCTGGCCGCGAACATGGAGAAGAACCTCCAGCGCGTCGTCGACGTGCGCGAGGTGCTCGAGCCTCTGAGCGACGCCTGGCACCAGGTGGCCGACCAGGGCCACAACGGCGAACGGTGACGACATGAGCCGCGCCGCCTGGGAGCAGGCCCTCACCCGGATGGAGGATGAACTCGACGCCCACGAGGAGTCCGTTCGCCTCGGTGATGCCGGCGTCGTCCCCGCCTGGGAACCCCCCACAGATCTCGGCGCATTGCCCCCAGAGCTCGGAGACCGCGTCACCCACCTCATCAACCGCATCGAACTGCTCAGCACCTTCGTGCAGTACGCGATGCGGTCGGCCGAGAACGACCTCGCCCACCTCGACCGCCGACACGGGCGGAGCGGCACCGCCAGCGCCGTCGCCCTCTACCTCGACAGCTCCGTCTGATCCTCCTCCCCTCCGTCGAGCGCACGACACGGCCCTCAGGTCGTGACCGGTCGCGGCCGATAGGCAGACGACCGTTCAGGCCCGATCGGGACGGACCCACCGGGCATCCCCAATGCCCACGACTCACGGATGAGAGACAAACCATGGTTGCAGCGTTCAGCGGCCTGCACATCGGCTCCTCGGCGATCCACGCCGCCCAACGCGGCCTCAACGTCACCGGCCAGAACATCGCCAACTCGGCGACCGAGGGCTACACCCGCCAGCGGGTCAACCTCGAGGCCGTCGGCGGCCCCGGCGTCCCGGCCTTCTGGTCGAGGTACGACGGCACCGGCGAAGGCGTCCACGTCACCGACGTCACCCGGATGACGGACTCGTTCCTCGTCGCCCGCGCCAACAACTCCAACGCTGCGCTCGGTGACCTCTCCGAGCAGCAGAAGACCCTCGCGGCGGTCGAACGGACCGTCAGCGAGCCCAGCACCACCGGCCTGCAGCAGAAGCTCGCCGACATGTGGAACGCCATGGGAGCCGCCGGTAACAGCCCCAGCGTCGCCAACGAGGCCCCTCGGGCGGCCGCGCTCGAGCGGACGAAGGAGGCCGCGGCCCAGCTCAACCGGCTGAGCAATGCCACGAGCACCCAGTGGCACGACACCACGACCGAGCTCCAGGCGAACGTCACCGACATCAACAAGATGGCCGAGGACATCGCCAAGCTCAACGTCGCGATTCGCAACAACGACATCGCCCGCGTGCCGAGCAACGAACTGCTCGACCAGCGCGACCTCATGATCTCCAAGCTCGCCGACCTCACCGGCGCCACCGTGCGGCCCGCCCAGATGGACCAGGGCGTCGACTTCAACAGCCACGCCGTCGACGTCGTCGTCAACGGCAAGGCCCTGGTCTACGGCACCCAGGCCGCGTCGCTTCAGGTCAGCGATCCCAACAACGGCACCTACCCCACCGACGGAAACGCCCCCGAGCCCGTATCGATCACGTGGGCGTCGGCGGCCGCGAGCGACACGAACCCGCCCGCCGTCGGCGACGACGTCTCCCCGATCAGCGGCCAGGTCAAGGGGCAGCTCACCTCCCTCAACGAGATCCTCCCCGGCTACATGCAGCGGTTCGACAAGGTCGCCCAAGAGCTCGCGGAGACGGTGAACACCCAGCAGGCCGCCGGATACACCGTCGACGGGGACAAGGGCGGCGATCTCCTCGTCCCCGAGACCGGCGGCACGATCACCGCGAGGAACATCCGCGTCGCCAAGGACGCCGTCGCGAACAGCATCGCCGTCTCCCAGGGCAACCCCAAGGGCACCTGGACCGACAAGGACGGCAAGACCCAACCGGCGAGCCTCGACGGCAACAACGCGATGGCGATGGCCCGGCACACGGGCGACGCCGCCGGCGCCGACGCCACGTACAAGTCGATGGTCGTCGAACTCGGCGTGCAGACCCAGTCGGTCAACCGCAACGTCAAGGTCCAGGAGAACGTCGTCCGTCAGGCCGAGGACGCCCGCGACAACGTCTCCGGCGTCTCCCTCAACGAGGAGATGACGAGCATGATCCAGTACCAGCACTCGTTCGCCGCCGCCGCGAAGTTCATCGCGACGATCGACCAGACGCTGGACACCCTCATCAACATGAAGCGCTGATAGGAGGTAGCCGACATGTCTCTTCGCATCACTCAGAACTCGATGAACCGGACCCAGCTGATGGGTCTCAACACCGCTCAGAGCCGCCTCCAGGGCACCCTCGAACAGGCCACCACGCAGAAGCGCCTCAACCGCCCGTCCGACGACCCGGTGGGCACCGTCCAGGCCCTGCGGTTCCGCGGCGAGCAGAGCCAGATCGCCCAACACGGTCTCAACATCACCGACGGGCTCTCCCGACTCCAGGCCTCCGACGACGCCCTGAGCCAGGCGAACAACATGGTGCAGTCGGTCCGCACCTCGGTGATCCAGGCCGCGAACGGCACCCTCGGCCCGAACGAGCGCAAGGCCATCGCCGAGCAGGTCCGTGGCATGCGCGAGGGTCTTCTCCAGCAAGCCAACAGTCAGTACGCCGGCCAGCCGTTGTTCGGTGGGACCACCCCGCTCGACAACGCCTTCGGGCCCGACGGGACGTTCCAGGGCAACACCCTCCCCGTTCTGCGCCAGGTGAGTGACTCCCCGGGCGACGCGGGACAGATGAACGTCGGCGTCAGCGGCAAGGACGCGTTCGGGAACGCCCTCGTCAAGGGCACCGGCGACCTCGACAAGCTCGCCGCCGCCATCGAGAACGGCGACGGAGCAGGCATGAAGGCTGGTCTCGACGCCCTGGACACGTTGCGCACGAACATCAGCAACGTTCAGTCGTCGGTCGGTGTCCGGTCGGCCCGCCTGGCCAGCCTCGAGGCGCTGAACTCGAAGCAGGAGGACGCCGCGACGATCGGTCTCTCCAAGGTGGAGGACACCGACTTCGTCAAGGTCGCGATGGACATGGCAGTGCAGTCGCAGGCCTACCAGGCGGCCCTGTCGGCGTCGGCGAAGATCATCCAGCCGAGCCTGATGGACTTCATCCGCTGACGTCTCGGCACGACGTGCCCTCGAACGGCCCCCGACCCGCCCGGTCGGGGGCCGTTCGACGTCTCCCGCCCGACGGCGGGGTGGAGATCGCCGCACAGAGATACCGGCGGCCACGACGCGGCGGCGGCGTCGAGCGTGACGTCTCCCGCTGCGCCGCTGAGGATCCCGGCCCCACTCGCCGGAAGCCCACGAGTCGCGCACCCCCGCCGATCCCCGCCGCAGAACGACGGGTCGTCAGGCCGATGCCGCAGTGGCCGATGGGGGGAGGTCGATCGGATCGACTCCTGCGCTCCACCGCCCACGGAAGGGACTCCCATGCGTTCTGTCACACGTGCCGTCTCGGTCGCGATCGCGACGTCGATGCTCGGCCTCACACCCCTGATGGCCGCGTCGTCCGCCGACGCCGCCCCCACCGACGCGTCCACGCCGTCGTACCCGTGCCGCGGCTACGGAATGATGAACTACAGCAACACCGTCTCCGCCCTCGACAAGGACCTCTTCACGGGCCCCGGCTACCGCGCCGCGAAGGTCGGCAACGGCCGCCACGACATCAACTGGAAGCTCGACCCCTTCCGGCAGGACTCGTGGAAGACCCACCTCAACGGCCTCCAGTGGACGGGCGCCTACCTCGACAAGTCGACCCGCGGCATGACGAAGCAGCGCGACCCCAAGGCGATCGACGGGGCCCTCACGATCACCCGCGACTGGATCCGCGACAACCCCTACCCGTGGGCCACCGGCCCCGGCGCCGGCAACGCGACCCACACCCGCGCCGACGTGATGATGTGCCTCCGCAGCGGCCTCCAGCAGCTCGGACGCCCCGTCCCCGCCTGGCTCGACGCCTCCCTCCTCCAGCACGCCGACTGGCTGAAGAAGCACACGTGGCCCGACCACAACGTCGGCACCGACCAGACCCTCGCCGTCATGGGCGTCGGATGCACCCTCGGCCGCCGCGACCTCCGCGACTACGCCGTCGGCAGGCTCAGCCGCGACATCGGCCGCGTCATCGACTCCCAGGGCGCGAACAACGAGCAGTCCGTCGGCTACGCCCGCTACAACCACGCCCTGTGGGGCTACGTCGGCGACGCCCTCACCGCCTGCGACGTGACGACCCCCGCAGCCCGCACCATCCAGTCCCGTCGCGCCGGCCTGCAGACGTTCCTCACCCACGCGACCCGCCCCGACGGCACCTACTGGCAGCTCGGCGACACCCAGATCGAACGCCCCCAGGGCCCGCTCACCCCCGAGCAGGAGTGGATCGCGAGCGACGGCAGACGGGGCGAGGCACCCCGCGAGCGCGTGAAGACGTACTCCGCCGGCTACGTCTTCGGACGCTCCGGCTGGGGCACGACCGGTCGCACCCCCTCGCAGGAGTCCGCCTACGCCCTCCGCTTCGGCCCGACCCGCGTCGGCCACGGCCACAGCGACCACACCGCGATCACCTGGAACACCCAGGGCCGCTCGATCCTCGCCGACACCGGCACCGGCTCCTACAACCAGGACGCGTGGCGCCTCCACTACATCGGCCCCGAGGCCCACAACCAGCTCGTCCCGGCCGGCATGCGCAACGGGGCGACGACGAAGCTCGTCCGCTCCCGCGTCGCCGACAAGGCCGACTTCTACCAGTTCGCCGACACGCCCTACCTCAGGACCAGCCGCACCCGCAGCGTCATCGTCCTCTCCGACCCCGACGTCGTCCTCGCCGTCGACAAGGCCACCTCGTACACGCCGACGACGTTCACCCAGTACTGGCACCTGCCCCGCGAGGCGAGCCTCCGCACCCACGGCACGCGTGCCACGGCGACGAACCGCGGCGTGACGACGACGCTCCTCCAGCTCCCCGCCGCCGGCGTGAGGACGACGTCGTTCGGGCAGGTCCGCGGCTCCTCCCGACCCATCCAGGGCTGGCAATGGACCGACCTCCAGCACAAGTACGCCGCGCCCGTCGCTACCGTCACGCAGAAGGGGAAGGCGGCAGCGATGGTCACCGCCGTCGTCGCCGCCCCCGGCACGACCCCCGTCTCCGTGAAGCCGGCCGTCTCGGGCTCGACGACGACGTACACGTTCCGCGTCGGCTCCAAGACCGCCGTCGTCACCCTCGACGGCAAGGGCACCCTCACGCGCGTGCGGTGACCCCGCCCGACATCACGGACGCGACGGCCCTACCCCACGACCGGGGTCGGCCGTCGCGCATGTCGGGAGACGGTGCGGGGGAGGCGAGTCGACGTCGGCCCCCGTCGCCTCACGTGACGGGGTGGCCCTCGTGAAGCGCCCCGATCGCCGCCCGGGAGCGCCCGTGCACGACGTCCGCGTTTCCCGCCGGGGGAGTGCTCGACTACAGTGGGCCCCGGCCCCCCGCGTGGTGGTACCTCACCGAACTCCCCCAGGGCAGGAATGCAGCAAGGGTAGGTGAGCTCTTCCAGGTACGCGGGGGGTCCTTTCATGCCCCGGGACGAGGTGGCCCCGCATCTCATCGACCACGTCGGCCACCGACTTCGTGAAGTCGACGGTGAGACCGACCTCGTCGTCCTGCAGCGGCTCGGTCGTCTCGTCGACGTTCGCCGGGGGGTGGAACACGTCCGCGTCGGCGATCGGGACACCGAGTTCCTTCGCGCGGGCCTCACCGCAGACGGACCCGCCGCTGCCGTAGAACCCCATCACGACGGCCAGGGGCCGTTCGGTCGTCGACTGGCCACTGCTCGCGTGAGGTGCCTCGTTGCACACGGTGACCCCGAAGACGCGACGGCCCGCCGCCGGGCCACCGGGGGCGGGTGACCCCTCCGTCGGGGCGGGCTCCACTAGGCGCCCGCAGATATGACGTGTTCGAGGCATGGTGGCGAAAGGGCCCGCTTGTCGCGTCGATCGTGTGGAGAGGGCCCATCGCATCTCTAAGCTCGTTCCATGACGCGAGCACGAACGGGCCAGGACGGCACGATGAACGGCGATGTCGCAGTGGCCCCCTCGCTCCACGAACAGGCTCTCGACGCCATCGGTCAGGCCGTCGTCGACGGCGAACTGCCACCCGGGGAGCCCGTCCTCCTCGAGAACCTCTCCGGCCGCCTCGGCGTGTCACGCACCGTCGTCCGTGAGGCCGTACGGGTGCTCGAGTCGATGAACCTCGTCCGCAGCCGCCGTCGGGTCGGGGTCGTCGTCCTCCCGCCGAGCGAGTGGACCGTGTTCAACCCTCGCGTCATCCGCTGGCGCCTCTCCGGTCCCGGCCGCCTCGACCAGCTCTCCTCCATCTCCCAGCTCCGCCGCGGCATCGAGCCCCTCGCCGCCCGCCTCGCCGCGACGAACGCCGACGAGGCCCAGGCGCAGGCGCTGTCCTCCGCCGCGGCGGGCATGGCGATGACCGCGCGCGTCCCCGACCTGCTCGCCTACCTCGACCATGACGTCACGTTCCACACGACGCTGCTGCGCGCCTCGGGCAACGAGATGTTCGCCGCGCTCGCGCCCGTCGTCAGCGAGGTCCTCGCCGGGCGCACCCACCACCAGCTCATGCCCGCCCGCCCCGAACCCGTCGCCGTGCAGCTCCACGCCACCGTCGCCTCCGCCATCGCGACCGGAGACGCCCACGCCGCCGAGATCGCCATGCGCGAGATCGTCGACGAGGCCCAGACCGCGATGGAACAGATCGCCACCGAGGGCTGAGGCACCCGTGGCCGGGCCGGTTGTCGGTGGGGGCCGCTAGCCTTCGGTGCGTGACCACCGCCCTGTACCGCCGTTACCGCCCGCAGGACTTCTCCGAGGTCATCGGGCAGGAGCACGTCACCGAGCCGCTCATGCAGGCGCTGCGCAGCGGCCGCGTCGGTCATGCCTACCTGTTCAGCGGCCCGCGCGGGTGCGGCAAGACGACGTCGGCCCGCATCCTCGCCCGCTGCCTCAACTGCGAGCAGGGCCCCACGCCCACCCCGTGCGGGGAGTGCGACTCGTGCCGCGCCCTCGCCACCGGCGGGCCCGGCAGCGTCGACGTCATCGAGATCGACGCGGCCTCCCACGGCGGTGTCGACGACGCCCGTGACCTGCGGGAGAAGGCCGCCTACGGCCCGGCCCAGTCGCGGTTCAAGGTGTACATCATCGACGAGGCGCACATGGTCACGCCGCAGGGCTTCAACGCCCTGCTCAAGATCGTCGAGGAGCCGCCGGAGCACGTGAAGTTCGTGTTCGCCACGACGGAGCCCGAGAAGGTCATCGGCACGATCCGCTCCCGCACGCACCACTACCCGTTCCGGCTCGTGCCCCCGGCCCGGCTCCAGGAGTACCTCGAGGAGCTCTGCGCGCGTGAGGGTGTCGCGGTCGAGCCCGGGGTGCTGTCGTTCGTCGTCCGCGCCGGCGGCGGATCGGTCCGCGACTCCCTCTCCGTCCTCGACCAGCTCATGGCCGGTTCCGGGGAGGCCGGGCTCACCTACGGGGGCGCCGCGGCCCTCCTCGGGTTCACCGAGGGGGAGCTCCTCGACGCCACCGTCGACGCCATCGCCGCCGGCGACGGGGCCGGAGTGTTCCGCCAGATCGACCGCGTCATCGAGACGGGTCAGGACCCGCGCCGCTTCGTCGAGGACCTCCTCGAACGGTTCCGCGACCTCATCGTCCTCGCCGCCGTGAGCCAGGCCACCGACGCCGACCCCCAGACCTCTGCCGTGCTCCGCGGCCTGCCACAGGATCAGATCACCCGCATGCGTCAGCAGGCCGGGGCGTTCGGGCCGGGGCAGCTCTCCTATGCCGCCGACGTCGTCAACGCCGGACTCACCGAGATGACCGGCGCCACCTCGCCGCGTCTCCAGCTCGAACTCCTCTGCGCGCGACTGCTCCTCCCCACCGGGGCCGGGGAGCACGGCTACGCCGCCCGCCTCGACCGTCTCGAGCGCCGCCTCGACGTCGGCAGCGGTATCGCCGCCCCGATCCCGCCGCAGGGCCCGCCCCCCGCGGTGCCCGTCGCCGAGACCGTCTCCGGCGAGGCCTCCGCCCGGGCCCGCCCCGTCGCCCCGGCCGACCGCGGCGACGCCACGTCCGACCGTCCCGCCCGCCACGGCGAGGCCGAGGACGAGGTCCGCCGCGGCAGCGGTGCTCCCGCCGGATGGCGTGACCAGCGCGGACGTGGACGCCCCCAGGGCGGTGCCCCGTCGGCGACGCCCGCAGAGCGCCCCGATGAGGAGGGCCGCTCCCAGGCCACCGCTCCCGAGACGCCCCGCGGTGTCGCCGAGGGCGGTCCCACCGACGGACGCGGCGCCGGGGAGGGCACGGCGCCGACCGCCCACCCGGCGGGTCCCGACCGGATCGACACCGCCCCCGGCACCGACCACGGGGCCGCGCCGGCGGATCGACGGCCGGAACGGCCGGAGCCCGATGCCGGGCACACCCCCGGCGAGGCGGGCGCGGCCGGACGTCCGGCCGACCACGGCGCCGACGATCGGGCCACCCCCGGCCGGGCCTCCGAGCCCGCTCCCGCCGGACGGGCCGACTCCGGGCGTCTCGAGGGCGGACGTGCTCGCCCCGGGCAGCCGACGGCCGGTGCCGCCGCCCAGAGCAAGGAGAGCCGCCCCGCCGGCCCTCGCGGCGCGGTCGACACCGACATGATCCGACGCAACTGGCCCGACGTGCTCCAGCGCATCTTCGGCATCCGCCGCGTCACGTGGACGTTCCTCTCCGAACACGCGCAGGTGCTCGACTACGACGGCAGCCGTCTCCTCCTCGGCCTCTCGACGCCGGGCCTCGCGACGACCTTCCGCAACGGCCCGCACTCCGAGGTCGTGCGCCAGGCGCTCAGCGAGGCCCTCGGCATCGACACGCGTGTCGAGGGCATCCCCGCGAGCGACGGGCCCTCCGTCCTCGCCCGCGGCCGAGGTGCCGCCCCGGGCCCCGCGGGTGGGGGAGTCCGCCCCGCCCCCGACGACCGGGCCGCACGCGGTCGTCCCCGCGGCGGCGTCGCGGACGCCGCCCCTCGGCCCGACCACGGCGCCACCTCCGGGGCCACCGACCGCCACCCCACCGACCGCCACCAGGGACGCCGCCCACGCGGCGACGGCGACGGCGACGACTCCGACCGACCCGACCGAGCCGGTCGAGGGGGGCGCCCCGGTCGTCCCGCCGCCCCGGCGTGGGACGACGACCGTCCTCCGCCCGGCGACGACGACGCGCCTCCGCCGGAGGAGTCCTACCCGCCCGACCCCGTCGTGGAGGGTCTGCCGCACCACGAGGCCGGTCACGGCGTCGGGCGCGGCCAGGTCGGCGGTCGGCCCCCGTTCGCCGGAGGCCGGGGCGGTGCCGGACACGAGGCCGTCCGCCCCGGTGGTGGTGCGGTCGAGGCAACCGGTGACGAGCCCGCCGACCGTCCCGCCCCCGGCGGGCGCCCCGAGGTCGGACGCGACGAGCACCGGCCCGACGATCACGGGTCCGACGAGCACGCACACGGCGACCACCGGCACGTCCACCCCGGCGCCGCCCAGGCGCGTGAGGCCCTCCGGGCGGCGCGGGGACGCCACGGCCATCGCGCCGACGCCCCCGGCGCCGCACCGTCCGACCCCCGAAGGGTCGACGACGACATCAGCGTCGACGACGAGGACATCGCCGACGCCTCGGCCGTCGGGCAGCCCGTCATCGCCGCCGTCCTCGGCGGGATCGTCATCGCCGAGGAGGAGGGCTGACGGAACCGGCCCCCGGGCCGCCCGTCGTCTCCCCTCGGACCCTCCCCTCGCGCCTGCCCGTCCACCCCCTCGTGGCCGGGCGGGCGCTGTGCTCGGTGGTGCGGCGACCTCGTCGGCCTCGGCCGGTCACGCCGTCCACCGCCTCGCAGTCGGACCGACGACCGGGACGAGCGACGTAGAGTGAGCGGCGTCTTCGTCGTCGAAGGGGAGCGCCGTGTACTACCGACTCGCCCGCATGGTCTTCACGCCCGTCCTGCGCGCCGCGCTCCGTCCCGACGTGCAGGGGGTGGAGAACATCCCCGCCGACGGACCGGTCGTCATCGCGAGCAACCACATCTCGTTCTTCGACAGCATCGTCATCCCCGCCGCCTCCCCGCGGCAGATCTCCTACCTCGCCAAGGCCGAGTACTTCACCGGCCGGGGCGTGCGGGGGACGATCGACCGGTTCTTCTTCGACGGCATCGCCGGGGCGATCCCCGTCGACCGTGACGACACCCGCGCCGCCCAGCGATCCCTCGAGCTCGCCCTCGAGGTGCTGCAACGCGGCGGTGCGTTCGGCATCTACCCCGAGGGCACCCGCTCCCGCGACCTCCGGCTCTACCGCGGGCACACCGGCATCGGGCACCTCGTCCTCGAGTCCGGCGCACCCGTCGTCCCCGTCGGGGTGCGCGGCACCGAACGCATCCAGCCCCCCGGCTCCCGGTTCGTCCGCCCCGCCAAGGTGTCGGTGACGTTCGGTCGCCTCCTCGACTTCACCGGCCGCATCGAGGGCATGCCCAAGGGGAAGGCCCGCCGGTTCGTCGCCGACGAGGTCATGGACGCCATCGCCGCGCTCACCGGGCAGGAACGGGTCGACGAGTACAACGTGCGCCCCACCACGACCTGACGTCTGCCGCGGACGCCGGAGGCGACGCTCGCCGAGACCCGCCTCCCGCCACCTCCCCGCTCGATGCGCCCCGAGGGGTGTCCCGCCGTGGCATCCTCGCGCAAGCGGGTCCCTCGCAAGAGAAAGGGTTGTCGGGGCGGCGACGTACGCTGGGGGACGTGTACGAAGGCGCAGTGCAGGACCTCATCGACGAACTCGGGCGACTCCCCGGGATCGGACCCAAGAGCGCGCAGCGCATCGCGTTCCACATCCTCACGGCCGACGAGGAGGACGTGACGCGACTCGCGCTGGCGCTCGAGAAGGTCAAGGCCACGGTGCGGTTCTGCGAGACGTGCGGCAACGTCGCCGAATCCGCGCAGTGCCGCATCTGCACCGACCCGCGGCGCGACCCCACGGCCATCTGCGTCGTCGAGGAGCCGAAGGACGTCGTCGCGATCGAGCGCACCCGCGAGTTCCGTGGCCGCTACCACGTGCTCGGCGGGGCGATCAGCCCCATCGAGGGCGTCGGCCCCGATGACCTGCGCATCACCGGACTGCTCCCACGCCTCGCCGACGGCGACGTCACCGAGGTCATCATCGCCACCGACCCCAACCTCGAGGGGGAGGCCACGGCCACCTATCTCGGACGCATCCTCAAGACCGTGGGGGTGCGTGTCAGTCGTCTCGCGTCCGGTCTGCCGGTCGGGGGCGACCTCGAGTACGCCGACGAGATCACCCTCGGCCGCGCGTTCGAAGGAAGAAGAGTCCTCCATGCCTGACACTCCCGCCTCCGACATCGAGCGCCTCGACGCCGACCTCCTCGCCCTCGGCGAGCAGACGGCCGCGGAGGCGCGCGCGTTCCTCTCCGTCGTCCGCGAGGTCGCCGGCGGGGCCGTGCCCGACTCGGCCGTGCCCGTCCTCAGCCTCGCGCTCAGTCAGGTCCTCGTCACCGGCACGCGTCTCGGCGTCATCAACGACGTCGTGCCGCAGGACCGGTTCGAGACCGACCTCGGCAGTGACGAGGACGTCGAGTCCCTCCGGCTCGAGCTCACGGCCCTCTTTCAGGGCATCGACGAGTACGTCGACGTCATCGACCCCCTCACCACCGGGGAGGTCACGAGCTCCCGCGTCTCCGACGACCTCGCCGACGTGTGCGCCGCGCTGCTCCACGGGCTGCGGCACCACGCCGACGGGCGGCTCACGGAGGCGCTGTGGTGGTGGCAGTTCAGCTACCTCGCGACGTGGGGTGCCCGCGCGGCGAGCGCGTTGCGGGTCATGCAGTCGATCCTCGGCCACATCCGTCTCGACGCGGACGAGGACACCGTCGCCGAGGCCCAGTTCGACGCGTTGCACCGCTGATCGAAGCCGTGAGCGGCCGGGCCGGCGCGGTCGCCCGCACCGGGGTCCTCCCCGACGACGCCACGCCACCGCCGTTCTCGCCATCCGGGCGGACCTCGGCCCAAGGGGCGAGATCGGTAGACTTCCGGCGTCAGCAGGGTCGATTCGCGTCGGCCTCCGCCCGCCAGCACTGGAGACGCTCGTGACTCTGGTCGTCCAGAAGTACGGCGGCAGCTCCCTCGCCGATGCCGAGAGCATCAAGCGGGTCGCGCGCCGCATCGTCGAGACCCGCCGCGCCGGCAACGACGTGTGCGTCGTCGTGTCCGCCATGGGGGACACCACCGACGAACTCATCGATCTCGCCCAGCAGGTGAGCCCCCTCCCGCCCCTGCGGGAGATGGACATGCTCCTCACCGCGGGGGAGCGCATCTCGATGGCGCTCGTCGCGATGTCGATCACGACGCTCGGCCACACGGCGCAGTCGTTCACCGGCTCGCAGGCCGGGCTCATCACCGACGAGGCGCACGGCCGAGCCAAGATCATCGAGGTCACCCCCGGCCGCATCCGGGCCGCGCTCGACGAGGGGCACATCGCCATCGTCGCGGGCTTCCAGGGCGTGTCGAAGGACACGAAGAACATCACGACGCTCGGCCGCGGCGGTTCCGACACGACCGCCATCGCCCTCGCCTCCGCCCTCGAGGCGGACGTGTGCGAGATCTACACCGACGTCGACGGTGTGTTCACGGCCGACCCGCGCATCGTGCCCTCCGCCTGCCGCCTCGAGGAGATCTCCACCGAGGAGATGCTCGAGATGGCGGCCTGCGGCGCGAAGATCCTCCACCTGCGGTGCGTCGAGTACGCCCGCCGGTTCGGCATCACGATCCACGTGCGCTCGTCGTTCTCGAACAGGCCCGGCACCCTCATCCTCGACCGCCCCAACGAAGGAGAAGAGAACGTGGAGGCTCCGATCATCTCCGGCGTCGCGCACGACCGCAGCGAGGCCAAGATCACCGTGGTGGGCGTGCACGACAGCCCCGGCAAGGCCGCCGACATCTTCCGGGTCCTCGCCGAGTCCGGCGTCAACCTCGACATGATCGTGCAGAACGTGTCGGCGGTGGAGAGCGGCCGCACCGACATCTCCCTCACGCTGCCGAAGACCGATGGTCAGGTCGCTGCGAAGGCGCTCGACCGGGTCCGCGAGGAGGTCGGCTTCGAGTCGATCCGCTACGACGACCAGATCGGCAAGCTCTCCCTCGTCGGCGCCGGCATGCGCTCCAACCCGGGCGTGAGTGCGACGTTCTTCAAGGCGCTCTCCGACGCCAACATCAACATCGAGATGATCTCGACCTCCGAGATCCGCATCTCGGTCATCACGCGCGGCGACCAGCTCGACGACGCCGTCCGTGCGGTGCACAGCGCGTTCGGGCTGGACTCCAGCGAAGGCGAAGCGGTCGTGTACGGAGGCACCGGGCGGTGAACGCCGTGGGTGAGCGGCCTCGCCCCACCCTCGCGATCGTCGGCGCCACGGGTGCCGTCGGCGCCGTCATGCTCGAGGTGGTGAGCCAACGCGCGGACGTGTGGGGGGAGATCCGTCTCCTCGCCTCGGCCCGCTCGGCGGGCCGGACGATGTCGGTGCGGGGCGAGGACGTCGTCGTGCGCGAGCTCGATGCCGCAGCCTTCGACGGTGTCGACGTCGCGGTGTTCCTCGTGCACTCCGAGGTCGCTGCCGAGTATGCGCCGATCGCGGTGCGGGCGGGTGCCGTCGTCATCGACACCTCGCGCGCGTTCCGGGCCGAGCCGGACGTCCCGCTCGTCGTCCACGGCTACAACACCGCGCAGGTGGGCAACCGGCCGCGCGGCATCGTCAGCAGCCCGACGGGTGCGACGCTCGTGCTCCTCGACGCGATCGGGGCGCTGCACAGCGGGTGGGGCCTCACCGATCTCGTCGTCACGACGATGGAGGCGGCCTCGGGTGCGGGCGAGGCGGGCATCGCCCGTCTCCACGACGAGATCGAGAGCGTCGCCGGGGAGCGGCAGCTGGGTCGGCACATCGGCGACGTGCGTCGCCACGTCGAGTCGCGCCTCCCCTCGGAGTCCTCGCCGTTCCCCGCCCCGCTCGCGCTCAACGTCGTCCCGTGGACGGGGCGCGCCGCGGGGGAGGGGTGGAGCACCGCGGAGATGAGTCTGCGCGACGAGCTCCGCAAGATCCTCGACCGCCCGTCGCTCCATGTCGCCGCCACCTGCGTGCGCGTGCCGGTCGTCTCGTCCCACGCGATGTCCGTCCATGCCCGGTTCGAGGGGCCCGTCTCCCTCGAGGGGGCTCGCACCGCGCTCCTTCAGGCGCCCGACGTCGTCGTCCTCGACGACGTCGAGCACGACGACTGGCCCACGCCCGTCGACGTCACCGGCTCGGACCCGACATTCGTCGGAAGGCTGCGGCAGACGGCCGACTTCCCCGACGCCGTCGACTTCGTCGTCTGCGGCGACAACCTTCGCAAGGGCGCCGCGACGAACTGTGCGCAGATCGCCGAGACGCTCGCCGCCGAGCTCGGCGCATGAGGGATCCCTCAGGAACCGCCGCACCCGGCCGACCTCCGAGGTGACCGTTCCGCCCCGTCACACGACGAGGCGTGCGGCCACCCGCGCCGTCCGCTGCCCCCTCACCTCGAGGTGGGGAGGGCGAAGGCGCTGATCATCGGGCTGCGAGTGACTCCGACATCGCCACCTCCCCAGGGGGAGAGGCGGGATGCCGGGGACGCTCGCAGCCCTTCGTCGTTCCCGGGGGCTTCCCCGTTCCGGGCGGGGCACCCTTCCGATCCTGCTGTCTCCGCGAGACCGGTCGGGGCGAGCACGGCGTCTTGCGAAAAGGACTCATCCGACGGGCGGGGACGACCCTCCGGAACCGCGAGCGCGGCGTGTCGTCGGCCGCGGCGGGCACCCCGGACATCGGGTCGTCTCCCCGGAGAGGTTGCAGGAGCGTTCGGCGAGTAAGGGATTCCCGCAGATCCGCCCGGCGTCGACGAGCCCGCACCACGCGTACGACCGGTGATCGGGCCGGGCGGACCCGGCGGGCCCGAACTCCGCGTGGCGCCGTGACCTGCGCCGCAGGCGCCGGGCGAGGTTCACGAATTCCGGTGAGGCGTCGATAAGGAGTCGGCAGGCCCGGATCGGCCGGCTCACCACGACCCCGCCACGGATGGGACCTCCATGATCACCGTCACCCGACGAAACGGCACCGCGTTCGCGCTCAACCCGGATCTCATCGAGCGCGTCGAGGCCACCCCGGACACGGTGATCACCCTCGTCAGCGGGACGAAGTACGTCGTGGCCGAGACGGTGCAGCAGATCGTCGACGAGGTGTGCCAGTTCCGGGCCGCCGTCCTCGTGGCCACGTCGGCCCCCTCGCCCGAACCGGCACGCCGGTCGCGGCTCCACAGCGTCTCGAACCCGGAGAAGTGACCATGGACAAGGGAACCCTCATCGGCGTCGGCACCACCTTCGGTGCCGTCGTCGCCACCGCGCTCCTCGACGGCGTGTCACTCGGTCACCTGCTCGAGCCGGGCGCGCTCGTCCTCATCTTCGTCGGAACCTTCGGCGCCGCCGCCGGCAGCCTCATGTTCACCGAGTACAAGGTCGCCCTCGCCGGGGCGAAGAAGGCCTTCACCGCGAAGGTGCCCGACGGGTCCGGCGTCGTCGACGTCATCGTCCGGATGGCCGACCGCGCCCGCCGCGAAGGCCTCCTCGCGCTCGAGGACATGGCGAGGGAGATCGACGACCCCCTCCTCAAGGAGGGAATCCAGATGACCGTCGACGGCACCGACGCCGACGAGATCGGGGAGCTGCTCGACGCCCGCATCGCGGCGAAGAAGGACCGGGACAAGGTCGCCATCGGCTTCTTCGAGGCCATGGGTGGCTACGCCCCGACCATCGGTGTCGTCGGCGCCGTCCTCGGCCTCATCCACGCCCTCGGCAGCCTCGACGACGTCGCCGCCCTCGGCGGCATGATCGCCTCCGCGTTCGTCGCGACGATGTGGGGCGTGCTCATCGCCAACGGCGCGTGGCTCCCGATCGCCGGCAAGCTCAAGCGACTCAGTCAGCTCGAGGTCGCGAACATGGAGATGATCGTCGAGGGTGTCCTCGCCGTCCAGGCCGGCACGAGCCCGCGCATGGTCGAGCAGAAGCTCCGCTCGGCGTTGCCGAACGGCGGCCAGCCCGCCGACGGCAAGGAAGCGAAGGCGGCCTGATGGCGCGCAAGCCCAAGCACGAGGAACACGAGGAACACGCCAACCACGAACGGTGGGTGCTCAGCTACGCCGACATCCTCACCCTCCTCCTCGCGCTCTTCATCGTCATGTTCGCGATCTCCAAGGTCGACCAGAAGAAGTTCGAGGAGTTCGCCCGCGGCACCGCCGAGGGGTTCGGCAACGTCGCCGTCACCGGTAAGACCGGCATGTTCGAGGGCGGCGACGGCGTGCTCAAGGACCAGAAGCCCGCCCAGATGGAGGACGTGCCCGCCACCAAACCCGTCGACCGCGACTCCGCGCTCGCGCAGGCCGTCATCGAACGGGAGAAGGCCCGCTCCGCGGCCGCCTCCGCCGAGAAGGCCAATCTCGAACAGATCAAGGCCAAGCTCGCCACCGAACTCAAGAAGAAGGGCCTCGGCGACGCGGTCCAGATGGAGGTCGACGCCCGCGGACTCGTCGTCAACATCGTCACCGACAAGGTGCTGTTCGACACCGGCCACGCCGACCTCAAGTCGACCGGCACGACGGTGCTCGACGCGATCGCCCCGACCCTGAAGCCGTTGCCGAACTCCATCAGCGTCGAGGGCCACACCGACAACGTGCCGATCAGCGGCTCCTACCGGTCCAACTGGGCGCTCTCCACCGACCGCGCCGTCATGGTGACCGAACGGCTCATCAAGGACGGCATCCCCGGCAACCGCATCTCCCCGGCCGGGTTCGCCGACACGCGCCCCCTCGAACCGAACACGAACGACGTGGGCCGCGCGCGCAACCGCCGCGTCGCCGTCGTCGTCCTTCCGTTCCTCCCGCAACAGGACGCCGAATCCGGCCTCGCCGCCGCCGACCGCAAGCCCGGCGGGCCGACCGTCGCACCCTCGCTCGCCCCGAAGGTGCCGGACATCGCCCCCACGATCGCGACGCCCGCGCCGCCGGCCCCCTGACCCACCCCACGCCCGCAAGGGCCTCGACCTCCACCGACCTCTCCAGAGGAGACCGCGACCATGAGTGAAGCAGCGACCGAAGAAGCCCCCAAGAGCAAGACAAAGCTCATCATCATCGTGGCCGCCGCGCTCGCGGTCGTCCTCGCCGCACTCGGCGTCGTCGCGTTCATGCTGCTCGGTGGCAAGGACGACAAGGAAGCCGGGGCCGCCCCCGAGACCGGGGTCGTCGTCCCGCTCAAGGACGAGATGACCCTCAACCTCGCCGACGGCAAGTTCCTCAAGATCCAGCTCGCCCTCCAGCTCACCAAGGAGGCCACCGAGACCGCCGGCGAGAAGGCCGCCGACACCTTCGACGGCTCCAAGGCGCAGGACGCCGCGATCTCCGTCTTCTCGACGTACAAGTACAACGACCTCCTCGACGCCAAGACGAAGGAGGAGGCCCGCAAGAAGCTCGCCGCAGAGGTGAAGAAGCGGTACGACGGCGAGGTCATGGACGTGTACTACCGCCAGTTCGTCATGCAGTGACGCCCCGACCTCCCGCTCAGATCCCGTCCGCCCGTAGCGTCCTCGCCCACCCGGGCGCTCAGAAGAGCCGCCCTCCGGCCGATGTGAGGTCTTGTGAACGCCGAACCGCAGCTCTACGACTTCCGGAGCCCGAGCCGGTTCAGCCGCGAGCAGATGCGGGCACTGCAGATGGCCTGCGAGACCTTCGCGCGGCAGATGGCGACGGTCCTCTCCAACACCCTCCGCATCGTCGCCCACGCCGACTTCGACGACATCCGGCAGACGACGTACGAGGAGTACATCCAGCAGGTCCCCAACCCCTCGCTGCTCGCCATCCTCAACTTCGCGCCCCTCGAGGGCGACGGCGTCTTCCAACTGCCGATGGACCTCGTCATGAGCGTCATCGACCGTCTCCTCGGCGGGCCCGGCGACACGAAGCAGCCCAGCCGGGCCCTCTCGGAGATCGAGACCGGCCTCATCCGCAACCTCGTCCGCCAGATGGTGTACGAACTGCGGTACGCGTTCGAGTCGCTCGGCGGTGTCAAGGGCGAGGTCCAGTCGCTCGAGTCGGACCCGCAGTTCCTCCAGCTCGCGCCGCCGTCGGACCCGATGCTCGTCGCCGGGTTCGAGATCAGGCTCGGGGACCAGGCCGCCATCTCGACCCTGTGCCTCCCCGTCGAGACCATCGCCCCCGTCCTCGAGATCGTCCACGCCAAGCCCGAGATCGAACTCACCGGCGCGAAGGCGGAGGCCGCGGAGAACCTCAAGGACCGCATGAACGAGGTTCCTGTCGACGTCCGCGTGAGGTTCGCCCCGATCGAGCTTCCCTCCCGCGACATCCTCGACCTCGAGGTCGGTGACGTGCTCCCGCTGCGTCACCCCACCAACCAGCCACTGACCCTCGAGGCCGACGGCGTCGCCATCGCGACGGCCGTCCCCGGCAGCTACGGCAAGCGTCTCGCCTGCCAGATCGTCACGTCATGACCCGCCCGTTCGTGAAGAAGGACAACTGATGCCCACCACGCCAGAGCTCGACGCGGCGCTCGTCGCCGCGGCCCAGGCGCTGCCTGCTCACTTCTCGAACGCGGACGACCTCACGATCGAGGGGTTGGACGCCATCCAGGCGACGACGATGTCGTTGCCGGGCGGTGCGTTCGCCGTCGAGTCGGTCGTGCAGGGCAACGACACGATCGGCAGCGTCGTCCTCATCATCACCGGACTCGTCGACCACAAGAACGGCGAGGTGTTCGACCGCACCGAGGCCCGCACCCTGTGGACGGCCGCCCTCGAGGAGTCCTTCACCGCCCTCCAGGGCGAGGTGGGGGAGTTCAAGACGGGGCAGGCACACATGACCGACCCGTTCGACGTCCTCGAGAGCGCCGACGAGGCCGCGGTCGCCGGTGTGTTCTCCGAGCAGACCCTCGCCGCGCTGCTCCTCGCCCAGCCGAAGGAGGCGACCGGCCAGGGCGCCGCCGCCGAGCTCGCCGCCGCTATCGCCGCCGCCGAGGCGGAGGACACCGCGGCCGACGAGGACGCAGAGGGCACCGCCGCCGAGGCGGAGGACGGCGCCGAGGGCTCGACCGCCGACGACGCCGCAGGTGACGACGGCGAGGGGATCCCCGAGTTCACCCCGTCCCCCGACTCCGCCGGCATGACGCCCGCCGGTGCGCCCACCGGCGCCCCACCCGCAGGCATGCCCGGCGCTCCGGGGATGCCCGGCATGCCCGGTTACGACCCGTACGCCGGGTTCGCGCCGGGCGCCTACCCGCCCCCCGGCTACCCGCCCTACGGGTACGCCGCCCCGCCGCAGGACCCCGAGCAGGCCGCCGCTGCCGCGGCAGCAGCAGCCGCCCGCGCGCAGGCCAACATGAACCTGCCCGGAATGCCCACCCCGACGCTCTCCCCGTTCGCGCCCGGCGGCTACGTCGACCCGCGCCGCATCGACCTCCTCCGCGAGGTCCTCATGGGCGTCAGCGTCGAACTCGGCCGCACCCGCCTCACCGTCAGCGAGATCCTCGGCCTCACCCCCGGATCCGTCGTCGAACTCGACCGCGCCGCCGGCGCTCCCGTCGACGTCCTCGTCAACGGCACCCTCATCGCGCACGGCGAGGTCGTCGTCGTCGACGAGGAGTTCGCCGTCCGCATCTCCGAGGTCATCGACCCGCAGGCCGGTGGTGAGGGTCGGGCGAGCGCGTGAACGACTCCTCGCTCGCGTTCTCCCTCGCGCGGGCGGCGATCTCCCTCGCGCTCGTCCTCGGGCTGCTCGTCCTCTGTCTGCGGACGCTCGCCCGTCGCGGCGGGTTCACCGCTCCGACGAGGGCCTCCGTCGACCTCGAGGTCCTCGGCCGTCGCCAGCTCTCGCGCGCCGCGTCGGTGCAGGTCGTCCGCGTGGGGGAGGACCTCCTCGTCCTCGGCGTCACCGACTCCCACGTCTCCACCCTTCATCACCTCTCGACCGGCGACCTGCCTGCCGATGAGGAGGAGGGGGAGCCGACGACGTCTCCGTCCACGGGGACGACCCCGTCGGCGACGATCGACGCGCTGCGCCGCCAGGGCCGTCTCGGTCGTCTCGTCGCGGACGCCACCGGCACCCGCAGCCGCAGCGGCCGCCACCGGGGACGCCCCGACGGCACGTCACGCTCCGGCCGAACCCGCGCGACGAGCACGACGCACACCACCGCCCCGGCCGACGTCCTCGGCACGACCGGCCCGATCACCACGACGACCGTGGCGACGACCGGCGCGGGCGGTCACGTCGGTTCGACGGTCGGGACCCTCGGGGCGGCCCCGGCCGGGACGCCTTCGACCGACACGACGACGGACACGAGCACCATCGCCACGAGCACCACCGGCACGAGCATCACCGGCACGAGCATCACCGGCAGGAGCATCACCGGCACGACGGACCCGATCCTCGGGCTCACCGGCCACCGACACGGGCAGACGGGAGGGACGCACGCATGACATCGCGCCCGCATCCCCGCCCGGCCCTGCCCCGACGCCTCCTCGGTGTCCTCGCACTCCTTTCCGCCGTGACGTGCACGGGGTTCTCGTCCCCGACGGCCGCCCACGCCGCCGCGGACCGCCCCGCCGTCGCGCTCGCCGCCCCCGCCGCCCCCGTCGTG
>NZ_BAFE01000042.1 GCF_000247995.1 Mobilicoccus pelagius NBRC 104925
TTGTAAGGCCTGCACGGCCTGCAAATCTTCGATTTGCAAGCCTCACCGGAACTACGTTCCGCTGCACAGCTTCGCTAACTTTAGCGAAGCTAAAGTTCGCAAGCAAATCGAAGATTTGCAAGCAAGCCCACAAGGTAGCTTCGCTTGCAAATCTTTGATTTGCAGCAAAAGCGTAGCTAAAGTTAGCAAAACCGGAGGTTTTGCAAGACCTGCGGCTGCACAGCTTCGCTAACTTTAGCGAAGCTAAAGTTCGCAAGCGTAGCAACACCTTGATTTGCAGCCGTTGCACAGCCGTAGGCTGTGCGTGCCAATTTTCGATTTGCTTACCGAACGTAGTTCGGCTGCTTACAAACCCTGGGCTGCCTGCAAATCGAAGGGTTGCGTAGCAACCTGCGGTGTTGCGTAGCAACACCTTGATTTGCAAGCGAAGCTGTGCAAGTAGCAGTGCAAGGCGTAGG
>NZ_BAFE01000041.1 GCF_000247995.1 Mobilicoccus pelagius NBRC 104925
TCAGTAGGTTTCTCAGCTTCTTGTTCCGCACGAGCGCTTACGCGCACGTGAGGCCTATGCGGGGCAAGGAGCGGTTTGCTTAGCACGTGAAGGAGCTTAATTGGCTCTTGCGCGCTAGCGCTTTTGTCTAGCTGTTGTTCTTGAGCTTGCGAAGTTGGCAGGCCGGTCTCTCTATACTTTTTAAAGCTCTGCTGCCCCAGGTCGAATCAGGCAGAACAACCCGGTCTTGCAAAACGATCGCTGCCAATCTTTGATTGGCAAGAGCTGGGCGCTTACTCGACGCAAGCGATAACTCGCGTGCTCCGCTTCGCGGAGCAGCTGCGCTTGCGCTTGCAAATCTACGATTTGCTTGCACAGCGAAGTTGTGCAGCAAAACCTCCGGTTTTGTAAGCGCTCTTAAGCGATCAGTAGAGTTATCGCTTGCGTTATTGCTCTGCGAGGGTAAGCAGAAGTCCGAAGAACCTAGTTCTGCACGTGTGCGCTCTAGGCCCTCTGGGCCCTCCGAACTACGTTCGACCAGCTCAGTTTCACTATGCAGCGGCAAGACGCTGTTTGGATTTGTTAATGACGGAGTATAGTTTAACTGTCGAGATTCTTTCACCGCACCCTCGTG
>NZ_BAFE01000040.1 GCF_000247995.1 Mobilicoccus pelagius NBRC 104925
GGCGGCTCTTCCGACTTGAGTGTGGGGTGAGCACGGCGGGGTGATGGCGGGGGTAGGGGTCGAGGTCCCTGGCAGGATCGGAGGACTTCTACCTCACACCGTTCCGCCGAAGGACCTCGACTGTGCCTGACTCTACTTCGCCGTGCCCCGCTCCTGCTCCTGCGTCCTCGTGCTCGTCGTGCGATGCCTGGCTGGGCCTGCCCGGGATGCGGGTGCTGGACGTCACCCGCGACGAGGACCGCCTGGTCGTGCGGGTCGAGTCCGTCCCGGACGTGGCGGGCTGTCCGGTCTGTGGGGTCGTCGCGCACGCGCACGACCGCCACGAGGTCACCCTGGTGGACGCCCCGTCGTTCGGGCGCCCGGTGCGGCTGGTGTGGGTTAAGCGACGCTACGTCTGTCCCGAGCCTGCTTGCGCGGGTGGGACGTTCGTCGAGCAGGACGACGCTGTCGCGGCGCCTCGGGCGTTGTTGACCACACGGGCCGTCGAGTGGGCGGTGCGCCGGCTGTGCCGTGAGCACGCATCGATCGCCGGGTTGGCCCGCCAGCTGGGCGTGGACTGGAACACCGTGTGGCGTGCCGTCCGCGCCCGGCTCGAGGAGCTGGCCGCGGACCCCGCACGCTTCGACGGCGTCACGATGCTGGGTGTCGACGAACACGTGTGGCACCACGTCGACCAACGTCAGCGGGGACCGAAGATGCTCACCGGCATGGTTGACTTGACCCGCGACGAGCACGGGCGCGTCCACGCCCGCCTGCTCGACCTCGTGCCGGGGCGGTCCGGGACCGTCTACGGCGACTGGCTCACCAGCAGGGGTGAGGCCTTCCGGTCCGGGGTGAAGGTCGCCACCCTGGATCCCTTCCGCGGGTACAAGAACGCGGTCGACGAGCACCTGGCCGACGCGACCGCGGTCGTGGACGCGTTCCATGTCGTCAAGCTCGCCACCGGCTGCGTCGACGACGTCCGTCGCCGCGTCCAGCAACACACCCTCGGCCACCGCGGCCGCAAGGGCGACCCCTTGTACGGGATCCGCACCATCCTGTGCGCCGGGGCCGAGAACCTCACCGACCGCCAGCGCGCCCGCCTGCACAAGGCGTTCGCCGCCCACGAGCACCACGTCGAGGTCCAGATCGCCTGGCAGGTCGCCCAGGACGTCCGCGCCTTGTTCCACACCCCCAACCCCGCGAAGGGGCGAGCCGCCGCCCGACGGCTGCTCAAGATCCTGCCGACCTGCCCCATCCGGGAAGTCAAGCGCCTCGGTCGGACCCTGAACCAGTGGGCCGAACCCCTGCTCGCCTACTTCGACACCGACGGCGCGTCCAACGGCGGCACCGAGGCCATTAACGGCCTCATCGAGCTCCACCGCCGCATCGCCCGAGGCTTCCGCAACCGCGACAACTACCGCCTACGCTGCCTGCTCATCGCCGGCGGACTCACCCCATGACCCCACACTCAAGTCGGAAGAG
>NZ_BAFE01000039.1 GCF_000247995.1 Mobilicoccus pelagius NBRC 104925
AGATGTGCTGACGTGCAAATCGCTTTTCGGACTTGGGTATAGGGGCGAAAGACTAATCGAACCATTGAGTTTCCACTAGGTGGTTAACAGTGCCGCCTGAGAAGGCGGGCGCTAGTCGGCCTAGTAAGCCGGCAAGATCGTCAAAGTGCGGGGACACGTTGCTACTCCTTCGGTAGGGCTCCTGGGTCGAAAGGCTCCAGCGGGCACCCGGGCTAACTCCCCGTGGGTATCCTAACAACCTGAAGGCTAGACGCAATCCGCAGCCAAGTCCTAAGTCGGGCGAGCAGCCCGGTATGGATGCAGTTCACAGACCAGATGTCGATCGGGGAGATTCCCTTAAGATATGGTCGGGCCCCACCGAGAGGTGGCCGCATGGAGGAAGGTCCGCTCAGGACCTGAGAGCCATGTGGGACGACTCCTGCCCCGGCACAGGAGACGTCGGAACAGCCGCTAGTAGCTGGTTCCCTCCGAAGTGTCCCCCAGGACAGCTGGAACTCGTCTCAGTTTTGTCAGGTAAAGCGAATGATTAGAGGTTCGGGGAGCTCAAAGTTCTCCACCTATTCTCAAACTTTAAATAGGCAAGACGTCGGGGTCGCTTGATTGGACCCCGGCCTTCAATGAGAGCTCCAAGTGGGCCATTTTTGGAAGCAGAACTGGCGATGCGGGATGAACCGAAAGCCGGCCTAAGGTGCCAAACTACTCGCTAACCTAGATCCCACAAAGGGTGTTGTTTGATACAGACAGCCGGACGGTGGTCATGGAAGTCGAAACCCGCTAAGGAGTGTGTAACAACTCACCGGCCGAATCAAATAGCCCCGAAAAATGGATGGCGCTGAAGCGAGTGACCGATGGCCGGCCATGGCAGGCAAGTGCGAAGCCGCCATGAGTAGGAGGCGTGGGCGTCGTG
>NZ_BAFE01000038.1 GCF_000247995.1 Mobilicoccus pelagius NBRC 104925
ACTAATAGGCTGTCGGAGTGGTGTTCGTACGCAGGGTCCGCACGGCCTCGGGCGCGACGGCGGTGCAGATCGCGGCGCGGCGAGGGGGTCGTGACGTGGTGTTGGAGCACCTGGGGTCGGCGCGTACCGATGGGGAGTTGAGTGCGTTGCTGGAGGTGGCCCGGGTCAGGATGAATCCTGGGCAGGGTGAACTCGACCTGGGCCCCGAGGCGGCGCCGAGCGGTCAGGCGGTGATCACGGGCAAGACGTGCGCCCTGTTGTGGCATGTGCTGACCAGCGCGTACACCCGGCTGGGGTTCGATGTCCTGGGTGATGAGGCGTTCGCGCAGCTGGTCCTGGCGCGTCTGGTCGAGCCGACGAGCAAGGCCGACAGTCTGCGGGTGCTGGATGAGATCGGCGTGCCGCACGCGTCGCTGCGTACGATGTTCCGCTGCCTGGGCAGGGCTGTCGAACGGGATTACCGCGGCCAGATCGCGACCGCGTGCTTCGCCCACGCCGCCGCCCACGGCGACCTCACCCTGGTGCTGTATGACGTGACGACGTTGTACTTCGAGGCCGAGCACGAGGATGAGCTGCGCAAGGTCGGCTACTCCAAGGAACGCCGCGTGGACCCCCAGATCGTGGTCGGTCTGCTGGTGGACCGGGCCGGGTTCCCCTTGGAGATCACCTGCTGGGAGGGCAACAAGGCCGAGACCGCCACGATGCTGCCCACGATCACCGCGTTCCAGGAACGGCACGGCATCGCGGACATGGTCGTGGTCGCCGATGCGGGGATGCTGTCGGCGGCGAACCTGAAAGCGTTGGATGCGGCCGGGCTGCGGTTCATCGTGGGCTCCCGACAGACCAAGGCCCCGGCCGACCTGGAATCCCACTTCCGCTGGCACGGGGACGTGTTCACCGACGGGCAGCTCATCGACACCCTCACCCCGCGGCACGCCAACGCGGCCGGGGAGAACGACACGAAGGTGCGGGCCGAACCGGTCTGGGACCCCGGCGTGCATGAACGGTCGTGGCGGGCGGTGTGGGCCTACAGCGCCAAACGCGCCGCGCGGGACGGGCGCACGTTGACCGCGCAGGAGAACCGCGCGAAAGCCGTCGTCGCTGGTGAGAAGGCCGCCCGTACCCCGCGGTTCGTCAAGACTCAGGCCGGGACGGCCGTGCTGGACCAGGCCGCGTTGGACCGGGCCCGCCGGTTGGCCGGTTTGAAGGGATACGTCACCAACATCCCCGCCACGATCATGCCCGCCGGTGAGGTCATCGCCGCCTACCACGACCTGTGGCACGTCGAGGCATCGTTTCGGATGTCCAAGAGCGACCTACGCGCCCGCCCGATCTTCCACCACGACAAGGACGCCATCGAAGCCCACCTCACCGTGGTCATGGCCGCCCTGGCCGTGGCCCGTCACCTACAAGACGCCACCGGGCTGAGCATCAAGAAAATCATCCGCACACTACGGCCCTTGCAACAGATCACCGTGCGCATCGCCGGCCACGAACACACCGCCGCCGACCCCCTCACCGAAACCGCACGCGACATCCTCACCGCCACCGGAACGCCCTGGCCGACACACTAAAGTGACTCGACTCGGG
>NZ_BAFE01000037.1 GCF_000247995.1 Mobilicoccus pelagius NBRC 104925
CCGCACGAGCACGACCGTCGCGACGACCGTGAGCGCCAACACCATGAGGTGGGACGCGCCGTAGTTCTCCATGTGGCCGATCTCCGGTGCCTGCACCCACGGATCGTAGGCAGCGAATCCCCGCCCGTGGCCCGTGACGTGACCGCCCGCTCGGCCGCGGCCGAGCGTCGACCCGCCGCTCCGTAGGGTTGAGGACATGGATGACGACGTGACGCGCTCCAGCGAGGAGACGACCGGAGCGGCAGCGAGCCTCGCTGCGGACGACGTGTGGACCGAGGGCGTGCGGGTCCGCGGCGCCCGGCAGAACAACCTCAAGGACGTTGCGCTCGATCTGCCGCGCGACGCGATCGTCGTCTTCACCGGGGTCTCCGGCTCGGGCAAGTCCTCGCTCGCGTTCGGCACCCTCTTCGCCGAATCCCAGCGCCGCTATCTCGAATCCGTCGCCCCGTACGCGCGCCGCCTCATCGACCAGGCGGGGGTGCCCGACGTCGACGTCGTCGAGGGGATGCCCCCTGCCGTCGCCCTCCAGCAGCAACGCGGCGGCGGCGGGGCACGCTCCGACGTCGCGACCATGACGACGGTCTCGAGCGTCGTCCATATGCTCTACTCCCGCGCCGGGTGCTACCCGGACGGGCAGCACATGCTCTACGCCGAAGACTTCTCCCCGAACACCGTCGCCGGCGCCTGCCCGCGGTGCCACGGCATCGGCCGGGTCTACGAGGTCACCGAGGACGCGATGGTGCCCGACCCGACCCGCTCGATCCGCGACCGCGCGATCGCCTCGTGGCCGCCCGCCTGGCAGGGACAGAACCTGCGCGACATCCTCGTGTCCCGCGGCGTCGACGTCGATGTGCCCTGGCAGGACCTCCCGCAGGAGCAGCGCGACTTCATCCTTTACACCGAGGAGCGCCCCACCGAGCCCGTCTACGCCGGGATGACGCCCGCCCAGACGCGCCGCACGCGTGAGCAGGGACTCGAAGCGAGCTACCGCGGCACGTTCGTCGGCGCCCGGCGATACGTCCTCGACACGTTCGCCTCGACGAAGAGCGCGCTCGTCAAACGCCGTGTCTCCCAGTTCGTCACGAGCGCCCCCTGCCCGGAGTGCGGCGGACGCCGGCTCAAGGCCGAATCGCTCTCGGTGACGTTCGAGGGCCTCGACATCGGCGAGTTCACGGCCCTGCCGCTCGCGCGCCTCGCGGAGGTGGTCGCGGGCGTCCTCGAGCCCGGATGGGCACCCACCGTCGAAACCGACGTCGCTGCGGGCGAGGTCGACGCGGCCCACACCGACACAACCGACGCCGACCCGGCCGACGTGGAGGTGTCCGAGGACGCCCACGCCGATACCGCAGAGGGCACCCACGGTATCGACCCGGCGGAGGGGGACCTCGGCGGCGCCGCGGCCGACGCGCCCGCGGGCTCCTCCCACGGCGCAGGAACACCGCCCGCCCCGCCCGGCCCCGCCGAGCGGCGACTCGCGGCGCAGCGTCTCGCCCGTGACCTCCTCGCGCGCCTGCAGCCGATGATCGACCTCGGCCTCGGCTACCTCTCCCTCGACCGCACGACGCCGACGCTCTCCGGTGGGGAGAAGCAGCGCCTGCGGCTCGCGACGCAGTTGTCCTCGAAGCTCTTCGGCGTCGTCTACGTGCTCGACGAACCCTCCGCCGGGCTGCACCCGCGCGACCTCGACGCGCTGCTGCGGATCCTCCACGGGCTCAAACGTCGCGGCAACAGCGTGTTCGTCGTCGAGCACTCCCTGCCCGTCATCGCCGAGGCCGACTGGCTCGTCGACCTCGGACCGGGCGCGGGGGAGCACGGCGGCCGCGTCCTCTACAGCGGCGAACCCGCCGGGATCGCGCACGTCGAGGAGTCCGTCACCCGCCGGTACCTCGTCGACACCTCCGCCCGCACGGTCCGTGAACCCCGGCGACCGGCGGGCAGGCTGCGCCTCGAGGGCGTCGTCCGCAACAACCTCGACGGCCTCGACGTCGAGCTCCCCGTCGGCTGCCTCACCGCGGTCACGGGGATCTCCGGCTCCGGCAAGTCGAGTCTCGTGAGCCAGGCGCTGCCCGCCCTCGTCCGCGCCCACCTCGGTCAGGGCCCGGGGGAGGCCGACGTCGACGGCGACCCGGAGGACCTCCTCCTCACCGGCGACCAGGGCAGCGTGCGGGGCCGCGTCACCTCCGGCTCACCGGCGGTGCGCCGCGTCGTCACGATCGACCAGAAGCCGATCGGCCGCACCCCACGCTCGAACGTGGCGACCTACACCGGACTCTTCGACGGGGTCCGCAAGCTCTTCGCCGCGACCGACGAGGCGCGCCGCCGTCGCTACGGCGCCGGACGGTTCTCGTTCAACGTCGCCGCCGGGCGCTGCCCGACGTGCGAGGGGGAGGGCTCGGTCATGGTGGAGCTTCTCTTCCTCCCGAGCGTCTACGCCCCGTGCCCCGACTGCCACGGCACCCGGTACAAGGACAGCACCCTCGAGATCACGTGGCACGGACGCACCATCGCCGACGTCCTCGCGATGAGCGTCGAGGAGGCGCACGCGTTCTTCGCAGGGGAGGACGACGTGCACCACTCCCTCGGTGTCCTCCGCGACGTCGGCCTCGGCTACCTGCGTCTCGGCCAGCCCGCGACCGAGCTCTCCGGCGGTGAGGCCCAGCGCGTCAAGCTCGCCACCGAGCTGCAGCGCGGGCGGCGCGGCGACACCCTCTACGTCCTCGACGAACCCACCGCCGGCCTCCACCCCGCCGACAGCGACCGGCTGGTCCACCACCTCCACGGCCTCGTCGACGCGGGGAACACCGTCGTCATGGCCGAACTCGACATGCGGATCGTCGCCGAGGCCGACCACGTCGTCGACCTCGGGCCGGGCGCGGGTGGCGAGGGCGGCCGGATCGTCGCGGCCGGATCCCCCGACGAGGTGGCGCGTTCCGCCGATTCGGTCACCGCCCCCTACCTCGCCGCGGCCCTGCACTGACCGGGGCCGTCCCTCCTGCGACCTCCCCCCGGAGCGCGACACATGCGAACGGGCGGGCCACCCCGGTCGGGGTGGCCCGCCCGTCGTGAGCGGTGGGGTGTCATTGCCGGTCGTCCACGTCGGCGGGGTCGACCGCGGTGCTGCCGGTGCCGTGCGTCGAGGCCTCCTGGGAGGTCGTCCCCGCGGTCGTCGTCGACGCGGCCACCGGGGTCGTCCCCGTCGTGGTGGTCTCACCGTGCGCGGCGGTGCCGTGCCCGTCGTCGTCGTGCGTCTTCCTGTGCGGCACGACGTGCATGATCCCGACGACGAGCGCCCCGACGACCAGGCCGAAGATCGCCGACCCGATCGTGTTCGTCAGCCAGCCGAGCGTCCCCCCGAGCGTGCCCGTCGCATGGTGCACGGCCTCCTCGGCGTGGTGGACGAGACCGTACGGCTCGTGCCACCCGAGCGTGTCGAACCCGACGAGGAGGATGTGCCCGCCGACCCACAGCATCGCCACCGTGCCGATCACGCCGAGCGCGGCGAGCACCTTCGGCATCCCTGCGACGAGGCCGCGGCCGATCGCCTCGGCCACGCCGGAGTCACGACGCGTGAGGTGCAGGCCGATGTCGTCCATCTTGACGATGAGTGCGACGACGCCGTAGACGCCGAGCGTGATGGCGAACGCGACGAACACGAGGACGATCGCCCGCTCCCACAGCGGCTCCGAGGCGACCTCGTTGAGGGCGATGACCATGATCTCGGAGGAGAGGATGAAGTCGGTGCGGATCGCGCCCGAGACCATCCTGTCCTCAGCCTCCTGGCCGCTGAGCAGCGCCGGGACCTTCTCCTCGGCGTCCTCGTGCGGGTGGAGCTTCTCCCAGATCTTCTCCGCGCCCTCGAACGAGAGGTACGTGCCGCCGAGCATGAGGAGCGGCGTGAGGAGCCATGGCGCGAACTGGCTGAGCAGCAGCGCCGCGGGCAGGATGAAGAGGAGCTTGTTACGCAGCGACCCGATCGTGATGCGCTTGATCGCCGGCAGTTCGCGGTCGGCGGTGAACCCGGTGAGGTACCTCGGCGTCACGGCCGTGTCGTCGACGACCACGCCGGCCGCCTTGGCGCTCGCCCGACCGGCGGCGGCACCCACGTCGTCCACGGACGCGGCGGCGAGCTTCGCGAGGGAAGCGATGTCGTCGAGGAGGGCGACGAGGCCGGCACTCATGCGCGGGCCCCGGGATGGGTCATCGTCATGGCTCCACGGTAGCGGTCGCGGGCGGTGGCGGCGTCCCACGGAGAACGGCCCGGCAGGCCTCCGACACAGGTGGGGGGCGCCGATCCGCGAACGCGCGCGACTGCGAGGGTAGGGGGATGACGATGTGCGTGCTGTGGCCCGACGTTCTCCCCTCCCCGACCCCAGACGACGAGGTCGACCTCGTCGTCTACGACGCGGCGAGTCCGCTGCCCGAGTCCGCCTGCGACGCCGACGTCTTCGTCGTGTGGGCGCGTCCCGGCCACCTGCTCCCCGACGACGCGCGACGGCTGCGCTCGGTGCGTCTCGTCCAGGGGCTCATGGCGGGCACCGACGCGCTCGTCGACGCGGGGTTCGGGGACGACGTCACCCTCTGCTCCGGCGTCGGACTCCACGACGCGACCGTCTCCGAGCACACGCTCGCTCTGATCCTCGCTCTCGTGCGACGGCTCCCGACGCTCGTCGACGCCCAGCGGGAGTCGGAGTGGTGCTCCGACCTCGCCGGCCACCAACCCCTCCACCCCGAGGGCCCCGTGACGACGCTCCTCGACGCGAACGTCCTCGTCTGGGGCTTCGGCAGCATCGCGACGACCCTGGCCCCGATGCTCGCCGCGCTCGGCGCACACGTGCGGGGTGTCGCCCGCTCGGCGGGTGAACGGGCGGGGTTCGAGGTCGTCTCCGCCGACGACGTCGACGCAGTCCTCCCCGAGACCGACGTCCTCGTCTCGCTCCTGCCGGGCACGCCCGAGACGCGCCACGTCCTCGACGCGCGACGTCTCGCGCTCCTTCCCGACCGCGCCTTCGTCGTCAACGTCGGCCGCGGGTCGGTCCTCGACGAGGAGGCCCTCGTCGCCGCCCTCGAGGCGGGGACGCTCGGCGGTGCGGCCCTCGACGTCATGGAGACCGAACCGCTGCCCGAGGACTCCCCGTTGTGGACGGCACCGCGGACCCTGCTCACCCCCCACTGCGCGGGCGGCCGCCCGGTGGGGTACGCCGACCTCGTGCAGCAGAATCTCGCCGCCCTGCGGACGGGCGAGGGATGGCGCAACCGCGTGCGCTGAGGGCTCCGGCCTTCGGGGTCCGGTGGTCTCCGGTCCCGGATGACGATCAGCGCTGACGACGACGACCCTCGGCCCCGGGGGAGCTCCGGCAATCGTGCTGGTCACGGGGTTGGGCCGACCGGGGTCGGAAGAGGCCGGTCCATCGGTGATCGCAGTTCGGGCCCGTGCCTGCGAGGCAGACCGACGGGCGGCCGCGCAATGCGCCGACCGACGTCTGGGCCGGTGACCGTCTCGAACGACGACCACCACTCCCGGCGTCGTCGGGGCGGCGCAGGTGGAAGGGGTAGAGCTACGGGCGTGCCGAGTTCTGGTCGTCGTTCGGGGTGATCGTGGCCCGGTGCGGGCGCAGGAAGGGACACGGAGGCCCCGGGGGCGCGGAAGCGGTGGGCACGCGCCGACCACGGCCGGGTGAGTCGACACCGCGGGCCGGGCTCGCGCGGGCCGATCGCATGCCCGGCCCAGGGCGTCGCCGCAGACAGGGGCGGACGGACGAGGGCCGGCTCGGGGTTCGTCCCCGGCCCCGGGTGCCACCCGTGGAGGGCCGCCCGCCGCCGTGGCACCGACGTGGCCGAGGCGCGGTTCTCGCGGCCTACCGGCGCGGCGACGGCGCGACGGCCTCGACGAGCGCGCCGGCGGCGCCGAGAGCGGCGTCGCGAGCGGGTTGCAGTCGGCGTTGCAGCGCCATGCGCATGAGCGTGCGGGAGGCGGCGGGGAGGGCCAGGGCCGGTGGGAGACGCAGGGCCTCGTACCGGGCGAGCGCCCTGCCGAGGCTCGCGCGGTCGACGCCGGGACGGGACACTTCCCGTGCGAGGACGTGTGCGTCGACCATCGCCTCGCAGGCACCGCGGCCGAGGTTGGGCGTCATCGCGTGGGCGGCGTCCCCGACGAGCACGGCCCGCCCGCGGACGAGGCGCCGCGGCTGCGGGGCCTCGAGGATCCTCTGGGCGAGGGTGTCCTCCGGACGTGCCCGCTCGAGGGCGGCGAGTACCGCGGGGGCTCGGTCGGGGCGGGCGCCGAAGAGGCGGCGGGCCTCGTCGAGGGCCTCGGCGACGTCGACGGCGGAGGAGGATCGCCAGGCGTCGTCACCGTGCGGCGCGGCGCCGAGGTCGCTCACGTGCGACGTGAACCAGTACGTGAGGCCCTCCGGCGCAGGCGTGATTCCTGCGAGATCGCCGCGCCCCCAGTACTCCTCGGCGACCGGTGGTGGTCCGTCGAGGAGGCCGCGCAGCGCGAACCACGGGGTCACGCGTGGGACGAGCGTAGCGCCGAACGCGGCGCGCCGGACGACGCTGCGCACCCCGTCGGCGCCGACGACGAGATCGGCCCGTAACCCGGCGGGGTCCCCGACCCGTTCGTGCCGCCTCGTCACGGCGTCGGGCACTGCGGAGTCGAGGAGGTCGACGAGCGCGGGCCGCAGGAGGAGGTGGAGGGCGAGACCCGGCGGGCGGAGGAGGTGACGGCCAGTCGCGTCGCACAGGGCCGCCGAGGTGATCCGGTGGGCTCGGTTCCTCGCGGCCTGCCCGACTCCGAGCGAGTCGAGAACGGCCCACGCCGGGGGCTGGATCGCGAGAGCCGACCCGGCGTCACGTCGCTCGGGGCGTTCCTCGTGGAGCGAGACGTCGAACCGTTGCGGGTCGAGCGACGCGGCGAGCGTGAGCCCGGCGATGCTGCCGCCGACGATCGCGACGCGGATCCTCATGCGCCGTCGCCCGTCTCGTCGACATGATCCGGGGCAGGGGCTCCCCGTCGAACGGATGTGGGACGGCCCGCCTCGGTGACGGGCGCGTCGATCACCGCTCGGTGTGCACCGAATCCCGTCGTCGGACCTAGGGTCTCGGCGACCGGTCGGGGTGTGACCTCGCAGTCCGGGGCCGGGTTCGAAGGTCGGCGGTTCGTCGCGACGAGTCGGGCGAAGGCCTCGAGCACGGGTCGCCACGTCCCGTCGAGGAGGGCGTCGCAGCTGCGGGCCTCGGCGATCGCGCGTGCGGCGCGGGCGGCGTCCTCGGGATCGGTCTCGTCGGCCCCCCACCTCGCGACGATCTCCGCATCCGCCTCGGGGTGACACTGGAGGCCCCACATTCGCGGCACGTACCGCACGGCCTGCACGTCGCCGCGCGGGTCACGGGCGAGCAGAACTGCGCCGTCGGGGAGGTCGGTGACGACGTCGCCGTTCCAGTGGACGACCCGGGCGCCGTCCGGCAGGTGCCGGAGGAGGGCATCCGTGCGTCCCTCCTCGGTGAGGCCGACGTCGACGACGTCCCATTGGGGGCCACGCGGGTTGCGTGCGACGGCGCCGCCGAGGGCGACCGCGCCGAGCTGGTGTCCGAGGCAGACGAGGAGTGTCGGCACGTCCGTCGCGGCGGCTCGTCGCACGAGCTCGCGCGTCGGGGCCAGCCACGGGTGGTCGGTGTCGTCGTACGCGCCCATCTCGCCGCCGAGGACGACGAATCCGGCGAAGTCCGAGAGGTCGTCGGGAACGACGTCGCCTGCGTAGGGGCGGACGACGTGGAGGTCGAGGGACGTCGCGCCGAGGCGCCCCGGCGGCGCCTCGGGTTCGTGCTCGACGACGAGAACGGTCATGGGGCCTCCTCGGACGGGGATGGCCCGATCGAACCACATCGGCGAGGAGGAGGAAGGGTGCTTGCTGCGGCTCGTCATCGGCCGTTCCCGCCGCCCGAGCGCCGACGAGCCGCGCAACGAGGGCGGAGCCCGGCCGAACGTACGGTCCGCCGCGTCGCGGTGGTGCTTCACCCGGACGATCGGGCGACGCACCCTCAGACGGTGACGGTCGATCCGGCGACGAGGGAGGCAAACTCCTCGAGCACGGGATCCCACGTGGCGCCGAGATCGTCGAGAGCTCCCGGGATCGTGGCGAGTTCGGCGACGAACCGGTCGACGACCGACCCGTCTGGGCGGCTCTCCCGGCAGGTGGCGATCGTCGAGGAGTCCATCTCGGGATGGCCCTGACAACCCCACGCGCCCGGCCCGAACCGGACGGCCTGGGGCAGGCCCACCTCGTCGACGGCGAGGACCTGGGAGCCCACCGGAAGATCGGTGAAGGCGAGGGTGCTGCACTCCACCCAGGACGGGTTGGTGGGGGCGTGACGGAACAGGGGGTCGAGACGCCCCTGCGCCGTTCTCGTGAGGTGGCGGATGCCCGGGGGCAGGGGGTCGTGGGGACTGCCCGGATGGGCGCCCAGGGCGACGGCGAGGAGGTGGCCACCGCCCCCGATGCCGAGGGTCGGGACTTGACGCGCGACGGCGCTCGCGAGGAGCCGTCCGACAGGGGGGAAGGGGACGGTACGCCGGTCGTAGGGGCTGACGGGGCCGCCGACGAGGGCGATGCCGTTCCAGTGCGCGTCCGGGAGTTCGATGTCAGGGGTGAGGGTGACGACCTCGGACGTCACTGCGTGGGCACGGAGGCGGCTGAGGAGTCGGCGCGGCTCAGGGGCTCCGAGAAGCGCGATGAGACAGTTGGACATTCGTCCAGCTTACCGGCGGGTCGCCCCCGGATGACCGGTCGACGCCTGCCCATCCGAGCAGGCGTCGACCGAATTGTGCCCGCGTCCAGCGTTTCGGATGACGAGGGCCCCGAAGGTCCCGCAGGTCGAGACGCGGGCGGTCAGACCCGGACCGAGCCCGAGCGCACCGTGGCGAGGAACTTCTCGATGCGTCCGATGGCCTCGGCGAGCTCGTCCTCGTAGGGGAGGGTGACGATGCGGAAGTGATCCGGCTGCGGCCAGTTCAGGCCGGTGCCCTGGACGACGAGAACCTTCTGGGCCTTGAGGAGTTCGAGGGTGAACGCCTCGTCGTCGCGGATGGGGTACATCTGCGGGTCGAGCCGCGGGAAGGCATAGAGCGCGCCCTTGGGGGTGACGCAGGAGACGCCGGGGATCGCGTTGAGCATCTCGACGGTGACGTCACGCTGGCGGGCGAGGCGCCCGGTGGGGAGGACGAGGTCCTGGATGCTCTGCTTGCCGCCGAGCGCGGTCGCGATGGCATGCTGGCTCGGGTGGTTCGCGCACAGCCGCATGTTCGAGAGGATCTCGATGCCCTCGAGGTAGCTGCGGGCGTGGTCCTTGGGGCCGGAGACGACGACCCACCCGGCGCGGAACCCGGCGACGCGGTACGACTTCGACAGGCCGTTGTACGTGAGACACAGGAGGTCGGGGGCGAGGCTCGCCGTGGGGACGTGCGTCGCGCCGTCGTAGAGGATCTTGTCGTAGATCTCGTCGCTCATGACGACGAGATCGTGCTTGCGGGCAATCTCGACCATGCCCTCGACGACCTCCCGCGGGTACACGGCACCCGTCGGGTTGTTCGGGTTGATGAGGACCACGGCCTTGGTATTCGGCGTGATCTTCGCCTCGACGTCGGCGAGGTCGGGCGCCCAGCCGGCCTGCTCGTCGCACAGGTAGTGGACGGGGCGGCCGCCCGCGAGGGACACGGTGGCCGTCCACAGCGGGTAGTCGGGCGCGGGGATGAGGACCTCGTCACCGTTGTCGAGCAGGGCCTGCAGCGTCATCGTGATGAGCTCGCTGACGCCGTTGCCGAGGTAGATGTCCTCGACATCGAAGCCCTCGACGCCGATGCCGTCGTAGTACTGCTTGATCGCGCGGCGGGCCGCGAGGATTCCCTTGCTCTCGGAGTATCCGACGGCATTGGGCAGCTGGCGGCGCATGTCGACGAGGATGTCCTCGGGAGCCTCGAACCCGAAGGGGGCGGGGTTGCCGATGTTGAGCTTGATGATGCGGTGGCCCTCGTCCTCCATCCGCTTGGCCTCTGCCGGCACCGGTCCGCGGATGGCGTAGTGGATGTCGGCGAGCTTGTTGGACTGGGAGATCGGACGCATGGCGTCCATGATCGCATCGCCCGCGACTCGGACGACGGGTGGTCGGACCGGGCGGACACGTGGGGGAACGCGTCGCCGCAGGCCTCTTCCGGGCGAGTTCGGGACAAATCCTTGGGTCGGGGGGAACTCCGTCGATAGGTCAGGCGGAGCGTGGTGGGCGGCGGAGGAGGGGCCGCCGCCCGCCACGCGCCTTGCTTCCCGCGCGGCCGTTCCCCCGCCCTCCGGCGTTGCCGGTCGGGTGCGGACGTCGGCCCGGGATCGCCTTCCACCGCCACCGCCACCGATGCCCTGTCCGGATCGGATGGTCGGGCGCGCGGATGCCTCGTCCGGATCGGATGGTCGGGCGGGCGTACGCCTCCGCCCATGACGGATGTCACGTCCCGTCGCTGAGAAGCGCACGAGGACCGACGCATCCGTCACCGTCTGCTCGTCCGAGCCCGGGAGATGCTGAGGGCATGACGCCTGCGATCTTCGACCCCCTCGCGCGGCCCCGACCTGCGGGGCGGGCCGACGTGAGCGCCTCGGGTCGCCCCGGGAGGGGACTCCCCGAGATGCCCACAGAGCTCCGTCGTCGACGCGTCCCACGGCTCGTGGGCGAGGAGCCCGTGCATCGTCCCGGCCGACCCGGGCCGTCTTCGCGGGGCCGAGAGGTGTCGCGGTGACGAGGCGCCGACCCGCAGACGGGAGCACGGCGCCCCGCAGGAGACCGGCCTCCGGCGAGGGGACGGGCATCGTCGAATCCATGCCGAGCAGCGCGACCCCCATGCCCGATCACGGCCCCGACGGCCCCGATGCCCGCCGCGGCCGTCACATCACGGTCGACCACGGCACCGGCGTCCCCCACGACGCCGCCGAGGGTCACGACGGTCGGGGCGCCGAGGGTGTCGACGTCGGCGGCGGCCGCATCGACGCCCGTCACGACCGTGAGCGGCGCCGCCTCGAGGCGTACTGCCGCTGGAGTCTGCACATCGTGCTCCTCTTCGCGGCGCTCCTCGAGGTCTCGGGCTGTCTCGCCGTCTCGGTGGAGCTGCGGGCTGCGGGCCGCGCCGCCGCCGCCGTCCTCGCAGGTGTCGTCGCGGCGGTGAGCGGGATGTGGATCGTCGCCGGTGTCGTCCTCGTCGAACTCGTCACGCGGGAGCGGCGATCGCCGAGGTGGCTCGTCGGGGCGTTCACGGTGCTGTGGCCGGTGGTCACGGTCGCGACGACATGCCTCCTGCCCTCCGACACCGTCACGAGGGCTGGGGCGGCGTCGGCGCTCGCATACGGCCCGCTCACGCTCGTCCTCGGGGCCTCCCTCGCCGTGCTCCTGTGGAGGGTGCGCGTCGCCGTGGTCTGCGTCGTGGTCGGGTTGGTCGCGCTCTTCACACTTGCCGTTCTCGGCCCCGCGCACGTGTCGACGACGACCGCGGCCACACTCGTCGTGTTCACCGCGGCGTTCTCCGTCTTCGTCGTCCCCTCGGCGGCGCTCACGCGCTGGATGATCGACGTCGTCCGGCGGTTGTGGCGCGCCCAGCAGGTCGCCGCCGACCTCGCCGTCGCCGAGGAGCGGCTGCGGTTCTCCCGCGATCTGCACGACGTGTTCGGCCGCACCCTCTCGACCGTCGCGATCAAGAGCGAACTCGCCGCCGAACTCGCCCGTCGCGGCGACGAGCGCGCGGTCGCGCAGATGGCGGCCGTGCGGGATCTCGCCCATGACGCATTGGCCGAGGTGCGGGGCGTCGTCCGTGGGTACCGCCGCATCGACCTCGCCGAGGAGATCGCCGGTGCCCGATCGCTCCTCCGTGCGGCGGGGATCCCCACGACGGTGAGGGGCGTCGACGACCCCTTGCTCGCATGCGCCCGTACCGCGATCGGGGAGGAAGGCGCCGACGCCCTCGCATGGGTCGTGCGCGAGGGCGTGACGAACGTGCTGCGTCACGGTCAGGCGAGTTCGGTCGCGCTCGACCTCGTGGTCGACGGGACCGCGGTCGTCCTCACCCTCGAGAACGCCTCGACCCGTCATCTCGCACCCGCCGACGGCCTCGGGTCGGGCCTCCTCGGCCTGCGCGAACGGCTCGAGGCCGTCGGCGGGACCCTCCGGGCGGGACCGTCCGACGACGGTCGGGGGTACCTCGTCCACACGCGCGTGCCCGCCACAGAGGTCGAATCGGTCGGGCACGTCGACGGGCTCGGAGGAGTGCGTCGACACCGGGGATGAGATCGTCCCGTCGGGGGGTGCCCCGACGGTCCGCGCCGCCGGATGCCGACGGCGGTGCTTCCTCGCGTGACACCCCGTCGCGGCACGGGCGGAGACATGTCATCGTGGAGACGTGGACGTTGACGCTGCGGGCCCGATCCGGTTGTTGCTGGCCGACGACGAGACGTTGTTCCGTGACGCGCTCGTGATGCTGCTGTCGATGCAGGACGACCTCGAGGTCGTCGCGCAGGCCGCGTCGGGGCCGGAGGCGATGGCGTTGGCCCGCGCGCACGAGTTCGACGTCGCACTGCTCGACCTGCAGATGCCGGGCGCCGACGGGATCGCCGTCGCCGAGACGATCCTCACGGCCACGCCGACGCGAGGCGTCCTCGTCGTCACGAGCCACGGCCGACCCGGGTATCTCAAGCGAGCCCTCCAGGTGGGCGTCCGGGGCTTCCTTCCGAAGACGGCCTCGGCCGGTGTGCTCGCCGAGGCGATCCGCACCGTGCATCGGGGAGGCCGCTACGTCGACTCCGAACTCGCGGTCGACGCCATCGCCGCGGGGGAGAACCCGTTGTCCCCGCGGGAGGCCGACGTGCTCGAGCTCGCCGCGCAGGGTGCTCCCGTCGAGGAGATCGCCGCCCGCGCCCACCTCTCGCCCGGCACCGTGCGCAACTACCTCTCGGCCGCCGTCGTCAAGACCGGTGCGGCCAACCGCCACGAGGCGGTCCACCTCGCCCACGAGAAGGGCTGGATCTGACGACGGGCGGTGGCGGGGAGCCCCCACCACCGCCCGTCGTCGGCGTGTGTCGCGCCCGTTCGGCCTGCGGTGCCTTCTGCGGTCGTTCCCGCGGTGATCCCGGTGGCCGGTCCTCGAGGCGGCCCGCCCTCAGGCCTCCTCGTGAGGCGTCGTCCCGGCGGCGACGGCCTGTCCGGGGACGGTGCGCCCGCCACCCGCCCGGTAGGAGTGACCGGTGAGCAGACCGACCATGAACACGCCGATGGCGAGGGCGCCGAGGCCGAACAACACGTCACCGGGCGTGCGCATCCACCGCAGCACGGTGAGCGCGGGCGTGGCGAGGAACTCCGCGCTCCGGGCGTACCAGAGACCCTCGGTGATACTCGCCCACGCCTGCGCGAGACCGAGGGGGAGAAGACTGAGCAGCGCCATCGCGAGCAGTCCGCCGTTGAGACCCCAGAATCCGAGCTTGATGGGGAGGTCGTTCCACTCCCGCCCCGGCATGAGGCTGCGGACGCAGAACAGCATGAGTCCGATGCCGAGCATGCCGTACACGCCGAACAGGGCAGTGTGGCCGTGGAGCGGCGTGAGATTGAGCCCCTGGACGTAGAAGAGGGAGATCGGCGGGTTGATGAGGAACCCGAAGACGCCGGCGCCGAGCGCGTTCCAGAACGACACCGAGAGGAAGAAGTAGATCGCCCACTTGTACCCGGCGACCCACTCGCTCACCCGCAGGATGCGGAGGTTGCGGAACGCCTCGAACCCGATGAGGGCGAGCGGGACGACCTCGAGGGCGCTGAACGTCGCGCTCCACGCCATGACGGGGTCGTTCGCGCCGGTGAAGTAGAGGTGGTGGCCGGTGCCGATGATGCCGCCGAGGAGGAAGATCGTCGTCGCCGACAACGTCGCCGTCGCGGCCACCGCCGGGCGCAGAAGGCCGAGGCGGCTGAAGAGGAACGCGATGACGACGGTCGCGAAGACCTCGAAGAAGCCCTCGACCCACAGGTGGACGACCCACCAGCGCCAGTACTCGGTGATCGACAGGTGGGTGTCGTGCCCCATGCCGAACGCGGCACCGAAGAACGAGGCGATGGCGAGGCAGCTCATGAGGAGCATGAGGACGAGGGTGCGGCGTCCGCCCGCGGCGAGGGGTGCCTCGGCCGTCGGGGTGAGCGGGCCGTCCGCGGCGCGGCCGAGGGCGGGCCACATGCCGCGGGCCATGAGACCGAACCAGAGGAAGAGGCCGACGAGGAGTCCGATCTGCCAGAGGCGGGCGAGGTCGAGGTACTCCATGCCGGTCGTGCCGAGCCACCACGAACGCGTCGTGCCGTACCCCATGCGGCCGGTGATCGACAGCCACTGGCCGATCATCGAGCCCCCGACGACGAGGACGAGTGCCCCGAAGAGGACGTTCACGCCGAGGCGCTGGAACCGCGGTTCACGACCCCCGACGGCCGGCGCGACGTAGAGACCGGTCGCGAGCCATGCGGTTGCGATCCACAGGATGCCGAGCTGCGTGTGCCACGTGCGGACGACGGCGTAGGGGAGGATCCGGTCGATCGGGATGCCGTAGAGCGCGGCCCCCTCGACGCCGTAGTGGGCCGAGAGGATGCCGGCGGCGATCTGGAAGACGAACAGGGCGCCGACGACGAAGAAGTACTTGAGGGTGGCGCGCTGCGAGGGGGTGGGTTCGTACCCGAGCAGCGGGTCGGCGGTCGGCGGCGCGTCGGTGACCTCGTCGTCGTGCGGGCCGAAGTTCTGGTACCACACCATGCCCGCGATTCCCGCGAGCAGGACGATGATGCTGATGATGCTCCACAGCACGTTCGTCGGGGTGGGCGTGTTCCCGACGAGGGGCTCGTGCGGCCAGTTGCGGGTGTAGGTCGCGTCGTCACCGGGCGCGTTCGTCGAGGCGGCCCAGCTGCTCCACCAGAAGAACGTCGTCATCTGCCGCATGGCCTCGGGGTCCTTCACCGTGCCGGCGGGGATGGCGTACTGCTCGTGGCCGCGACCGAAGACGTCGGCGTAGTGGCGGGCGTTCGCCTCGAAGGCGCGGGCCCGAACAGGGTCGAGGGTGATCGTGCCGGCGGCCGGGTCGTACGTGTTCGTGCGGAACGTCTGCCGCAGGCGGGCCTGGAGCGCGCCCTGCTGTTCGGGGCTCGCCGCGTCGTAGCTCGCGACGCCCATGTCGCGGGCGTACTCGTCGAGGACGAACGTCGCCTCGCGGTGCAGCCAGTCGGCGGTCCAGTCGGGGGCGACATAGGCGCCGTGGCCCCAGACGGAGCCGATCTGCTGGCCGCCGATCGACTGCCAGACGCGTTGGCCGTCCATGACGTCGTCACCGTCGACGAGGACGGTGCCGTCGGTTGCGACGACCCTGGCCGGAATCGGTGGCTTGGATTCGTCGATCTCCAGGCCCATCCAGAGGAGGACGGTGAAGGATCCGAGGACGACGACGGCGAGGGCCCACCACCAGCGGCGATCGCGGGAGGGTGTGCTCCCGGTCGGTGACGCGGCGGAGGACGGAGACGCCAGGGTGGAGGACATGCGGGCTCCCGACATATTAAAACGGATTTTCCCGGTAAAACTACCTCACGTGTCAACCGGGTGGGGCCGGACGCCGACGATCCCCCCGACCGGATGGTCGGAGGGATCGTCGAGGGATGACTGCGTGGCGCTACGCAGGGTTGTGTCGGCGGGCGCGCCTGAGGCTCAGGTGAGTTCGGCGAGCGAGGCGGGGCCGGCGAAGGCGCCCGTGACGCCGACGGGGGTGCCGGCCTCGTAGAACCGCTCGCCACCGGTGGGAGCGACCTCATGGGCCTTGAGTGTGCCGTCGGCGATCTGCTCGGCGTAGTGGCACGCGACCCGGTGCGGTCGCACGTCACCCGCGGAACTGTGACCTGTGACGACGCGGAGCTCGGGCCGCTCGGTGTCGCAGCGGGTCTCCTGCCGCCACGGGCACCGGGTGTGGAACCGGCAGCCCGGCGGCGGCGCGGCCGGGCTCGGGAGGTCTCCCGAGAGGATGACCTTCTCGCGGCGGTCCTCGACCGTCGGGTCGGGCACGGGCACGGCCGACATGAGCGCCTTCGTGTACGGGTGGAGCGGCTCGGCGTACAGCTCGTCGGCGTCGGCCTCCTCGACGAGCGATCCGAGGTACATCACGCCGACGACGTCGCTGATGTGTCGGACCACGGCGAGGTCGTGGGCGACGACGAGGTAGGTGAGACCGAACTCCTCCTGGAGGTCCTCGAGGAGGTTGACGACCTGTGCCTGCACGGAGACGTCGAGGGCGGACACCGGTTCGTCCGCGACGACGAGCTTGGGATTCACCGAGAGTGCGCGGGCGATGCCGATGCGCTGACGCTGCCCACCGGAGAACTCGTGCGGGTACTTCTTGAGCGCCGTCGTCGGCAGCCCGACGGCGGTGAGCAGCTCGCGCAGACGGGTGTTCGCGGCGGCCCGGTCGCGGACGAGGCCGTGGGCCTGCATCCCCTCCAGGAGCAGCGACTCGATCGACTGGCGTGGGTCGAGGCTCGACAGCGGATCCTGGAACACCATCTGCATGTCCTGACGCCGCCGACGCAGGGCCTCGCCCTTGAGGGAGGCGACATCGACCCCGTCGAAGTGGACGCTGCCCGCGGTCGGCGTCTCGAGCTGGAGGAGTGCGCGCCCGAACGTCGACTTGCCGCAACCGGATTCACCGACGAGGCCGTACGTCTCGCCGCGGCGGATCTGCATGTCGATGCCGTCGACGGCGTATACGTACCCGACGGTACGGTCGAAGATCGCGCCCCGCTTGATGGGGAAGTGGACCTTGAGCCCCCGCACGTCGACGAGGACGTCGTCTCCGACGGTGTGCCCGGCGGTCTGTGCGGCGCCGTCGGCGGGGTTCGGCGTTCCGGTGGTCCCGGCGGCGGTGCTCATCGGGTCTCCTCGGGCTGGTCGGGACGGCCGTGGCGGTCGATGTGGGATGACGGGTCGGGTCGGTCGGCCCGTTCGTCGCGGACGACGTCGCGAGGGGCGGCGACGGAGGCGCCCCCGCCGGCGGGTGTGGCCGTGCCCGTGGTCCGGGTCGTGGTCGTCGCGGTCGTCGCGGTCGACGGGGCGCTCGGCGGGCGGCCGGCGGCGGTGACCTGGTCCTCCGGCGCGACGGGGTTGTGACAACGCAGTGCCCGTGGCCGGGGTCCGGCCGAGGGCTCGTCGACGAGCTCGGGGGTGCGCTCGCGGCAGATCTCGATCGGCTGGGAGCACCGGGGCGCGAACGCGCAGGCGGAGTCCCAGGGAAGGTTGTCGGCCACCGACCCGGGCACCGGGTCGAGGCGACGACCGCGGGGCGCGTCGAGGCGGGGGATCGAGGCGAGGAGCCCGTTCGTGTACGGGTGACGCGGCGCGGCGAAGAGCTCGTGTCGGTCGGCCCTCTCGACGATGCGCCCGCCGTAGAGGACGTTGACGCGGTCGCACAGCCCCGCGACGACGCCGAGGTCGTGCGTGATCATGATGAGCGCCGTGCCGGACTCCTCGACGAGTTCCCGCAGGAGGCGGAGGATCTGTGCCTGGATCGTCACGTCGAGGGCCGTCGTCGGCTCGTCGGCGATGAGGAGGCGCGGCTCGCACGCGAGGGCCATCGCGATGAGGGCGCGCTGCCGCATCCCGCCGGACAGCTGGTGCGGGTACTCCTTGAGACGTCGCGCCGGGTCGGGGATGCCGACCTTGCGGAGGAGCTCCTCGGCGATGGGTCGCGCCTCGGAGCGCTTCATGCGGCGGTGCCGTTCGATGACCTCGGTGACCTGCAGGCCGATGGGGACGACGGGGTTGAGCGAGCTCAGGGGGTCCTGGAAGATCATCGCGACGTCGCGGCCGCGGCGGTCGCGCATCTCGGAGGCGCCGAGGCGGAGCAGGTCGGTGCCGTCGAACATCACCTCGCCGGTGACCTCGTTGCCGCGGCGGGGCAGCAGCCCCATGATCGCGAGCGACGTGACCGACTTGCCGCAGCCGGACTCGCCGACGAGACCGACGGTCTGCCCGGGGTGGACGTCGAAGCTCACATGGTCGACGGCGGTGAAGGGCTCCTCACCGGCGCGGGTGAACCGCACGGTGAGGTCGCGGATCGACAGCAGGGGCTCGGTGCCGACGGCGTGACGCCGACGGTCGGTCGTCGCGGAGGTGCCGTCCGGGATGGATGCGGGGGTGTGTGCCGCCATGGTCATCGCCTCGTCTTCGGGTCGAGCGCCTCGCGCAGGGACTCACCCATGAACGTGAATCCCAGCGCGACGACGACGATGCACGCCGCCGGGTAGAACGCGAGGTGCGGGTATCCGGCCAGGTACTGCTGGGACGCGCCGAGCATCTGCCCCCACTCGGGGATGCGGTCGTCGGGGTTGCCGAGGCCGAGGAAGCTCAGGGCGGCGGCGTCGATGATCGCGACGGCGAGGACGAGCGTGGCCTGGACGATGACCGGGCCGAGCGCGTTGGGGAGCATGTGCCGGAACACGATGGGTGCCTTCTTCACGCCGAGGGCGCGGGCGGCGAGGACGTGGTCGCTGTGCCGCTGCGCCATCATCGAGCCGCGCAGGAGCCGCGCGAACACGGGGATCTGGACGACGGCGATCGCGATGATGACGGTGAGCTGGCTCGGGTTGGCGAAGATCGCCGCGATGGAGAACGCCATGAGCAGGCTCGGGATCGACAGCATGACGTCGACGATGCGCATGACGAGCGCGTCGACCCAGCCGCCGAAGGCGCCGGCGAGGATGCCGAGGACGAGCCCGCCGAGCAGGCCGCCGAGGGTGGCGAACACGCCGACGAAGAGGGTCTGGCGGCTGCCGACGAGGAGGCGGGAGAGCAGGTCGCGGCCGAACCAGTCGGCGCCGAGGGGGAACCCGGGGCGTGCGGCGGGGATCGGGTTGGTCTGCTGCCGAATCTCGGGGTAGAGCAGCTGGGCGCTCGGGTCGTGCGGGGCGAGCCACGGTGAGAGGAGCGCGAGGACGACGAACGCCGTCGTGATCGCCGCGCCGGTGAGGAAGAGCGGGTTGCGGCGCAGCCGGCCCCACGCGCTCGCGAGGAGGCTCACGCCCTCGCCGCCGGACACGCGTCCCGCGTCCGCGACGGTCGTGGGGGCGGCAGAGGTGGTGCCGGTCGCCGCGTCCACGTCGGTGGCGGACGCCGCATGGGCGACCGTGCCTCCCGACGTGGCGGCGAGCCGGTCGATGCGGTCCTTCTTGGCGGAGTTCATCGGGCCGTCCTCACACGGGGGTCGATCACGGCGTACAGCAGGTCGACGACGAGGTTGACGAAGACGTAGACGGCGGCGGCGGCCATGATGAGCAGCTGCAGCATCGCGTAGTCACGCATCTCGAACGACTTGGCGAGGGCGTCGCCGATGCCGGGGAAGGCGAACACCTTCTCGGTGAGCACCGCGCCGGAGAGCAGCGCACCGATCTGCAGACCGATCGTCGTGACGACGGGCAGCATCGCGTTGCGGAGCACGTGCCGGTTGCGGACGACGCCCTGCGTGAGGCCCTTGGCCTCCGCGGTGCGCACGTAGTCCTCGTCGAGGACGTCGAGGACGCTCGCGCGGGTGATGCGGAAGATCACGGCGAACGGGATCGAGCTCAACGCGACCGCGGGCAGGATGAGGTGCTTGAACGCGTCCCAGGCGGCGTCCCACTCGCGGGTCATCAACCCGTCGAGGACGAAGAACCCGGTGATGCGGGTCGCGTCGATCGAGGACGCCTGACGGCCCGAGGCGGGCAGCCACCCGAGTTCGACGGCGAAGACGAACTTGAGGAGGAACGCGAGGAAGAACACGGGGACCGCGACGCCGACGAGCGAGAGCAGGACCCCGGTGACGTCGAGGGGCCGTCCGCGGTGTCGAGCGGCGAGGTAGCCGGCGGGGACGCCGACGAGGACGGCGAGGAGGATCGCGACGATCGACAGCTCGATGGTGGCGGGGAACCGCGACAGGAAGATCGACAGGACCTCCCGCCCGGGCAGGACACCGGTGGAGACGCCGAAGTCGCCGCGGACGGCGCGTCCGAGGAACCGCAGGTACTGCGCCCACAGGGGCTGGTCCATGCCGAGGGTCGCCTCGAGCTGGGCGCGCGACTCGGGGGTGGCGCGCTCACCGAGCAGCGCGGAGACGGGCCCGCCGGGGAGGGCGCGGAGCCACCCGAACAGCAGGAGGGAGAGGACGAGGACGACGAGCACCATCTGTGCCAGCCGTCTGATGATGTACCGCAGCACGAGCAACCTCCGGGAGGGCGTGCGACGGGCCCGGCGTCATGGCCGGGCCCGTCGGGGTGAGGATCAGTTCGAGACCGTGACCTGGGCGAACTTCTCGTCGGTCAGGGGGCTCGCGGTCACGCCGGAGACGCCCTTGGCGAGGACGAGCGCGGGCGGGCTGTGGCTGATCGGCACGGCCGGCACGTACTGCTCGACGATCGTCTTGTTGAGGCCCTCGTACGCCTTGGTGCGGGTTCCCTCGTCGACGATGCTGTCGGCCTTCTCGAGGTCGTCGGACAGCTTCTGGCCCCACGGGTAGGACGCGGTGTGGAACCGGTTCGTCGTGTCGCCGAAGAACACCCCGATGAAGTTGTCGGGCGTGTTGTAGTCGCCGGTCCATCCGAGGAGGAACGCGCCCGCCTGGCCGACGTCGACGCCGTCGAGGTAACCGCCGTTCCACGGCTTCGTCGTCGTCTTCACCTTGATGCCGACCTTCTGGAGGTCGGTGCTCATCGCCTCGTAGAGCCGCTGCGGTGCGGGCATGTAGGGGCGGGTGACCTCGGAGGGGTACCAGAAATTGAGGGTGAAGCCCTCGACGCCGGCCTCCTTGAGGAGCTGCTTCGCCTTCTCCGGGTCGTACGGGACGGCCTGGATGTCCTTGTTGTAGCCGGCGACGGTGTCGGGCATGAACTGGGTGGCGACGCTCGCACCCTCGGGCAGCTGGGTCTTGACGATCTGCTCGCGGTTGATCGCGTACTGGATCGCCTGGCGGACCTTGAGGTCCTTGAGCTCCGGGTTGGCCTTGGGGTTGAGCCCGAGGTACATGAGGTTGAACGCCGGGCGGACGAGGACCTGGTTGCCCTCGCTCTTGAGCGCCTCCCAGTCGACGGGGTTGGGGTAGTCGTACCCCTGGATGCTGCCGGCCTGGAGCTCCTGACGGCGGGTGGACTCGTCGGGGATGATCTTGAAGACGAGCTTCGCGATCTTCGCCTTCTCGCCCTGGTACTCGTCGTTGCGGACGAGGGTGACGGTGCCGTTGGCCTGGTCGTAGCTGCCGAACTTGAACGGGCCGGTGCCGGTCGGGTACTTCGTCGCGTACTCGGAGAACGCGAAGCCCTCACCCTGCGCCTTGACGTCGTTCGCCTTGTACTTCTCCATCGCGGTGGGGCTCTGCATGGAGAACGCGGGCAGTCCGAGGAGGGCGGGGAACTTCGACGTGACCCGGTTGAGGGTGACGTCGACGGTCTTCGGGTCCTTGACGGTGCAGGACTTGTAGAGGCTCGGCTCCTTGCCGCCCTTGAACCCGCCGAAGTTGTCGGCCCAGTACTGCGAGGCGGCGGCGGTGGCGCCCGCGCCGGTCTGGCTGTACATGCGCTCGAAGTTCTTGCAGACGGCGTCGGCGTCGAACGGGGTGCCGTCGTGGAACTTCACGCCCTCCTTGAGGGTGAACGTCCACGTGCGGCCGTCGGCGCTCGGCTTCCACTCGGTGGCGAGGCCGGGGGCGACCTCGGCGGTGCCCTCCTTGAACGACACGAGGCCCTGGAAGATCTGGCGGCTGACGCGGAACGTCTCACCGTCGGTGGCGTAGTACGGGTCGAGGACCTTGGGCGCGCCGGCGGCACCGAAGGTGAACGTGCCGCCACCTTCACCGCCGCCGCCACCGCCGGAGGCGTCACGATCGGACTTGGCGCAGGCACCGAGCGAGAGCACGAGAGCCGAGGCGAGCGCGAACGCTGCCGTGGACCGGGTTCTGGACATGCGGGGTCGGCCTTTCTCTGGGGCGAATCCGCAGGGAGCGGGGCCGCCGAGGGGTTGGGCGTGACAGTAGCGGTCACCTCCCCGCCCGCGGGGGTCTACGACACGCCGGGGCCCCGTGTCGTCGAGGTGCATCGGTGAACGGCACGAATCGCGGGACGGACGGTCCTCCGCGGGTGTCACGTCCCGAGCTCCGCCGCCTCGACACCGGTGTCCCGGCGGTGGGCAGGGCGTCGGGGGAGCGAGGATGCACGGGGCAGAATGACGCCATGATGTGGCTCGTGGTGGCACTGGCGGTGATGCTGGTGGCCACGTCCTCCGCACTCGTGCGGGAGCGGCGGGCCGCGTCGGCGTTGCGGGTCGAGAACGGCCGGTGGCGGACGGCCGCGCGACAACGGGCGGACCGGGTGGCCGTGCTCGGTCACGAGATCCGCACGCCCCTCAGCCTCGTCATCGGCGGGGCGGAGATGCTCGTCGACGGCACCGCGGGCGAGCTCACCCCCGAGGCGCAAGAGTTGAGCCGGACGATCGCGCATCACAGCGGCCGCATGGTGACGCTCGCGGACGACCTGCTCGTCGACGCCCGCATCGACGCCGGTCTGTTCACGATGCACGTCACGAACGTCGACGTCCGCCGCCTCGCGCTCGCGGTCGTCCGCGACACCCGACGCCTCACGTCGATGCCGATCCGGTTCGAGTCGCGAGGCGCCCCTCCGCGGGTGCCGGCAGACGCCGGCCTCGTACGTCAGGTCCTCGTCAATCTCGTCAACAACGCGGTGCGGCACGCGGGTCCGGACAGCGACATCACCGTCTCCGTGCGGCGCATGGAGAGTTCGGTGCTCCTCTCCGTCCGCGACGCGGGAGCCGGGATGGACCCCGAGACCAAGCGGGCGCTCCTCGACGGCGAGGGAGAGGTCCCCACCGAGACGGGGCACGGATTGGGGCTCCTCATCAGCCGACGCATCGCTGAGCTCCACGGCGGGAGACTCGTCGTCGACACCGTCAGCGGTCGGGGGACCACGATCACGCTCGTCCTGCCCGGAGGTGGTGCCGATGACGGATGACGCGCCGCTCGTCCTCGTCGTCGACGACGAACCCCAGATGCTCACCGTCGTCGGGATGGCCCTGCGTGCCAAGGGTTTTCGAACGATCACCGCAGCCACGGCGACGGCGGCCTGGCGGGTGCTCACCGAACACGCGGTCGACGCGGTCGTGCTCGACGTCATGTTGCCGGGGGAGCGCGGCGTCGACCTCTGCCGTCGCGTGCGGGAGGTCACGGACGTCCCGGTCCTCCTCCTCACCGCGCTCGGAACGGAGGAGGACCGCGTCGCCGGGCTCGAGGTCGGCGCCGACGACTATGTCGTCAAGCCGTTCAGTCCGCGGGAACTGGCACTGCGGGTCGCGGCCCTGACCCGGCGCCGCCGTCGGACGGCCGGCCCGATCACCCCCGGGGCGACCCGATCCGTGGGCAACCTCCACCTCGAGGCCGGGCTCCAGGCCGTCACCCGCGACGGTGTCGCGGTGCACACGACGCCGAGCGAGTTCCGCCTCCTGTGGTTGCTCGCCGGTCATGTCGGGGAGACAGTGGGACATCGGGCCCTGCACGAGGCCATCGGCCCCGCCGGCGCGCATGCCGGCGACCGGGACATCGTGCGCACCGCGATGTACCGCCTCCGATCGACGCTCGGCACGGCACCGGGCACCCCGCAGATCCTCACCGATCGCGGCCGTGGGTACCGGCTCGTCCCCGGCACCTGACCGCCGAACATCACAACTCTGTCATCCACCGTGGCCGGGACGTGACCCGTGGGCGGGGACGACGTGCCTACGGTCGAGGGGACCCATTCCTCGCACGAAGGACGCAACGATGCGTATTCCTGCCAAGGCCAGTGCCTTCCTCGCCGCCACGGTCGTCCTGACCGGAACCGCCTGCGCCGTCGACCCCGCCACCACCGACTCGTCCTCGAACGGGGGTGGGCAGAAGCTCACCGTCGCGTGCGGCGCGATGGAGGAGGTCTGCTCCGCATGGACGAAGGCCTTCACCGCCAAGACGGGGATCCAGACCTCCTTCGTCCGCCTCTCCTCCGGTGAGACCGTCGCCCGACTCGCCGCGGCCAAGGCTGCGCCGGAGTTCGACGTCTGGCACGGCGGCCCGGCCGACGGATTCGGTGCCGCCGTCGAGCAGGACCTCCTCGAGAAGTACATCGGCCCGACCGGTGAGAAGATCCCGGCCCGCTACAAGGACCCCGACGGCTACTGGGCCGGCGTCTACGTCGGTGCCCTCGGTTTCTGTTCGAACAAGAAGATCCTCGACGAGCTCGGCGCGCCCGTCCCGACGAGCTGGGACGACCTGCTCGACCCCAAGTTCGCCAAGCAGATCTCGACGGCCCACCCGTCGACCTCCGGCACCGCCTTCACCACGTTGTGGACGCAGGTCACCCGCCTGGGTGGCGAGGACGCCGGACTCGACTACATGCGCCGCCTCCACAACAACGTCCTCCAGTACACGAAGTCCGGCACCGCGCCCGGGCAGGTCGCCGGACGTGGTGAGGCCGCCGTCGGCCTCGTGTTCAGCCACGACTGCGCCCTCTACAAGGAACGCGGCATGAACGACCTCGTCATCAGCTTCCCCAAGGAGGGCACGGGCTACGAGATCGGTGGCGTCGCCGTCGTCAAGGGCAGCAAGCAGCAGGAGGCCGCGAAGAAGTACGCCGACTGGGCGCTCACCGCGGAGGCCCAGGAGCTCGGCCCCACCGTCGGCTCATACCAGGTCCACACCAACCCCGACGCCAAGGCCGACGAGCGCTCCGTCAAGCTCGACGAGGTCAAGCTCGTCGACTACGACTTCGAGAAGGCGGCCAAGGCGAAGAAGAGCCTCACGTCCCGCTTCGACTCGGAGATCGCGGCCGAACCGAAGGCCTGACGTGGCACTCACCGTTCTCGAGAACACGGGGCCCGGTGCCCCGGCTGCCGCACCCGCGGGCCGCGGCCGCCGGCGGCACGGCGTCGAATGGCCCACGGTCGCGGTCGTCGCGGCCGTCGTCGCCGTCCTCGCCCTGCTCGTCCTCTATCCCCTCGCCCGCGTCCTCGTCGCGGCCTTCGGTCCGTCGGGCAAGGCCGTCCTCACCGACATCGTGAGTTCGTCGGTGGACCGCGGCATCGTCGTCAACACGCTGGTCCTCGGCGTCGTCGTCGGTCTCGCCGGCACGATCCTCGGGTTCCTCATGGCGTTCGTGCAGGTGAGGGTGGCCTTCCGGGGCAAGCGGATCGTCCACCTCCTGTGCCTCCTCCCCGTCGTGTCGCCCCCGTTCGCCGTCGCGACGGCGATCATCACCCTCCTCGGCCGACGCGGGGTCATCACGCACGGCCTCTTCGGGCTCAACACGAACATCTACGGGTTGCCCGGCCTCTCGCTCGTCCTCGCCCTGAGCTTCTTCCCCGTCGCCTACATGAACTTCCTCGGGATGCTCAAGGCCCTCGACCCCGTCCTCGACGAGGCCTCCGCCAACCTCGGCGCGACGGGATGGCAGACGTTCCGCAAGGTGACGCTTCCCATGCTCGCCCCCGGTTTCGCGGCATCGTTCCTCCTCCTCTTCGTCGAGGCCATCGCCGACCTCGCGAACCCGCTCGTCATCGGCGGCGACTACACCGTCCTCGCCTCCCGAGCGTTCATCGCGATCACCGGCGAGTACGACGTGGGTGCCGGCGCGGCCTTCTCCCTCGTGCTGCTCCTGCCGGCGATCCTCGTGTTCCTCGTGCAGCGGTACTGGGTGTCGCGCAAGAGCGTCGTGTCCGTCACGGGCAAGCCCGCGGGTTCGCCCCGGCTCATCACCAGCGCGGCGGGGCGGATCCCACTCGTCGGCTTCGCGGTCCTCGTCGGCCTCGTCGTCACGACGATCTACGCGACGGTCATCCTCGGTGGCCTCGTCAAGATCCTCGGCATCGACAACAGGTTCACCCTCGACAACTACCGATACGTGCTGAGCGGCATCGGTAACGAGGCGATCAAGGACACGACGATCCTCGCCCTCATCGCGACCCCGATCGCGGGCCTCATGGGAATGCTCGTCGCGTGGCTCGTCGTCCGGAAGCTGCGTCCCTGGGCCGCGTCCGCCCTCGACTTCCTCGGCATGCTGGGCCTCGCCGTCCCCGGCACCGTCCTCGGCATCGGCTACGCGGTCGCGTTCAACACGCCGCTCATCGTCGGCAACCGCATGTTCCTGCCCGCCCTCGGCGGCGGCGCCGCGATGTTCGGCGGAGCCCTCGCCCTCGTCATGGTCTACGTCATCCGTTCGATGCCGTCCGGTCAGCGTTCCGGCATCGCCGCCCTTCAGCAGATCGACCCGTCGATCGACGAGGCCGCGGCCTCCTTGGGGGCCAGCTCCACGACGGTCTTCCGCACGGTGACGCTGCCCCTCATCCGACCGGCGCTCCTCTCCGGGCTCATCTACGCGTTCGCGCGGTCGATGACGACCCTCTCGCCGATCATCTTCATCACCACGCCGCAGACCCAGATCATGACCAAGCAGATCCTGTCGGAGGTGGACGCCGGCCGTTTCGGCAACGCGTTCGCGTTCTGCACGCTCCTGCTCGTCATCGTCCTGGCCGTCATGGGTCTGCTCACCCTGCTCGTCCACCACGAGGGTCGTCCGGCCCGTCAGACAGGAGGTGGCGCGCGATGACCGGCGTGTCCACGACCGGAGTCGTCGAGCTCCGTCAGCTCACCAAGACCTTCCCGACCGCCGACGGGGTCTTCGCAGCCGTCGACCACATCGACCTCGTCACCACGCCGGGGGAGTTCCTCACCCTGCTCGGACCCTCCGGGTGCGGAAAGACCACGACCCTGCGCATGGTGGCGGGATTCGAGCGCCCCACCTCGGGCAGCATCACGCTCGACGGCGCCGACATGGTGCGGCTCACGCCCGACAAGCGCCCCATGTCGATGGTGTTCCAGTCCTACGCCCTCTTCCCCCACCTCTCGGTGTACGAGAACGTCGCGTACGGGTTGCGTCTCCGCCGCACCCCCGCGGCGGAGGTCAAGGAACAGGTCGAGGCCGCCCTCGTCTCGATGGACCTCGTGAGCCTCGCCGACCGGGCGCCCAACCAGCTCTCCGGTGGGCAGCAGCAGCGTGTCGCCCTGGCCCGCGCCATGGTCATGCGCCCCAAGGTCCTCCTCTTCGACGAGCCGCTGTCGAACCTCGACGCCAAGCTCCGCGTCCAGATGCGGGCCGAGATCCGTCGGCTGCAGAAGCGGCTCGGCATCACCGCCCTCTACGTCACCCACGACCAGGACGAGGCGATGAGCCTCTCCGATCGCATCGTCGTGATGAACAAGGGGCGGATCGAGCAGATCGGCACCCCTGCCGACATCTATCGCCGGCCCGCGAGCGTGTTCGTCGCCGACTTCATCGGTCAGGCGAACTTCCTCGACGCCCCCGTGCACCACATCGACGGGGACACCGCCGAGGTCACGGTGTTCGGAAACCGTCGGGAGAGGATCGCCGTCTCCGACGCCGCACGGGGCGCGGGGGACAAGGTGCTCATGGTGCGGCCCGAATCGGTGCGGCTGTCGCCGAGCGACGCACGCGTCGTCGGCGGCGACGTGGGCCGCGTCGTGAGCGTGGTGTTCTACGGCTCCACGGCGGAGTACGAGGTGGAGACCGACGCCGGCAGCATCGTCGTCGTGGAGAACGACCCGATGCCCTCGACGATGCACGAGGAGGGGTCCTTCGTCAGGGTGACGTTCGACCCCGAACGCGGGTGGCTGCTCGACGCCGTCTCCTGACGCCGGGATCGGTCACCGGCGATCCGCGTTGCACGAGTGAGGGGCCCCGATCGGGGCCCCTCACTCGTCGTTCTGGGTGCTACGCGCGAGGGTGTCAGCCCCGCGTGCCCCACGTGCGGGCGAGGGCGACGTAGTCGTCGACGAGGCTCGCGTCGTCGATGGCGCCGGGGTCGAGGACGGCGAAGGGGTCGGCGCCCTGGAGGATGCGCTTGAGGGGGATCTCGAGCTTCTTGCCCGTGCGGGTGTGCGGCACGGCGCGGACGACGTGGATCTCGTCGGGCACGTGACGGGGCGACCCCTCCGTGCGCAGCCGGCCACGGATGCGGTCGAGCTCCGCCTCGTCGAGCTCGTGCCCGGGCGCCGGGGCGAGGAACAGCGGCATCCGGTACCCGCCGCCGTCGAGCTCCACCCCGAGGACGACGGCCTCCGCCACCGCCGGGTCGGACTCGACGATGTCGTAGATGTCCGAGGAGCCGAACCGCACACCGTTGCGGTTGAGGGTGGAGTCCGACCGGCCGTGCACGACGAACGAGCCTCGGCCCGTGCGCGTCACCCAGTCGCCCTGCCGCCACGCACCGGGGTAGGTGTCGAAGTAGCTCGCCTTGTATCGCGACCCGTCCGGGTCGTTCCAGAAGTACAGCGGCATCGACGGGCCGGGGGAGGCGATGACGAGCTCACCGACCTCGTCGGTCACCGGGTTGCCGTCCGCGTCCCACGCCTGCGCGTCGACGCCGAGCGCCGGGCCGGAGAGCTCCCCGTCGTACACGGGCAGCCACGGACTGCAGCCGAGGAACGCGCTCACGACGTCCGTCCCGCCGCACACCGACAGGAGAGGGACGTCGGCGCGGACGTGCTCGCGCAGCCACTGGTTGAGCGCGGCGGGGGCGGGCGCGCCGGTGACGGGAACCGCCCGCAGCGCCGACAGGTCGAGGTCGCGCCCCGGCTCGAGCCGCGTCTGCGCGCTGAGCTGCAACTGACCGGGGCTCGTACCGAACATCGTCACCCGCTCGTCGGCGACGATGCGCCACAGGCGGTCCGGGCCCGGGTACGCGACGTTGCCCTCGTACGTCACCGTGCGACTCCCGACGAGGAGCGCGGAGACGACGATGTTCCACATCATCCAGTTCGGCGTCGTGTACCAGAACAGGGTGTCGTCCGGCCCGCAGTCCATCGCGAGCAGGAACATCGAGGCGTGCGCAGCGACCACCCCTGCATGGGAGTGGACCATCCCCTTGGGAACGCCCGTCGTGCCCGACGAGAAGAGCACCCACAGCGGGTGGTTCGCGGGTACCTGGGCGGTGGCCTCGACCGGTGCGCCGGTGAGCGCCTCGGCCCAGGTCACGCGGGGCGCACCCGCGCCGAGCGCGGGCGCGTCGTCGCCGTCGAAGGTGAGGCCCGAACGTGGCACCTCGACGAGGGCCGTCACTCCGGTCGCGGCGGCGAGGTCGACGACCTCCGCACGGCGGTCGTACGTGCATCCGGCCCAGTCGTAGGCCGTGTTCGCGACGAGGACGGACGGTTCGAGTTGTGCGAGGCGGGACGCCGCGGTGGCGGCGCCCAGATCGGGTGCGCACACGGCCCAGATCGCGCCGAGCGAGGCCGTGGCGAGGAACGCGACGATCGTCTCCGGACCGTTCGTGAGGTACCCGACGACCCGGTCGCCCTCCCCGACACCGAGGCCGCGCAGCGTTCCGGCGACTGCCCGCACCTGCTTCTCGAGCTCGCTCCACGAGAGCTCGGTGCGCGTGCCGTCCTCCTCGTAGGAGACGACCGCCGCCCCGTCGCGCGTGTCGTGGCGGAAGATCTGGTCGGCGTAGTTCAGACGGGCGCCGGGGAACCACTCGTGGTGCGGCATGGGTCCGCCGGTGAGTACGGCCTCGTACGGGGCGGAGGTGACGACGCCGAAGTCGTCCCACACCGACGCCCAGAACTCCTCCGGGTGCTGCACGGACCAGGCGTGGAGTGCGGGGTAGTCGGGCAGGGGGCGGGCCCACCGGCGCTCCGCGTCGGCCGCGAACCGCGCGAGGCGGGGGTTCTCGATCTGCCAGGACATCGACGTCGGTGTCATGGCGCACATCATGGCAGCCGCCCCGCCGACCCGGTGCCCGGGCGGACGGGGCGACTGCGGGCCGTGCGGCACGCTCCCCGCGCGGGGGCGATGACGGGTCAGGCGGTGGCCTGTGCCGGTTCGTCGTCGGTGTCGAGGAGGAGGTCGCCCTCACCGGTGCCGACCCGCATCGCGTAGAAGGAGCGGTACACGAAGACGGCACTCACGAGGAGGAACACGACCGCGAGGACCGACGTGAGCGTGCTGCTGCCCCGCTTGGCGGTGAGCTGCACGGCGAGCTCGACGGCGAGCAGGCCGAACAGGGTCGTGAACGTGATGACCGGGTCGAGGGCCGCCGAGCTCGTGTCCTTGTACGGGTCGCCGACGCTCGTCGCGTCGTGGAGGGCCGTGGCCTTGGCGTGCATGTCGACCTCGACGATCTTCTTCGCGTTCTCCCGGGCGCCGCCGGTGTTCGCCATGAAGATCGTCTGGTAGGGGCCGGACACCGCGATCGAGATGAGGCGACCGATGAAGAAGAACGGCTCGACGAACGCGAACGCGAGGGTCGAGCGAGAGGAGCAGGTGGTCGCTCGTTCCACCGAGGAAGGTCCCGGAGTCGAGCGCGGGGAGTCGGAGGTCGGCCTCGCCCGCCGCGGGAAGGGCGTGCGGCGCCGCGACGGCCGGGACGGCGTGGACGCCCGCCCACGAGGCGGCGAGGCCCGCTCCGGCGACAGCGCGGGCGGATCGGGAGGGACGGAGAGGGGTGCGCGGGTCGTCTGCGGGGCGGCCGCAACGGCGCCGGTGCGGATCGGTGGACACGAGGCCGTCACGTCCTCGGCGATGTCTCGGGCGGCGGGGGAGGGGTGTCGACCCAGGTCGGCGCGCCCGGGGCGGGCGGACAGAATGGTCGGATGCGATCCACCCACGTCGTCGCGGCCGCCCTCGTCGACGACCTCGTCTCCCCTCGTCGACTCCTCGCCGCCCGCCGTACGGCGCCCGCTGCGCTTGCGGGTCGATGGGAGCTGCCAGGCGGGAAGGTCGAACCCGGCGAGGCCCCCATCGCCGCGCTCCGGCGCGAGCTGCGCGAGGAGCTCGGCGTCGAGGTCGAGATCGGCGACGCCGTCCCCGGCCCCCTCGCCGACGGCCGGTGGCCCGTGACCTCGCCGTACGAGATGAACGTGTGGCTCGCGCGCACCACCGACGGTGAACCCCTCCCGCTCGCCGATCACGACGAGCTGCGCCTCCTGGGTGCCTCCGACCTCTTCGCCGTCGACTGGCTGCCCGCCAACGCGGACATCGTCCGGGCGCTCGCGAGCCGCCTCCACGCCTGATCCCCGCGGCCCTCTCTCCGTCGCCTCTCGAGCACGGTCGCCGACGGCGGCCGCTGCAGACATGCCTCGGTGATCCCGCCCGCGCCGGCGATCACGATCGAGGCCGCCCCGGACGCGGGGCGGAGGGCGCGATCGGCGCGTGAACCGAGCACCCCCGCGAGCCTGAGACAATCGGATACGTGCCTATGGAGAACACGAAGACCCGCGGAGACATCCGCAACGTCGCCATCGTCGCCCACGTCGACCACGGCAAGACCACCCTCGTCGACAAGATGCTCTGGCAGGGCGGCGCGTTCGGCGAACATCAGCACGTCGACGAACGTGCGATGGACTCGGGCGACCTGGAACGTGAGAAGGGCATCACGATCCTCGCGAAGAACACCGCGATCCACTACAACGGCCCGTCCGCCAAGGCGAACGGCGTCGACAACGTCACGATCAACATCATCGACACCCCCGGCCACGCCGACTTCGGCGGCGAGGTCGAGCGCGGTCTGTCGATGGTCGACGGCGTCGTCCTCCTCGTCGACGCCTCGGAGGGGCCCCTGCCGCAGACGCGGTTCGTCCTCCGCAAGGCGCTCGCCGCGAAGATGCCCGTCGTCCTCTGCATCAACAAGGTCGACCGGCCCGACTCGCGCATCGCGGAGGTCGTCGACGAGGCGTACGAGCTGTTCATGGACCTCGACGCCGACGAGACCCAGATCGAGTTCCCGATCGTCTACGCCTCGGCGAAGGCCGGCCGGGCCTCCCTCAACCGTCCCGCGGACGGTGAGCTGCCCGACAGCCCCGACCTCGAGCCGCTGTTCAAGACGATCATGGAGACGATCCCCGCCCCCTCCTACACCGAGGGTGCGCCGCTGCAGGCGCACGTCACCAACCTCGACTCGAGCAACTTCCTCGGCCGCCTCGCGCTGCTGCGCGTGTTCAACGGCGAGATCCGCAAGGGCCAGCAGGTGTCGTGGTGCAAGCACGACGGGACGATCGACAAGGTCAAGATCACCGAGCTGCTCATCACCGAGGGCCTCGAGCGC
>NZ_BAFE01000036.1 GCF_000247995.1 Mobilicoccus pelagius NBRC 104925
CTGATAAAAGACAAGCTGAAGCAGCTAGCCGAGCAGCCGATAAAATTCCGCTTGGTCGTCTATCAGAGTGGAAAGAGGGAGTTTTGCCCCCCGCTTACTCGAGTAGCAAGAAAGACGCGGGTTTTTCCGGTACCGTTCAAGGTGTCGCGGAGCCCGGTGCGCTTGTGCACCATCCAACGCGGCCGACTGAACAAACCGAAGTCGCTCCCGCGGCCAGTTTATTAACGCCTGGTATACTCCGCGAAGCTGAGACGGGTTCTACCCTAGCTCCTAGTCCAGGGGACAATATTGTTGACGAAGCTAACCAAATGGAAGATTTTTTGGGGCGATCTTTAACGGAGCGCTTACTTGGCGCTAGCGCTAACTCGCGTGCGCCGCGAAGCGGAGCAGCGTCGAGTAAGCGCTCAGCCGATTTATTGACCGAAGCATCGCCTAACAAAACCTTCGGTTTTGTTCAGGCCGGTCAAATACAAAACCAACCCCTCCTAAACCAAAA
>NZ_BAFE01000034.1 GCF_000247995.1 Mobilicoccus pelagius NBRC 104925
TAGGTCGGCCGACATGAGCAGGTGACGCTTAAGTGAACAAAGCATGCATGGTCACGCCCCTGCTCCGCGCCGCCCTGTGGCCCGCTGGCGGCCCCCGCGACAGGCCCGCACCGGCCATCCCGGTGCGGGCCCATGCGTGCGTCGGGTGGGTCAGCCCTTCGCGGCTCCGGCCTTCTCGGGCGTGAGGTAGACGCTGGCGCCGAGTTCGACGAACTCCTTGGACTTGGCGGCCATGCCGGCCTCGGCGAGGGCCTCGTCGGCCTCGGCGGCGGCGACTCCGGCGTCGTCACCTCGGGCGGCGCTGTACTTCTCGCGGATGTCCGCGCTGATGCGCATGGAGCAGAACTTCGGGCCGCACATCGAGCAGAAGTGGGCCGTCTTGGCGGGCTCGGCGGGCAGGGTCTCGTCGTGGTACTCCTGCGCGAGTTGCGGGTCGAGGGAGAGCGCGAACTGGTCGTGCCACCGGAACTCGAACCGGGCCTTGCTCATCGCGTCGTCCCACGCCCGCGCGCCCGGATGGCCCTTCGCGATGTCCGCGGCGTGGGCGCTCAGCTTGTACGTGACGACGCCGGTCTTCACGTCGTCACGGTTCGGCAGGCCCAGGTGCTCCTTCGGCGTGACGTAGCAGAGCATCGCCGTGCCGTGCATCGCGATCGTCGCCGCGCCGATGGCCGACGTGATGTGGTCGTACCCCGGCGCGATGTCGGTGACCAGCGGCCCGAGCGTGTAGAACGGCGCGCCGTGGCACCAGTCCTGCTGCATCTGCACGTTCTCGGGCACGAGGTTCAGCGGCACGTGACCCGGCCCCTCGACCATCACCTGCACGTCGTACTCCCACGCGCGCTCCGTGAGCTCGGCCAGGGTGCGCAGCTCGGCGAGCTGGGCCTCGTCGTTCGCGTCCGCCGTCGAGCCGGGCCGCAGGCCGTCGCCCAGGGAGAACGCCACGTCGTACTTCGCGAAGATCTCGCACAGCTCGTCGTAGTGCTCGTACAGGAAGCTCTCCCGGTGGTGCGCGAGCATCCAGCCGGCCATGATCGATCCGCCGCGGCTGACGATGCCCGTCACGCGGTTCGCCGTCATCGGCACGTACCGCAGCAGCACGCCCGCGTGGATGGTCATGTAGTCGACGCCCTGCTCGCACTGTTCGATGACGGTGTCGCGAAAGACATCCCAGGTGAGCTCCTCGGCTTTGCCGTCGACCTTCTCGAGCGCCTGGTAGATCGGGACGGTGCCGATCGGCACGGGGGAGTTGCGGATGATCCACTCACGCGTCGTGTGGATGTCGTCGCCGGTCGACAGGTCCATGACCGTGTCGGCGCCCCACGTGACGGCCCACGTGAGCTTGTCGACCTCCTCGGCGATCGAACTCGTCACGGCCGAGTTGCCGATGTTCGCGTTGACCTTGACGAGGAAGTCGCGGCCGATGATCATCGGCTCCGCCTCGGGGTGGTTGACGTTGGCCGGGATGATCGCACGGCCGCTCGCCACCGCCTCGCGGACCTTCTCGACCGGCAGGCCCTCGCGCGCGGCGACGTACGCCATCTCGGGAGTCACCTCGCCGCGACGCGCGTAGTGCATCTGCGTCACGCGGGTACCGTCCTTGGCGCGCAGCGGGGCCCGACGCTCGCCGCGCCACGCCCGCGACGCCTCACCGCGACGCACCGCCGAGCGACCGTCGTCGAGCAGGTTGCGCTCGCGGCCCTCGTACGTCTCGGCGTCGCCGCGCGCCGCGATCCACTCCGCGCGCAGCGGCGGCAGGCCCACCTCGGGGTCCGACCCCGGGCCTGACGTCGTGTACCGGTCGAACGTCTCGCCGTTCGTCAGCCCCACCCGCGAGACCGGGACGCGCAGCGCCTCGCCGTTCGGTCCGGTCACCTCGCGCTCCACCCGGGTGTGCGAGGAGTGCAGGGCGGTCAGGTGCTCGGCCTGCACCGGGACGTCGGCGCCGGGCATGGGCGTGGGCTGGGGCGTGGACGCAGGTGTGGAGGTGGGGCGGTTCTCGGTGGTGGTCATGACTCTCGCTTCCGCTCGGCCGGGACTCCGGCGGGCGAGGCGAGGTGGGCGACACCCTGCGGGCGCGGCCGACGACGATCCCTCCGCCGGCATGACCCGGATCAGGTGTGACGGTCCGGGACGGCGTCAGTCCCATCTCAGCCTGCTGCCGCAGACACCCGTGGTCGGTCCGCCCACCCTAGTCCAAGAGCCCTCGCGCGCGGGCCGTCTCGGCGGGGCCCGCCCAGGTCCCGGGCTCGCGGATCTCGGCCCTCGAGAGGTCGTCGCTCGCCCGGCGGACGCGTCGAGGTCAGCGCAGGTAGCGGGTGAGGGCGTGGAGGTGGTCGGCGGGGATGCTGCCGGGCTCGTCGAGGCATCCGCGGAGGGCGGCCTCGACGGCGGCGTCGTCCATGCCCGTGCCGATCGCGACGAGCTGCGTGACCGGCTCCTCGTCCCCGCACCACGACGCGGGCTCGAACGCGAGCCAGCCCCCGACGGCCTGGACGACGTACCCGCGCCGCCCGCCGGGCACGTCGACTCACGTGCGCCCCTTGACGCGGTGGACCCCCGCCGCACGGGTCTCGAGGAACGCGACGAGCGCGCGCGGCGACGTCGGCAGCGGCGAGTCGACGCTCACGGACGTCCACGCATGGTGCGGGTGGGAGCAGTGCCCCGCCGCGCACTCCTCGCCGCGCGCATGCGCATGCGCATGTGCGTGCGCCTCGCCATGTGATGCCTCGGCGCCGGCCTGGGGGAAGGCCTCGCCCTCCGCGGCGAGCTCGTGCACGAGGTCCCCGAACGAGAGCTGTCCGGTGGGGGCGGGCCGGGGTCGTTGTTCACGACGCAGGGCACGGAGGAGTCCCGGTCCGTCGTGCAGGTGCGGCGCGGATCGAAGGTCCTCGCTCAGACCTCGAACTGCCCCGGCAGCCACGGCGAGGCGACGGCCGCGCCCACCGCGCGGGGCGACGTCGTCGTCATGGGCTGCGAGAACGGCCCGGTCGTCTTCCGCGACGGCACGTTCCACAAGGTGCCCGTCAAGGGGTCCTATGCACGCACGGGCAATCTCGCGGGGCACGACCGCTCGCCGATCGTCCTCGGCGACCACAAGGTCGACAAGGACGCCGAGCCCGTCGAGCGGCCGACGCGGGTCTCGCTCGTCGACACGCGCACCGCCACCGCGAAGCTCGTCGACCTCGGGTCCGCGTACTGGTTCCGGTCCCTCGCGCGGGGGCCGCGGGGGGAGGGGCTCGTCCTCACCTACGACGGCCGCCTGCGGGTCATCGACGTCGAGAAGGGAGAGGTCACCGCGTCGATCCCCGTCATCTCACCGTGGAAGGAGAAGGACGACTGGCAGGAGCCCGGCCCGGCCGTGAAGGTCGCGGGTGACCGCGCCTACGTCACCGACGCGGAGAAGCGCTCCGTGACCGTCGTCGACGTGCCCTCCCGCACCGTCGTCGCCCGGTACGGCCTCCCCGCGACGCCCGTGGAGATCGCCGTGACGACGGGCAGGCCGCAGGAGTCCGCCGCGGCGAAGCCCGAAGGTGCCGGGCACGGTGACACGCACGGCCACGGCCACGCCCACGACCACGCCCACGAGCACGGCGACGCCCACGACCACGACACGGAGGGTGCGCACGAGCACGGCGACGCTCACGACGGCGGGGCGTCCCACGGCACGGCGCCGACCGGCACCTCGCGCCGCTGAGGGCCCGCGCGGGTCAGTCGTCGGGGGAGGTCGGGTCCGTCCCTGCCGGGGCGGACCCGGCGCCGTCGACGCCGATGAGGTCCAGGTCGTACGGGGTGCCCTGGTAGACGCCGTAGTTGACCCAGTTGGCGTAGAGCAGGAAAGCGTGGGAGCGCCACCCGTGGCGGGGGCGCTGCGTCGGGTCGTCGTCGGGGTAGTACCCGGCGGGCACGTCGACGCGCAGGCCGCGCTCGACGTCGCGTTCGTACTCGCCGGCGAGCGTGTCGCGGTCGTACTCGGGGTGGCCGGTGACGAACACCTGGCGGCCGTCGCGGCTCTGCGCGAGGTAGAGACCCGCCTCCGTCGACGTCGCGACGACCTCGAGATCGGGGTGGGCCTCGACGTCGGCGACGTCCGTGCCCGTGTGGCGCGAATGCGGCGCGAAGAACGTGTCGTCGAACCCGCTGACGATGCGGGCCGTCGGCACGTGCACCTCGTGCTCGAAGACACCGAACATCTTCGCGTCGAGGGCGTGCTTGTCGATGCCGTAGTGCCGGTAGAGGCCCGCCTGCGCGCCCCAGCACACGTGCATCGTCGAGTGGACGTTCGTGCGGCTCCAGTCGAGGATCTCGCACATCTCGGGCCAGTAGGCGACGTCCTCGAACGCCATGAGCTCGACGGGTGCGCCGGTGATGACGAGCCCGTCGAACTTTTCGTCGCGGACGTCGTCGAACGACCGGTAGAACGCGTCGAGGTGCTCCGGCGCGGTGTTGCGGGAGGTGTAGGACCGCATCGCGAGGAGCGTGATCTCGACCTGGATGGGCGTGTTGCCGAGGAGGCGGAGCAGCTGGGTCTCCGTCGCGATCTTCGTCGGCATGAGGTTGAGGATCGCGATGGAGAGCGGCCGGACGTCCTGGTGGTCGGCCCGCTCCGTCGACATGACGAAGACGTTCTCGTCCGTCAGGGTTCGCCGGGCGGGCAGGGAACGGGGGATGTTGACGGGCACGGCGTGTCTCCCGGGTCGACGGTGGACGATGGGCGTCTGCGGGTCCGACGAGGATAGTGCGCGGCGTCCGGGATGCGGATGGCTGGTGCCATCTGTCGGGACGCGCCGGGCGGATGGTCCGCCCTCCCCGTCAGGACTCCTCGAGCGGGAACGGCTCGACGGCCGGGCGCTTGGGGGTGCGTCCGTCACCGGAGCTCCGCCCCCGGATACGGCGGACGATCCACGGACGTAGATGCGTGCGGGCCCATTCCCGGTCGGCGGCGATCGTCTCCCACCGGGTGAGGGGCGGGGCGGCGGGCAGCGGCTCACGCCACGTCACGGCCTCGGCGTCGTCGCTCGTGCCGAGGACGTAGGCCGCCTCCGCCGCGATGCGGGCGTGGCCCTCGGGGGAGAAGTGGATGCGGTCCTCGGCCCACATGCGGGAGTCCCGGAGCGGAGTGAGGTTCCACATGTCGAGCACGTAGCAGTCGTGCCGGGTGGCGATGCCCCAGAGGTTCGCGGTGAACTCCGCGACGCGGGAGTTGAGGCGGTGGACGATCGGCGCCTCCCGCACGTTGGGGGCGGTGACGAGGAGGACGTCCGCGCCGGTGTCCCGGATGCGCGCGACGGCGCTCTCGACCTGGGCGGTGATGTCGTCGATGTCGACCTTCGGACGGAGGCAGTCGTTGCCGCCCGCGGAGAAGCTCACGAGGTCGGGCGTGAGATCGAGGGCCGCGTCGAGCTGGGGACCGGCGGCGTCGGCGACGAGCCGGCCGCGGATCGCGAGGTTGGCGTACCCGAACGCCGCGCCCCGCTCGGCGTGGTGTGCCGCGAGGTGGGCGGCGAGCCGATCGGCCCATCCGACGTAGACGTCCGGATCGTGGGGGGAGGGGTCCATGAGTCCTTCGGTGAACGAATCACCCACGGCCACGTAGCGTTCCCAAATTCTGTCGGTCACGTGTCCCCACGGTACGCAGCGGCACTGCGGACGCCTCTCCGGGGGTCTGTGGGAGGTCCGGGGGGTCTCCGAGGAGGCGCGGAGGAGACGCCGGAAAAGAGTCGGTCGGACGTCACACATGGACGTCAGACCTGTCGATAAGGGGGTGTCGCAAGGAACGGGGCATCAGGGGACACGACTCAGCGGGAGGCCTTCAGGGGAGCTCAGGACACGAACTCAGGGGTTGAGAAGGGGCGGGCGCCGTAGCAGGCGCCCGCCCCTTCTCTCGTGCTCGTCACGCCGGTCGCGGGCCGGCCGTGCACGTCATGTCATCCGGTCAGCTGTGACCCTCGCCGCTCGTGTGACGGTCGTGGGCGGGGGCCGCGCGCAGCTCCGCCTCGGAGAGCTTGCCGCGCACGACCTCCTCCTCGACGACCGGCGTGCGGCTGAGCTCCGGACGCGGGACGCCGGGCGTCTGCGCCTGGGAGGACTCACCGCTGCCGTCGGCGACGGGCTCGAACCACACCGCCGAGAGCTTCTGCATCGTCACGAGCGCCGAGTACGGCTGACCGTGCCACGGCACGTCCTCGGCGACGATCTCGCCGAGGTTGCCGAGCCCGGCGCCGCCGTACACCTCGGCGTCGGTGTTGAGGATCTCGCGCCACACGCCGGGCCGCGGCAGACCGATGCGGTACTGGTGGTGCTCCATGCCGCTGTAGTTGACGACGGCGGCGACGACGGGCCGGTCACCGCGCTCGTCGGGCTTGCCGAACCGCAGGAAGCTGTACGTGTTGCCGCTCGCGTCGTTGGCGTCGATCCAGGAGAAGCCCTCGAAGTCGTTGTCGAGCTGCCACAGCGCCGGGCGGGAGGCGTAGAGACCGTTGAGGTCGCGGATGAGCGCCTGCACGCCCTGGTGGGGCGCGTGGTCGAGGAGCCACCAGTCGAGACCGCGGGAGTCGGCCCACTCGCTCTCCTGGGCGAACTCGCTGCCCATGAAGAGGAGCTGCTTGCCGGGGTGGCTCCACATGAACGCGTAGTAGGCGCGGAGGTTCGCGAGCTGCTCCCACCGGTCGCCGGGCATCTTGCGGAGCATCGAGCCCTTGCCGTGGACGACCTCGTCGTGGCTGATCGGCAGGACGAAGTTCTCGCTGTACGCGTACACCATCGAGAACGTGATCTGGTGGTGGTGGTACTGGCGATAGATGGGCGCGAGCTCGACGTAGCCGAGCGTGTCGTGCATCCACCCCATGTTCCACTTGAGGCCGAACCCGAGACCGCCCATGTAGGTCGGCTTGGTGACGCCCGCCCAGCTCGTCGACTCCTCGGCGATCGTCACGGCGCCGGGGTTGCGGCGGTACACGGTCGCGTTCGTCTCCTGGATGAGCTCGACGGCCTCGAGGTTCTCCCGACCACCGAACTGGTTGGGGGCCCACTCGCCGTCCTCACGGGAGTAGTCGAGGTAGAGCATCGACGCGACGGCGTCGACACGCAGACCGTCGATGTGGAACTCCTCGATCCAGTAGCACGCGTTGGCGACGAGGAAGTTGCGCACCTGCGGGCGACCGAAATCGAAGATGTAGGTGCCCCAGTCCTTGTGCTCGCCACGGCGTGGGTCCGGGTGCTCGTAGAGCGGCTCGCCGTCGAAGCGGCCGAGGGCGAACCCGTCCTTGGGGAAGTGGGCGGGCACCCAGTCGAGGATGACGCCGATGCCGGCCTGGTGGAGGCGGTCCACGAGGTGACGGAACTCGTCGGGGGAGCCGAACCGCGACGTGGGCGCGTAGTAGCCGGTGACCTGGTAGCCCCAGCTGGGTCCGTACGGGTGCTCCGCGACGGGCAGGAGCTCGACGTGGGTGAACCCGAGGTCGGAGACGTACTCGACGAGCTGGTCGGCGAGCTCGACGTAGCTCAGGCCCGGACGCCACGAGCCGAGGTGCACCTCGTAGGTGCTCATCGGGCGGTTGTGGGCGTCGGTGTGGCGGGCGCGCTCGCGCATCCACTCGCCGTCGTTCCAGTCGTGGTGCGACTCGTTGACGACGGACGCGGTCGCGGGCGGGCACTCCGTCGCGCGGGCCAGCGGGTCGGCCTTGGCGCGCCAGTAGCCGTCGCGGCCGAGGATCTCGTACTTGTACGTCGTGTTCTCGCCGACGCCGGGGACGAACAGCTCCCACACGCCGGTGCTGCCGAGGGCACGCATCGGGTGGGCCTGACCGTTCCAGCCGTTGAACTCGCCGATGACGCGGACCGCGCGGGCGTTGGGAGCCCACACGGCGAACGACGTGCCGTGGACCTCGCCGAGGTCACCGCCCGGGTAGCTGCGGACGTGCGAGCCGAGGACCTTCCACAGTTCCTCGTGGCGGCCCTCACCGATGAGGTGGAGATCGATGTCGCCGAGCGTGGGCCAGAAGCGGTACGGGTCGTCCTGACGCAGCTCCTCCCCACCGGGGTAGGTGACGACAAGGCGGTAGTCGTCTACGCGGCCGTCGACGTGGGCGAGCCAGATGCCCTCGTGCTCGTGCGTCATGTCGACGCGCTTGCCGCCGGGAAGTTCGACGACGACGGTCTCGGCGAGGGGACGCAGGGCGCGGATCGTCGTGCCGCCGCCGTGGGCGTGCGCGCCGAGGACGCCGTGCGGGTCGCCGTGGCCGCCGCGCACGAGGAGGTCGAGTTCGGCGAGGTGGACGTGCTTGGCCTCGCGGATGACCGCCTGCGGCTCGGGCTCGGGCTCGAGGTCCGTGGTGGCCGTGACCGTGGCGTCCTGCGTCGTCGGCTCGGTGCTCGCGGTGGTGGACGCAGGGGTGTCCTCCTGCGGCCAGCCCGTCCCGGTCGCGCCGGGCGCGGCGTCGGGGGAGGCGGGGGTGGTCGAGGCGCCGGGTTCCTCGGAGGAGAGGGGGGCGGGCGTCGCATCCGGGGTGGTCGCGGCGGGGGTCGCCGGGGTCGGGTCGGTCGGCGCGGGGTGGGTGGGGTCGGACACCTGCGTCACGCTCCTTCGGGCTGTCGTGGTGTCGGTCTGGTCGTTCTCGTGCTGGGGGGCGTCGTTGGTGGGACCCACCGGGTCGGGGGACCCGGCGGACGCCGCGTTCTCGCACAGCGTCGTCACCGCGGCGGCGGGGATGTCGACCCAGCTCGAGCGGTTGCGGGCCTCGTAGGTGACCTCGTAGAGCGCCTTGTCGAGTTCGAGGGCGCGCAGGAGCGGCTCCCGGGAGGGGTCGCGCGGGTCGGGTCCATGGGCGGCGTAACCGTCGAGGAAGGCCTCGCGGGCGGCGTCGGCCCAGGCACGTGCGGCCGCCGGGTCGACGACGGTCTCGCGGTCGCCGTCGGTGGCCTCGCCCGTCGCCGGGGGCCGGCCCGCGTCCTTCGCCTCCTGAGCGAGGGTGCCCGCGACGTAGTCGAAGCTGCGGAGCATGCCGGCGACGTCGCGGAGGGCGAGGTCGGGGGCGAGTCGCTCGTCCATCGGGCGCAGCGGCTCGCCCTCGAAGTCGAGGACGACCCAGCCGCGGCCGGGGACGTCGAGGACCTGGCCGAGGTGGTAGTCGCCGTGGACGCGCTGGAGGTCGGGCCACGGGCCGGTGAGCCCGGCCGACTCGACCTGTTCGATCGTCGGTGCGAGGTCGCGGAGGTGGGGTGCCTCCTCGAGGGCCGTGCGGGCGCGCGTGCCGAAGCTCCGTTCGAGCGCCCGGCGGTCCTTCTCGTCCGCAGGGCGGGTGGGGAGCACGTCGGCGAGCGCGACGTGGATGGCGGCCGTCGCGGCGCCGAGGGCGTGGGCGCGCTCGGTGAAGTCCTCGCCGCGACGGGCCGCGTCGAGGGCGACGCGCCACGCGTCGGCGGTACCGGGAAGGAACTCGCTCGCGAACGCGAACGGGCCGCGCGCGGCGGCGCCCTCGACCTCGGGGTCGCGCCACGTGCCCTCGACGGAGCCGAGCGGCGCAGCGACGTCGGTGTTCCCGGCCCGGGCGAGGGCCGTCTGCAGTTCGACGTCGGGGTTCTCGCCGTGCTGGAGGACCCGGAACACCTTGCAGATGACGGGCTTCTCGGAGCCGTCGCCCGCACGGGTGTCCAAGATGATCGACGTGTTCGACTGCTCCCCGGCGAGGACGCGGGAGTCCGTCACCGTGCGGGTGTCGGCCGGGTCGAGGGGACGGCCCGTGACGCTCGGGTCGGGGGTGTGCGACTCGGAGGCGTGCTGCGCCTGCTCGGCGCCGGTGAGGATGCCGAGGAGGAGGGTGGCGTACACGGGGTCGTGGGGGGCGTCGTAGACGTACCGCGTGCCGAGGACGCTGTGCTCCATCGTGCCGACGAGGGCGCGCTCACCGCCGACGAGCGGCTCGGACCGGTAGGTCACCGGCACCTGGTAGACGATGGGGCGGTCGCCGGAGTCGTCGGCGACGACGAGCGTCTCGACGCCGACCTCACCGGCCGGGTCGTCGAGGCGGTACCCGCCGAGGCGCCGTAGCTGCGGGGTGTGCGTGCCGCGGAACCACCGCTGGAACGGCAGCCAGGCCTCGAGCAGTTCGAGCTTGGACGGGAAGAGTGCCGCGTCGTGGAGCTTCGCCATCATGCCACCTCCAGGGCGAGCCAGAAGAAGTCCCGGGATCCGAGGGTGAGGGTCACCCAGCCGTCGTCACCGGCGTGCGGGAACCCGGAGCCACCGAACAGGTCCTTGAGGGCCGCACCGGCGAACCGTTCGGGCAGCTGCAGCCGCGTCGCCTGCGGGCGGGAGGACACGTTGTTCACGCAGAGCACCGCCTCGCATCCCTCGCCACGGTCGGTGGTCTCGCGGACGAACGCGAGCACGGCCTCGTTGTCCGCGGGAACGACCTCGAACGTGCCGAGCCCGAACACGGGATGCTGCTTGCGGATGTGAAGCATCGCCCGCACCCAGTGCAACAGCGAACTCGAGTGCGCCATCTGCGCCTCGACGTTGACGTTGTTGTGGTGGTAGACGAGCGACTGGATCACCGGCAGGTAGAGCTTGCCGGGGTCGGCGGTGGAGAACCCGGCGTTGCGGTCGGGGGTCCACTGCATCGGGGTGCGCACGGCGTCGCGGTCGTCGAGCCAGATGTTCTCGCCCATGCCGATCTCGTCGCCGTAGTAGAGGTAGGGCGAGCCGGGCAGCGACAGGAGCATCGCGTGCATGAGTTCGATCTCGGCGCGGGAGTTGTCGAGCAGGGGCGCGAGGCGGCGGCGGATGCCGACGTTGGCGCGCATCCGCGAGTCCGGGGCGTACCAGGCGTACATCGCGCTGCGTTCCTCGGGTGTGACCATCTCGAGGGTGAGCTCGTCGTGGTTGCGGAGGAACGTGCCCCACTGGGTGCCCGGCGGGATCTCGGGGGTCTCGGCGAGGACGTCGATGATCGGCGTCGCCTTCTCCTCGCGCACGGAGCGGAACAGTCGCGGCATCACGGGGAAGTGGAAGCACATGTGGCATTCCGGCTTCTCGGGGGTGCCGAAGTAGTCGACGACCTCGTGCGGCATCTGGTTGGCCTCGGCCAGGAGGATGCGCCCGGGGAACTCCTCGTCGACCATCTTGCGGATCTCGGCGACGTACTCGTGCGTCTTGGTGTGGTTCTCGCCGTTGTGCCCCTCCTCTTCGAAGAGGTAGGGGATCGCGTCGAGGCGTGCACCGTCGACGCCGAGATCCATCCAGAACCGGATGACGTCGAGGACGGCCTCGCGCACCTTGGGGTTCTCGAAGTTGAGGTCGGGCTGGTGGCTGAAGAACCGGTGCCAGAAGAACTGCCGACGCACGGGGTCGAAGGTCCAGTTGGACACCTCGGTGTCGACGAAGATGATGCGCGCGTCGCCGTACTTGGTGTCGTCGTCGCTCCACACGTAGAAGTCGCCGTAGGGCCCGTCGGGGTCGCTGCGGGACGCCTGGAACCAGGGGTGCTGGTCGCTCGTGTGGTTGATGGGGAAGTCGATGAGGATGCGGATCCCCCGCGCGTGGGCCTGCGTGATGAGTTCGGAGAACTGCGGCAGCGTGCCGAACTCGGGCAGGACGGCGGTGTAGTCGCTGATGTCGTACCCGCCGTCGCGCAGTGGCGAGGCGTAGAACGGCGGGATCCACAGGCAGTCGATCCCCAGCCACTGGAGATAGTCGAGCTTGCCGATGAGGCCGGAGAAGTCGCCGCTGCCGGACCCGTTGGAGTCGGCGAAGGCGCGCACGAGCGCCTCGTAGAAGACGGCGGTACGGAACCATTCGGGGTCGTACCCGATGCCCTGGCCGCTGCCGGTGAGGTTGGTCGTCATCGGGCGCCCTGCCTCTGCACGTGAAGGATGTGCACGGGCTCACCGTCGACGCCGAGGCGCACGTAGGCGTCCTCGCCCCACTCCCAGGTGGACCCGGTGACGAGGTCGGTGACGAGGAACCGCTCGTGCTCCTCGAGGCCGAGGGCGTCCATGTCGAGATGGACCCACGTCTCGCGGGTGGTGTGGGGGTCGAGGTTGGCGACGACGATCACCGTGTCCTCGCGGCTGCCCATGACGCGGCGCTTGGAGAAGCACATCGTCGCGTCGTCGTCGGCGCGGTGGGCGTGGAAGTTGCGCAACTGGTGGAGCGCGAAGTGGTCGCGACGGATGGTGTTGAGCATCCGCAGCCAGTCGGCCATCCAGAGCTGGCCCTCGCGGTCGCCGCCTGGGGCGTAACGCTCCCACTCGCGGTTCTTGAACTGGTACTTCTCGTTGTCGATCTGCTCCTCGACGCCGGGGCGCGGCACGGACTCCATGAGTTCGTACCCGGTGTAGATGCCGTAGGCGGGGACGAGCGTGGCGGCGAGGGCGGCGCGCAGCTTCCAGCCGGTCGGGCCGCCGAACTGCATGAACGGCGTGAGGATGTCGTGCGTCGTCGGCCAGAAGTTGGGACGCATGTACGCGGCGGCGGGGCCGGAGAGCTCCTCCATGTACTCGACGAGCTCCTCCTTCTCGTTGCGCCACGTGAAGTAGGTGTAGCTCTGCTGGAACCCGACCTTGGCGAGCGTCGCCATCATCGCGGGCCTGGTGAACGCCTCGGCGAGCCAGATGACGTCGGGGTGGTCCTTGGCGACGTCGGCGATGAGCCACTGCCAGAACTGGACCGGCTTGGTGTGGGGGTTGTCGACGCGGAAGATCTTGACGCCGTGGTCGATCCACACCTGCACGACGCGGCGGACCTCAGCGTAGATGCCCGCGGGGTCGTTGTCGAAGTTCAGGGGGTAGATGTCCTGGTACTTCTTGGGCGGGTTCTCGGCGTAGGCGATGGTGCCGTCGACGCGGGTGGTGAACCACTCGGGGTGCTCGGCGACCCAGGGGTGGTCGGGGGCGCACTGGAGCGCGAGGTCGAGGGCGACCTCCATGCCGAGCTCGTGGGCGCGGGCGACGAACGCGTCGAAGTCCTCGAACGTGCCGAGGCTCGGCTCGATGGCGTCGTGGCCGCCGTCGGCGGAGCCGATGGCGTACGGGCTGCCGGGGTCGTCGGGGCCGGCGTCCAGGGTGTTGTTCGGGCCCTTGCGGTTGATCGTGCCGATCGGGTGAATCGGCGTGAGATAGATGACGTCGAAGCCCATGTCGGCGACGGCGGGGAGGCGCTCGGCGGCCGTGCGCAGCGTGCCGGTGACCCACTTGCCCGTCGACTCGTCGAGGTGGCACCCCTCGGACCGGGGGAAGAACTCGTACCAGGCGCCGTAGAGGGCGCGCTCACGCTCGACGAGCAGACGGTGGTCTTCGCTGGGGGAGACCCATTCGCGCAGCGGGGTGGAGACGAGTTCGTGCTCGACGTCGCTCGCGGTGCCGGCGGCGAGACGCTCCTCGGCGGTGCGGGAGGTGTCGCGCAGGCCCTCGATCGCGCGGCCGAGGAGCGTGCGGGCGTCGTCGGAGCGGTCGACCTCGGCGAGGGCCCGCTCGATCGTCCGGGCGCCCTCCTCGAGCATGACCTCGACGTCGACGCCGGCCTCGATCTTGACCGTCGCGTCGTGCTCCCACGTCGCGTAGGGGTCGGACCAGCCCTCGACGCGGAAGCGCCACATGCCGGTGCGATCGGCGCGGATCGTCGCCTCCCACAGGCTGAGGCCCGGGTTGACGCAGGTCATCGGCACGAGGCACTCGGTGCCGTCGGGGTCGGTGAGGACGACGGAGGCGTTGACCGCGTCGTGTCCCTCGCGGAACACCTCTGCGGAGACGACGACGTCCTCCCCGGTGACGGCCGCGGTGGGGTAGGCGCCGCAGTCGACGACGGGCCGCACGTTCATCACGGGGATGCGGCCGAGCGGCCGCTGGCCCGCGAGGTCGAGGACGGGGGAGGTGGGAATCGAGGCGTGGGTTCTCACAGGTCGACGCTATCGGGTGGAGTGTGGTTCGTGCAGACCGGGCGTGAGGTGTGGACGGATCGGCGGGACCTCGTGGGCCTGGGGGCGGGCCACGACGCGTCCCGACCCGGCCCCGAGGACCGCCCGGACGCCCGGGCCCCTCACCGCCGGTCGGCGAGGAGCACCCACATCGAGGAGGCGGCGAGGCGGACCGTGTCGCCGGGGGAGTGGCGGGTCGTCTCGCCCGCGGGCGGTTCCGGGTGCTCCCATGTGCTGTCCCATAGGAGGGTGTAGCCGCGCCCCTCGCCGGGGAGGGGCGGGAGACGGACCTCCTCCTCGTCCGCCTTGCCCTGGAACACGAGCAGGAGCGAGGCGGCGTCGATGTCGTCGCCGACGAGGAGCATCTGCAGGACGCGGCAGCGGGGGTCCTCCCAGGAGGCGGCGGTCATCTCCTCGCCGTAGCGGCCGTACCAGAGCACATCCATCGCGTCGTCGCCCCACCGCGGCGTCGGGGTGAAGAACGAGTGCTGCCGGAACGCCCGGTGCTGCCGCCGCAACCCGAGGAGGAACCGCGTCGTCGCGAGCAGCCCGCGCTGGGAGGGGCCGTGCTCCCAGTCGAGCCAGCTCGTGTCGTTGTCCTGGCAGTAGGCGTTGTTGTTGCCGCGCTGGGTGCGGCCGAACTCGTCGCCCGCGCACAGCATGGGGGTGCCGGTGGAGAGGATCGTCGTGGCGAGGAGGTTGCGCACCGAGCGGCGTCGCCGCGCGAGCACCTCGGGGTCGTCGGTGAGCCCCTCGACGCCGTGGTTCCACGCGCGGTTGTCGCCGTGGCCGTCGCGGTTGTGCTCCCCGTTGGGCTCGTTGTGCTTGCGCTCGTAGGCGGTCGTGTCGGCGAGGGCGTAGCCGTCGTGGGAGGCGACGTAGTTCACCGAGGCCGAGGGGCCGCGGTCGCCCGCGTCGAAGAGGTCCTGGCTGCCCGAGAGGCGCGTCGCGAGTTCGCGGACGCCGTGACCGTTGGCCGAGGAGGTCGCGACGTCCGAGAGCCAGAACGTGCGCACCGTGTCGCGGAACCGGTCGTTCCACTCGGCGAACGGCGGCGGGAACTGACCGGTGCGCCACCCGTGCATCCCCACGTCCCACGGTTCGGCGACGTGCTTGAGCCCGCGCAGCAGCGGGTCGGTGCGCAGCGCGACGAAGAACGGGTGGTCGGGGTTGTAGTCGTCGGCCGGGCCGCGGGCGAGGGCCACGCCGAGGTCGTACCGGAACCCGTCGACGCCGCACTCGCCCGCCCAGTACCGCAGCGAGTCGAGCACCATGCCGCACACGTACGGATCCCGCAGGTCGAGGGTGTTGCCGCAGCCGGTGACGTCGACGCCGCGTCCCCACCCGTCCATGCGGTAGTACGAGGAGGCGTCGATGCCGCGCCAGCACACCGTCGGGCCGTCGTCGCCCTGCTCGCACGTGTGGTTGTAGACGACGTCGAGGAGTATCTCGATGCCGTTCGCGTGGAGCGTGTCGACCATCGTGCGGAACTCGGCGACGGCACCCTGTGGGTCGTCCGCGACGGCGTAGTCGGGGTGCGGCGCGAAGAAGGAGAGGGTGTTGTACCCCCAGTAGTTGCGCATGCCGCGCTGGGCGAGGTGGCGTTCGTCCATGAACGCGTGGACGGGCATGAGTTCCAGCGTCGTCACGCCGAGGTCGCGCAGGTGCGCGACGAACGCGGGGTGCGCGAGGCCCGCGTAGGTGCCGCGCAGCTCCTCGGGGATGCCGGGGTGGCGCACCGTCGCCCCCCGCACGTGCGCCTCGTAGATCACGGTGTCGGTCCAGGACACCCGCGTCACCGGCCGCGGACGCGGCGTGTCGGGGGAGATCACGACGGATCGGGCGGTGACGCCCGCGCTGTCACGGTCGTCACGCACCTCGGGGCTTCCCGTGAACTCCGCGTCGACCTCGTGGCCGAACAGCTCGGGGCTCCACCGGGGCCGCCCGTCGACCGCACGGCCGTAGGGGTCGAGCAGCAGCTTTGCCGGGTTGTGGCGCAGGCCCGCCTCGGGGCGCCACGGGCCGTGCACGCGGAACCCGTACCGCTGCCCCGGCCCGACCCCCGGCACGTGCACCGACCACACGTGATGCACCCGGTCGGTCATCGGCACCCGCCACTCGCTCGTGCCGTCGGCGTCGCCGGTGTCGAACAGGCACAGCTCGACGGCCTCGGCGTGGGCAGCGAACAGGGCGAACGTCGTTCCGTCCTCGTCGGGCGTGGCACCGAGCGGAGGGGCGACGTCGAGGTGAGGACGCATGGGGCTCAGGGTACGGGGGCGTTCGAGGGGGGCGATGCCGCGCGGCGCCGAAGGGTCTGTCGTGCGGGTGCGTGCGGGTGCGGTAAGCGGGCGACGAGGGCGAGGAGTGCCGCGGCCCAGGGCAGGAGCGGCCCGACCCTGCCGGTGATGAGAGCCGAGGTGGTCCCGGCCGCCGAGAGGTCGAGACGGCACGCGATGGGCACCTCGGGAGGGACGAGCAGGCCGGGGAGCGACTCGCCGAGACGGGGTCGGGCCGCGGTGGTGAGGACGACGTGGTCGGCGCCGGTGCGAGGGTTCTCCGCGCCGATGGTGAGGACGCCGTCGTGGAGGAGGGCGGGTCTGGCCCACACCTCGTCTCCCGTCGATGTCGGGTCGAGCGCGACGTCTCCGAACGGGACGCCCTGCTGGGCGCATTCGGCGACGGTCCCCCCGCACGTGGTCGGTCGAGCGACGTAGGGTGCCGGTCCGGTGGTGTTCACGAACAGGCCGACGTGGTGCAGGAGAGTCCTCAGCGAGGTCGCCTCGTGCGCGGGGACGTCACGAAGGAGCATCGACCCCACCGGCTGGGATCCCCCGAGACGCCGTTGTGCGATGCCCGCCGCGGTCGACGTCCCGACCGAGGAGATCAGAGAGGCGCCCGAGGCGAGGATCGCGCCCACGACGAACAAGGCGCGCCCCGAGTCCGCCACGCGGCGGACGACGAGTGCAGTCGCTCGAGGTGCGGCGACGCGTTCGGCGGGGACGACGCCGAGGGCCAGGGCGCCGGCGACCAGGATCGCGGCGTGCATCCCGGCGCGCTAGGTGGCGTCCCCTCCGCCCGTCGCGGTCGCCACCCAGCCAAGGATGCCTGTGCCCGCGACGAACGCCGCCGCTGCGACAGCTCGCCGACACCCCGGTCTGCCCGTGACGCCGGGATCTCCACCAGCTCGTGTGTCGTACCCCTCCGTCGGGTGTACCTCAGCGCTCGGCGTGCCACCGGGGGACGACGACGAGGAGGGTCGGTGGGAGGAGGAACACTGCGGCGAAACGGAGGTCGTCGCCCACACCGAGGAAGGGGATGAGGCGGTGACCCTGATGGACCGTCGCGATGCGGAGATCCGGCGACACCCCCGACGCTTCACCGACTCACCGTCGAGCGTCACCGTGCCTCGATCGGGTACCTGTTCGCCCGCGAGGACGCGCAACGACGTCGACGTGCCCGAGCCGCTCGGCCCGGTGACCGCGACAGGTCGTGGGCCGAGATCACAGGTGACATGGGCCAGCGGTGTGGCGTCGCCGTAATCGACGGTCACCAGCGTGCGGGCGGGGCGGCGTGTGTGTGTCATACGTTCACGTTCCGCGGCGATCTCGTGGGCGGCCGAGGCATGTGCCAGATGTGTTCTTCTTCTCGCCCAAGAGCTGAATGGCGACCGTCGGGTCCTGCGACGTGAGTCACGCGAGTACGCGACTCGTTGGCTCCGGATGCCCTCGTTTTGACGGCGTGGGTCGGCGTCGGCGCGGATTCTCGCTACGGTTGAGTCATGACCGACCCGACTTCTCTGCCCAACTTCCCTCCGCCCGCCGGTGACGCGCCCCTGCGCGGCCAGGTGCTCGACGCCCTGCAGGACGACGGCTTCCGCCCCGACATCGACGGCGACGGCGACGTCAGCTTCAAGGTCGAGGGTCAGCAGCTCTTCGTGCACTGCGCCGAGGGCGAGGTGCCCGTCATGCGCGTCTTCGGCCAGTGGCAGATCGGCGAGGACCTCCCCACCGACGAGATGCTGCGCCTGCGCAACGCCAACGACCTCTCGCTGCGCCTCAACATCGTCAAGGTGGGCATCAACAACGGCACGCTCGTCGTCACCGCCGAGCACATCGCCGGCCCCGGCGCCGACGTCCGCAGCCTCCTCCAGATCAGCACGCAGCTCGTCCTCACCGCCGTGCAGTTCTGGCACCAGATGATGCTCGGCCAGGACGTCTTCGGCGACGAGATGCCGCCCGAGCAGGCCTGACACCCGACTCTCCGTCCTCACGCGGCGTCGCCGGTCGCGACACCCGAGGAGCCTCACGACGGGGCCGGTCCGCACCCGCGGACCGGCCCCGTCGGCGTCCCCGGCCCCCCACGGCGCCGAGGCCCGCCGATCCCGCCGACGCGGTCCGCGTCGCCCCCATGTCCCGCACACGACCCCGGGTCGAGCGCGTCCCCGGCATGGAGGGCCGGATCTCGGGGGCGGATCCCACATGTGGCAACCGCCACGCCGCCTCGGTCTTGGGGAGCCGGGCGCCGTTCCGTAGAGTCGGCTCGGAGTTCCCTCGACGTCCTGCGGGTCCCGTGGGCGCCATCCGGCGCCGTGACCTGCCGTGGGGGAGCAGGCGCGGCCACGCGCCACCGAAGCCAGCACCACCCGAAGGAGAGGGCGCCACATGAACATCGTCGTCTGCGTCAAGCACGTGCCCGACGCGCAAGGTGACCGCACGTTCGAGGACTCCGACAACACGGTCGACCGCACCAGCGTCGACGGCCTGCTGTCCGAGCTCGACGAGTACCCCGTCGAGGAGGCTCTCAAGATCAAGGAGGCCGGCGACGCCGAGGTCACCGTCGTCACGATGGGTCCGGCCGCTGCGGCCGACGCCGTCAAGAAGGCCCTGCAGATGGGCGCCGACAAGGGCATCCACATCTGCGACGACGCCCTCGCCGGGTCCGACGCCGCGGCCACGTCCCTCGTCCTCGCCGAGGCCATCAAGAAGTGCGGTCAGGTCGACCTCGTCCTCACCGGCCTCGCCTCCACCGACGGTGCGATGTCCGTCGTCCCCGCGATGCTCGCCGAACGTCTCGGTCTCCCGCAGGTCACGTTCGCCTCCGAGGTCACCATCGAGGGAGACGCCGTGACGATCCGCCGTGACGGCGACGTCGCCACCGAGATCATCAGCAGCTCGCTGCCGGCCGTCGTCTCGGTCACCGACCAGATCAACGAGCCCCGCTACCCCTCCTTCAAGGGGATCATGGCGGCCAAGAAGAAGCCGGTCGAGACGTGGTCGCTCGGCGACCTCGGCGTCGACGCCTCCCAGGTCGGCCTCGACAACGCCTGGACCAAGGTGCTCGCGACGGCCGAGCGTCCGCCCCGTCAGCAGGGCCTCATCGTGACGGACGACGGCAACGGCGGCGCCGTGCTCGCCCAGTTCCTCACCATGCAGAAGTTCGTCTGAGCAGCTCGACCGGTAGAAGGAGACAAGACATGTCCGAAGTTCTCGTCCTGGTCGACCACGTCGACGGAGACGTCCGCAAGACGACCGCCGAGCTGCTCACGCTCGCCCGCCGCATCGGTGAGCCCTCCGCGGTGTTCGTCGGCGACGGTTTCGACTCCGCCAAGGAGTACCTCGCGTCCTACGGCGCGGAGAAGGTGTACCGCGTGGAGTCCGGCGACGTGAGCGACTACCTCGTCGCCCCCGTCGCCGAGGTCCTCGCGCAGCTCGCCGAGAAGGCCTCCCCGGCCGCGATCCTCGTCTCCAGCAGCCCGCACGGCAAGGAGATCGCCGCGCGGCTCTCCATCAAGCTCAACTCGGGTCTCATCACCGACGCCGTCGACGTGCGCGCCGGTGGCGAGGGTGTCGAGACGACGCAGTCGGTGTTCGCCGGCGGCTGGACCGTCGAGGCCACGGTGACGACCGGTACGCCGATCATCACCGTCAAGCCCAACTCGTGCTCCCCCGAGCAGGCGCAGGGCGCCGCGGCCGACGAGGTCGTCGACGTCCAGATCTCCGAGGGTGCCAGGGCCGCCCGCATCACGGAGCGTCGCGAGAAGCAGACGAGCGGTCGTCCTGAGCTCACCGAGGCCGCCATCGTCGTCTCCGGTGGTCGCGGTACCGCCGGTGACTTCAGCCCCGTCGAGACGTTCGCCGACACCCTCGGTGCGGCCGTCGGCGCCTCCCGCGCCGCCGTCGACGCGGGCTGGTACCCGCACACGAGCCAGGTGGGCCAGACCGGTAAGCAGGTCTCCCCGCAGCTCTACGTCGCCTGCGGCATCTCCGGCGCCATCCAGCACCGCGCCGGCATGCAGACCTCGAAGACGATCGTCGCCGTCAACAAGGACGAGGAGGCGCCGATCTTCGAACTCGTCGACTTCGGCGTCGTCGGCGATCTCTTCACGGTTCTGCCCCAGGCCACCGAGGCCGTCAAGGCCGCCAGGGGCTGAGCCACACCTCACGACGCCGACGCCCCCCGTCCCGGCCGGGACGGGGGGCGTCGGCGTCTGTCGTCCCCGGGGCGGGGGAGTCAGAGGACGTCCGGGACGGAGTCGACGGGGGCGACGACGACGTCGTGCAGCTTCCAGTCCAACGACATGATCTCCTCGCGCAGGCGTGCGATCGCGTCGACGGAGACGGCCCCGTCCTGCGGGACGACGAACACCTCGGTGTGGAACACATGGCCCTGGTCGCGCATCCGCACTCCGGCCTCGACGACCCACGGGCATCGGCGGGCGAGGTCCGTCACCTGCCATACGAGCGGATGCGGTTCGGAGTCGTCGAACCGGCGGGCGCGGGCGTCCATGAGGCCGCGGGTCGCGTTGCGCACCTGGGTGACCCCGTCGTGGAGGACGCTCGCCGAGATCGCGAGCGCCGCGACGCCGTCGGCCCACCACCACCCCACGCCGATGCCGAGGATGCCGAGGATCGCGCCGACCGCCGTCATCCAGTCGGCCTTGTTCATGTCGGCGTCCGCGTGAAGCACCTTGTCGTGGAGGTCCTCCGACAGGGGCATCTTGAGTCGGCCGAGGATCACGGGGCCGATGCCCGTGTAGACCATGACGGCGATCATCGGCCATCCCGCCCACACCGTGTGGCCGGCGAGATCGAGGGTGCCGATCGGTGGATGCTCACCGCCGAGGAGGCCGGAGGCGGAGTCGACGACCATGAACACCCCCATCGCGAGCAACGCGACGGCGGCGGCGAGATGCCCCGAGCCGACGGCGCGGTGGAACGCGTACGGGTGGTCCTCCGTCGGCGGCCTGCGGGTCGCTCGGATCGCGACGAGGAACGCGATCGGCGGGACGAGCGAGAGGAGGTCCTCGATCCACGCGGCCTTCATCGCCTGGGACGAGCCCATGACGAGCGCGACGGCGAGGACGCACGAGGACAGGTAGACGAGCCCGGCGATCTGGAGCCGAACCGCCTTCCGCCTGCTTTCCTGCTGCGCGGCGGGCAGCGTCATGTCACCCAAGGTGCTCCGGTCGCCGGTCATCGCCCCACCTCGTCGAGATAGGTCTCCAACTCGGTCAGCATCGCGTTCTCCCCGAGCGGGACGGCCATGACGTGTGCGCGGGTCGTGTCGTCCGGGCCGGTCGTCTCGGCGTAGGGCCGGGTGAGGGCGGCCCGCTTCTCCCACGGGGAGTCGTCGAGGAGGCCGCCGACCACGACGTCGAGGGTGCCGTCCTCGAGACCGCCGACGAGGCGGGACTCCCCGCCGACGACGAACTCGAGGCGCGCGCCCAGACGTCGGGCGAACCCCGAGAGGAGGTCGACCTCCGACCCGCCCGGTGGCGTGGCGGGGTCGGTGACGACGGTGAACGGGGCATTGGGGGCCACCCCGACGCGGAGGACCCGATCGGACCGGACGCGGTCGAGGGTGCCGTCGGGGTCCGCCGGGACGGCGACCCCGCACCCGCCGACCGTCGTGAGGGCGACGGTCGCGAGCGCGAGGGCGAGAGGACGATGCATGAGTTCACCTGTGGGCAGAGGACGCCCGGCCCGCTGCTCGGACCGGATCGACCGACTCCTACCACGGCGAAGAAGGAGGCGCACCCCGGCGGTCCGGGCATGCGCCGAGAGGCCGGTCGCCCGGCGGAGCGTCACGTCCTCACCCGCACACGCCCGGACGCGGGAGTCGTCGGATGGTGTGAGGCGTTACCGTCGCCCCCGTGTCCACCGCCCTCCTCGGATTCCTCACCGGCGCAGCGCTCATCGTCGCCATCGGTGCCCAGAACGCGTACGTGCTCCGGCAGGGGCTGCGCCGGGAGCACGTCGGCGTCGTCATCGCGATCTGCTCATCCAGTGACGTCGTCCTCATCGCCGTGGGCGTCGCCGGGATCGGGGGCGTCAGCGGGCTGCACCCCCTCGTCCTCGATGCCCTCCGGTGGGCGGGTGCGGCCTACCTCGTGTGGTTCGGGCTCCGCAGCCTGTGGTCGGCCCGCCACGCCGGGGCCCTGGAGGCCGCCGAACCCCGCGGCGCCGGATCGGTCGCGACGACCGCCATCGCCCTCACGTGGCTCAACCCGCACGTGTATCTCGACACCGTCCTCCTGCTCGGCTCGGTCGCGAATCAGCACGGCCCGCAAGGGCGGTGGGTGTTCGCATCCGGGGCGATGACGGCGAGCATCGCGTGGTTCACGAGCCTCGGACTCGGGGCGAGGGCACTCGCGCCGCTGCTCTCCCACCCCCGCACGTGGCAGGCCCTCGACGTGATCGTCGGTCTCACCATGCTCACAGTCGCCGTCCTGCTCGTCCGCGGCTGACGGCTTCCGGCGGGTCCTGCTCCGTTCGGTCCGACCTCGGGTCGGGGCGAGGCACGTGGACGTCTTCGCGACGGGGACACGGGTGTGACAGCACTGAGCCCCGACGGAGTCGGGGGTCATCGTCGGGGCCCAGTGGATCGTGGCGCACCGGGGCCGTGCCGGCCGGTGCGGTAGTCGATAAATACTCTATTTGGGGGTGGGGCCGCACGATCGGACCACGAATTCGTCGATCTTCTTTGCGCAACTTCGCTCACCTGCGGTTCCGTCGGCCGGGCACGGTCGCTCGCAGGGGCATCGACGGCGCCGGCGACCGCGATCGGGCGGCTCCACGAGGGGGGTGAGCCCGCGGTGCAGAAGGGCTGTCGGTCCCGACTCGTAGAATCGCCCCCGTGACGCGCGCAACCATCTACCTCGATCACGGGGCCACCACCGCCGTACGGCCCGAGGCCGTCGCGGCCATGACCGACGAGCTGGGGCGCCTCGGCAACCCCTCCTCGCTCCACGGCCCGGGGCGTGCCGCACGCACCCGCCTCGAGGAGCATCGCGAGACCATCGCCGACGCCCTCGGCGCCACGCCGTCGGAGGTCGTCCTCACCTCCGGGGGCACCGAGTCCGACAACATCGCCGTCATCGGCACGTTCCGCCGTCGTCACCGGGATGATCCGGCGCGCACCCGCGTCCTCGTCGGCGTCCTCGAGCACTCCGCCGTCCTCGACTCGGTGCAGTACCTCGTCGACCACGAGGGCGCCGAGGTCACGTGGATCGAGTGCGGGCCCGACGGCCTCGTCACCCCCGACCACCTGGCCGCGGCCCTCACCGCGGGCGGGGGCCCCGACACGGTCGCCCTCGTCAGCCTCATGTGGGTGAACAATGAGATCGGCGTCGTGCAGGACATCCCGGCCCTCGCCGCGCCCGCCCACGAGTACGGCATCCCGTTCCACACCGACGCCGTCCAGGCCGCGGGGCACGTCCCGCTCGACTTCGGCACCTCCGGCGTCGACCTCATGAGCGTCACCGGGCACAAGCTCGGCGGGCCGCCCGGCATCGGGGTCCTCCTCGCCCGCCGTGACGCCCCCGTCGAGGCCGTCTCCTACGGCGGCGGCCAGGAGCGCCGCATCCGCAGCGGCACCCTGCCCATTCACCTCGTCGCCGGCCTCGCCACCGCCCTGCGGATCGCCGTCGGCGAACGCGACGCCGAGAGTAAGCGACTCACCGAGCTCCGCGACGCCATCCTCACCGGCATCCTGGAGCGCGTGCCCGGCACGATCGTCACGGGTGCGTGGGAGCCCGGCGACACCACCCGTCGCAGCCCGACGAACGCGCACGTCCTCGTGCCCGAGTGCGAGGGGGACTCGCTCCTCTTCCTCCTCGACGCCGCCGGCATCGCCTGCTCGACGGGGTCGGCGTGCCACGCGGGGGTGCCCCGCCCCAGCCACGTCGTGCTCGCCCTCGGCCACTCCGAGGAGGAGGCGGCCGGTGCCATCCGGCTCACGCTCGGCCACACGACGATCCGCGCCGACGTCGACGCCGTCCTCGACGTCATCGGCGAGTGCGTCGAACGGGCCCAGCGTGCGTGGCACGCCGGGCAGGCACGGCGGGCCCGCTGATGCGCGTCGTCGCCGCGATGAGCGGTGGCGTCGACTCCGCCGTCGCCGCCGCCCGCCTCCTCGACGCCGGTCACGACGTCGTCGGGGTCCACCTCGCACTCTCCACGAGTGCGGCGACGCTCCGTGAATCCGCTCGTGGCTGTTGCACGCTCGAGGACGCCGCCGACGCCCGTCGCGTCGCCGACAGACTCGGCATCCCCTTCTACGTGTGGGATCTCGCCGACGATTTCCGTCGCGACGTCGTCGACGACTTCGTCGCCGAGTACGCCGCCGGGCGCACCCCCAACCCGTGCCTGCGGTGCAACGAACGCATCAAGTTCGCCGCGCTCGCCGACAAGACACTCGCCCTCGGTTTCGACGGCGTCGCCACCGGCCACTACGCCCGCATCGTCGACCCGGGGGACCCCGACAACACGACCGGGCGCCGCGAGCTCCACCGCGCCGCCGATGCGGCGAAGGATCAGTCCTACGTCCTCGGCGTCATGGACGAGCGCCAACTCGCCGCCGCGTTCTTCCCCCTCGGCGACACGACGAAGCCCGAGATCCGTCGTGAGGCCGCCGAGCGGGGCTTCGCGGTGGCGAAGAAGCCCGACAGCTACGACATCTGCTTCATCTCCGACGGCGACACCCGCGGGTGGCTCGCCGGACGTCTCGGCGAGCGGCCGGGAGAGATCGTCGACACCTCCGGCGAGATCGTCGGGGAGCACCGGGGGGCGTACGGTTACACCGTCGGTCAGCGCAAGGGCCTCGCGCTCCGACGCCCGGCCGCCGACGGTCGGCCCCGCTACGTCGTCGACACCGACGTCACGACGAACCGGGTCGTCGTCGGTCCCGAGGAGATGCTCGGCATCGACGTCATCGTCGGGGAGAACGCCCGCTGGTGCGGCCCGGCGCCCGAGGGCCTCGTACCCGTCGGCGCCCAGGTGCGGGCCCACGGCCGCGAACTCCCCGCCACCGCGGAGGCGACGCCGGACGGTGAGGTCGTCGTGCGCCTCGCGCACCGCGAACGGGGCGTTGCCGCAGGGCAATCCGTCGTCCTCTACGACGGCACCCGCGTCGTCGGCTCCGCGACGATCACCCGCACCGCCCGCGACTGACGCGCCGAGCCCCCACGACTTTCCGCAGTCCGCGGCCGAGCCCGACGGTGTGCCGCAGTGCCCGGCCCGGATATCCTCACGGCCGACAGCAGGTCGACGACGAGGGGGCAAAGGCGTGAGCACGGCGACCGGTATCGGCTCCTGGCCGGGGGAGGACATGCGCACGGCGCTGCGCTGGGTGCGTGACGTCCTCGGAGAGGTCGAGTCCGACGGCACCCGGTTCGGCTTGCCCTACCTTCCCGAACTGCCCGGCCGCGGCCCCGGGGCCGACATGATCGGCCGCGCCGCGGGGCTCCTCGTCGACATGCCCGTCGACCTGCAGCCCTCCGGGTGGCGGCTCGTCGACCGGCCCGGCCGCGACCTCGAACGCGCACGGCACCTCCTCCGCCGCGACCTCGACGACCTCGCCGAGGCGTTCGACGGTTACGCGGGCCCGTTCACCGTGTCCGTCACCGGACCGTGGACGCTCGCCGCCCACCTGCGACTCTCCCGGGGCGAGCGGGTCGTCGGCGACGAGGGTGCGCGTCGTGACGTCGCCCAGTCCCTCGTCGAGGGCATCCGGACCCTCCTCGCCGACGTCGGCCGGGTGCTGCCCGACGCGACCCCGGTCGTCAAGCTGGACGAGCCCTCCCTGCCCGCCGCCCTCGGCGGCGAGCTCCGCACGTCGTCCGGGTACGGCCGGGTCCGTGCCGTCGACCCCGAGGAGGTCCGCCGCGTCCTCCGCGAGGTCGTCGACGCGATCCGCGGCGCCGGTGCGCGCGAGGTGGTCGCCCACTGCTGTGCCGCCCGCCCGCCGCTGCCGGTCCTGCGCGGTGCGGGCGTCGACGCGGTCTCCCTCGACGTCGCGCTCCTCACCGACCGCGGGTGGGAGTCGGTGGCCGCCACGGTCGAGGAGGGTGTCACGCTCTGGGCGGGAGTCGACCTCGCCGACGCCGTCGAGCGCCGCGCCCAGGGCCGCGAGGGTGCTCATCACCTCGTCGTGGACCCCCTCGTCCGGCGCTGGCGGGAGCTCGGGCTCGAGACGCACCTCCTCGACGACGTCGTTCTCACCCCGACGTGCGGACTCGCGGGCGCCACGATGCCGCAGGCGGTCGACACTCACCGGATGCTCCTCGACGCGGCGCGCGAACTCCACTGGCGGATCGCCGAGTCCTGCTGAGCGAAGGTGACACAGGGGGGGTCACACCCCCGACACGACCCCCCGTCACGGGTGTCACAGGGGGCGTCACAACGACGCCCGTGTGACACCCCGTGTCGTCCCCTGTTACGCCCCTGACCTGCTGTGACACCGTGACACCCACCCCCCCTCCAGAGGAGGCGTCAGGGGCGTCATGGTGGAACCCCTCGGCCCGTCACCCGCTCCAGGTGCTGCACCGGGTGCGAATGTGGCCCTTATGACGTACGACGATTCGCCCCGTGTGGGCCTGAGCGAAGCCGCCGCCCTGACCGGTCTGTCGGTCTCCACGCTGCGACGGCGACGTGAAGCGCTGCGCGCCCACGGGGCAATCCAGAGGGACGACGGATCATGGGCGATCCCAGTCCACGCACTTATAGGG
>NZ_BAFE01000033.1 GCF_000247995.1 Mobilicoccus pelagius NBRC 104925
TTAGGTAAGTACTGACATCCACTGGGGCCGATCGCTCGCCAGTCGACATCGCTTCCTTGCGAACTCGAAATTTCTCCAGGAGTGGATCGAGAGACTCCGCGAAGTTCTCATCCCTCTGCTGAACAGTTGCAATGGCCGACGACACCACGCGAGGTGTGAACTCCAGTTGTTCGAGGTCATCTCGAAAGCGTTCAAGTGCACGCTGGGCGGCCCCAGCTTCTCGCGCGGTTGTGTCTGTGACGAATCGGTGGAATCTGGCGAGCCGGTCTGATGCATCGTCACTGAGTGTCTGCTGGCACAGGACGCAGACTGCGCCCTCCTTAATATGAGGGAAAGCATGTTCCGGATACACCTCCTTGGAGTACCCCTCCGCCGCACGCCACAACACTTGCCATACGCTTGATCCGACCCCAGAAAGTGGCTCATCAGCGAAGGTGTTGCGCGACGCGAGATCGGCTGCGCGTTTCGTAGCCGTGACTCTTTCGGACAGTTCGTCGAGCCGCTTCTGTCCGTCGGCTCCCAAAGCCTTGTCAAGGTCTACGAGGTGCTGAGAAATCGTCTCTAGAGCAGTCACGGTTGCGTTTAGTTGACGCTTCTCCTGCGTCGGGTCGCTTGTCCTGAGCCGAGCAATCGCGTTCACCTGATTCTCTAGTCGCTCGTCAACGTCTGAAGGGCAAGCCACCGCGGCGCTTATGGCGTCGTCCGTGGTCGATACGCTCAGGCTTTGGAGGAAGGCGCCGCCGGGACCGAGGTCGTCCACGTCGGGTAGAGGACCAGGTTGACTTACAGCTTGCTTCCAGCCGTCGATCACCTGTCGTACACCCGTACAGACCGCCGCCAGGTCGTCCAGGAGTTGGACCGCAGCCGGCCGGTAAGAGATTTCGGCCTCGGCGGTTAGATAGGTGTCACCGCAGTGCTCATCATAGAAGGCCACACGACTAAGATCAGGATCGGCTGGCTGCCCAAGTTGGACGTTGCGCTCGTTTGCGCCGACAGTGAATTCGACCTCTCCTGACTGCTGATCCGGCGTTTGAGCGAAAACGTCCGGCAAGATGTCAGCGTGATGCCTCGTTCGCACCATTGAGCGGATCACCCTGGCGTACCCGGACTTGCCACTGCCGTTGTTCCCAAATACGACCGTGAGCCCGTCTGGCTCGAATGTAAGTTCTTGACCAGATGCTAGGCGGTTGACGTTCGCGAGCCCTCTCACCGCGACGACGCGAACCGGCTCGTCCTTCGTGGCCTGCGTAGGTGACAGTTGAGCAAACCAGCCCCCGTTGGGAGGCGATTCGGGCTCTTCGAACAGGCTCCGCGCGATCTCCTCATGGTCTTGCTGTCCAAGCGCTTCCCCGGCAGCGATCCGTGCCAGAGCCTTTTGCTGCCACCATGGTCTCGACTTCGCCCAGACAAGCACGTCCTCGTAGGCGGTCATCTGCGCACTCCTTCACGCACCAGGACGAACGGGGGAACGAATTGGGTGAGCAGGTCAGTAGTCACTGGCCAACTCCGACTCGTACAGGGCCTTGGCACTCTGGGCATCTCGGATGGCATCGCGCACGCGTGGCTTAGTGATGTCGAGGACGCGTAGCACACCGCCTGTCTCGGCCACGGACTCGATGCGGCGGAAGTCGTTCGCGAAGCGCTCTGCGAAGTCGGCCAGTCCTCGCAGTTTCGGCAGGGCGTCGGAGAGGTGGTGGCCGTGTGGGTCTACGAGGTCCACGGCGACGCTGCCGTCGTGGTTGGTGCCGAAGAAGATGAAGTCAGGGCGCAGCGCCTTCCAGTCGCCCACCTCGTCCTTGTAGGCCACGGCGAGGGACTCCTTCGCCGCGCGGTCGGGGTTGCGGTACCAGCCCTGGAAGCCGGGCTGCGCGGCTTCGGAGTCGAGGACCTTGCGCTCCCACTCGTTCAAGGTGATCGGGACCGTCCCGTCCGCAGATGCCAGCAGATGCATCTCGCGGGTGGGCAGGTCCTCCTCAGTGCCGTCGGGATGACGCACCTTGGTGTCGGCCTGGCCGTTCTTCGGAACGAAGAGTGTGATCGGCTCGGGCGCCGTCGACATCGACTCCAGCCCGTCGTACTCGGCCTGGCGCTCGTCGCTCAGCCCCTTGCGTGAGACGCGGGTCTGTGTGAGCCACTCGCGGGACAGCCCATCGGCCTCGTGCTCGACCGCCTCGGCGATCTCGTGTACACGGCCGAGCGAAGCGACGGTGATGTGCGCTTCGAGGAGGTCGTCCTCGTCCCCGTCCGGCCCGACGAGGTGGTCGACATAGGAGGAGCACAGCGCTGGACTCAGTATCCGCGTGGCTGTGCGGTAGTAATCCTCGATGGCGCGAGGGTCGGCGCTCACGGAGAACGCACGGTAGGAGAACCCGCCGCCGACTCTGCCGCGGACCTCTTCGCCCTCCATCGTGAGCACATCCTCGCGTGCCTTCTCGACCTTCTGCTTGTACTGGACGGCACGCCCGTCGAGCACGGCGTGGAGATGCGTGTGCGCCTTCTCCACGGCCTCGTCAAGAAGATGATCCTTCGACAGCGCCGTCGCCAGGGCGGTAAGCCGACGGATGGGCTTCACGTTCTTCTTCGGGATCGTTACCGACGAGATGGCCGCGAAGCGCTCCCACACAGCCTGGGCAATCGCCGGGTTCGGGTACAGCAGGATCGGATCGAACAGCACCCGGCGCCCGAGTCCACCGCCGCCGTCCTCTCCCTCGTCGGCGTCCTTGCTCGTCGCGCCCTTCATCAGCAGTTCCGCGACTCCTGTGGCGGTCTTACGATCGAAAAGCGGCAGCAGGCAATCAACCGAGTTGAGCAGCTCGTTGCCAGGGATGCGCCGGGCGAGCGGTGTGCGCATCATCCGCCCGAGCAACTGCGTGATGTGGGTGCGGTCCTTGGCAGGGCGGAACGAGACGAGCACCTCGGCGCGCGGACAGTCCCAGCCGGTCGAGATTGCACTCTTGGCCAGCAGCACACGTACGTGCGTGGCGTCCTGAACCCGCTGCGGCTCGATGTACGGCACGACCTGCTGCCCGACAGTCAGGTCCGTGTGCTCGCCGAAGACGTTTGCCACAGCGTCATAGGGCAGCTCCGGCCAGGCCTCGTAGATCGTGTCCAGCGTCCGGGTGAGGATCTCCTGCGAGGGCTTGTCCCCGACCTGGACCACCAGCAGTGGGCGAACGGCTTCGGACTCGCCCTGGTCGCGCGCATAGTCCTGCCACGCGCTCTCGGAGGCCTTGATCTTCTCGACGGCTTTGGTCAGCAGCACGGTCTCGAACGCGCCGTCCTCGGCAGGGATCGACAGGGCGATGTCGTCCTTCAGGAGTCCCGAGGCCTGGACCAGCCCGGAGTCCACCTGCACCGACGGGAGGGCGTCACGCCCCTTCGCATCTTTCATCGCGGTCTCGAACCGCTCGACCGTGGCCGAGATGCCGAACACGACCGGCATCGCAGGCACGCTGCCTTGGCCATTGATGAGTCGATGCACGATGGTGGACCGCTCGCGCGCGCGCGTCCCCATGCCGCGGTGCGCCTCGTCCAGCACGAGGTAGAGCGTCAGGTCCTCGTTGGCGATGGTGTTCGTGATCGTGTCGTAGATGGAGGACTGAACATCGTCGGGGCGAGGCTCGAGACCTGGCAGCGTGTCATCGCCGCTGGCTTCCGGTGCACCCTTGACCAGGCGAGAGTTCTTACTCAGCTTCTGAGTATTGAGGAAGTACACGTTGCCAGGCCGAAAGGCCGGCTCGGAGAACGTCGTCGGCACTACCCGCAGTCGATGGTCGAGCTCGCTGGCCGCCGCCTGGATACGCGCACGCGACTGCTCGTTCAGCGCCGGGTCGTCCGAGAACCACAGCACGACGGCGCCCGGGTCACCGGCCACGTCGAACTCGTCGTTGCCAAAGAAGAGCGATTCGATCACAGCGGCGGCCATGACGGTCTTTCCAGCACCTGTCGTGGCGCTCAGTGAGAACTGCGAGAGCGCGCCGTAGCGACGGTAGGAGTCGCGAGCACGGTCCAGGTTCCGCAGCACGTCACGGACGGCCTCGGCCTGGTGGTCCTTCAGCGTGTAACGCATTTACAGGCTCCGTCCCGTGTTGATCTCGAAGTTCTGGAGGTACGACTCGTACAGACGAACCGGGACGACCCCGCTCGGCAGTTCGCGGCACACCATCTGGAAGGCGCTGTCGTCGTCCGTGACGACGAACGCGATGTCGACGCCCTCACGAGCACTCACCGCCGCGACGAACTCGTCCGACTGGTCGAGGTTCTCCAGCACGCCGTAGGAATCGGCCACGTCCCAGCCGTCTTCGCCGAGGTCGCAGATGACGCGACCACGGGACCCGGCGCGCAGCCACAGCATCGGCGCGACGCGCTCGAAGGCACGGTTGTGACGAACCGACAACGGCGCCTC
>NZ_BAFE01000032.1 GCF_000247995.1 Mobilicoccus pelagius NBRC 104925
GCCCGGAGATTTCATAGGGGTGGGTGACCCCTGAACGCGAGAAGTGCCCTTGACCTGCAAGGATGTCGATTGTCTAGGCCGATATCCGCAGGATCAGAAGGGCACTTCTCAGGTGAGTAAGCGTAGCGGGCTCTACCCGCAGGTCAGGGTCGACACCGCGAGCGTCCCGGCGGTGGCGCACGCGGGCGGGGCGTTGCTGACGCGCACGGCTCGCGTCAGCGGGCTGGATGTCGCGTTGAGTCGTGCCCTCGGGCTGTGGCGTAAGCCTCTGGCCAGGCACGATCCGGCGAAGGTGCTCCTGGACCTGGCGATGTCCTTGGCGCTGGGTGGAGATGCCTGTCGCGACGCGGCGTTGTTGCGGGCCGAACCGGGCCTGTTCGGGCCGGTCGCCTCGGACGCGACCATCTCCCGCACGATCGCGGCGCTGGCTGGTGACATCGACAAGGTTGAGAAGGCCATCGCCGCGGCCCGCGCCGCCGCGCGGGCACACGTGTGGCGCCTGGCTGGCGCGAATGCCCCAAACCACGACGCCTCGGCGGCGAATCCACTGGTCATCGACCTAGACGCCACGTTGGTGACGGCCCATTCGGACAAGGAACAGGCCGCGCCGACGTTCAAACGCGGCTACGGATTTCACCCCTTGTGCGCGTTCATCGACCACGGCCCGCAGGGCACCGGGGAACCATTGGCGATGCTCCTGCGCCCGGGCAACGCCGGGTCCAACACCGCGACCGATCACGAGACGCTCATCAAGCAGGCGTTGGCCGCGACGCCGGTGATCAACCCGCACCGGCCGGGTAAGAAGGTTCTGATCAGGACCGATGGCGCTGGCGGCACCCGGGAGCTGTTGTCCTTCCTGGATCGTCGTGGGGTGTCCTACTCCATCGGGTGGACCCTGCCCGCCAACACCCCCGAGCTGTACCGGCTGGTGCCCGAGGATGTGTGGCAGGCGGCCTACAACGCCGACGGCGCCATCCGTGAGGGCGCGCACGTTGCCGAGTTCACGAATCTCATCGCGTTGAAGGGGTACCCGCCAGGGATGCGTGTCATCGTCCGTCGCGAACGGCCCCACCCCGGCGCGCAACTGCGCTTCGAGGATGTCGAGGGCTACCGGTTGACCGCGTTCGTCACCAACACCAGCCGGGGACAGCTGGCTGAGCTGGAGTTACGTCACCGCCGCCGGGCGCGTTGTGAGGACCGTATCCGCATCGCCAAGGACACGGGCTTGACGAACCTGCCGCTGCAGGGCTTCGACCAGAACCGGTTGTGGCTGCTGATCGTTCAGATCGCGAACGACCTTCTGGCGTGGATGGGCATGCTCGCTCTGACCAGTCACGAAGCCCGCCGGTGGGAACCCAAAACCCTGCGGCACCGCCTCTTCACGATCGCCGCGACACTCGCCCGGACCGCCAGACAACGGCTCCTGCACGTGAAGAAGACCGCCCCCTGGGCAGTCCTGTTCACCACCGTCTGGGACAACCTCGCCGCGCTGTCCCCACCCTGACCGGCACCCCCACCCGACCCGACGAGCCCAGCACGCCCCCCTTCATCGTTCGTGGAAGACGACGCCCACCCGCCGCGACAGGCGGGCGACTGTCGTACTCACCTGCCAAAATCAGCCCCATCGAACGACAACGGCGTCGGCTACGCCGACGCCCCAGCCCGATGAAACATCCGGGCT
>NZ_BAFE01000031.1 GCF_000247995.1 Mobilicoccus pelagius NBRC 104925
CGTAGGTGAGGTCGAAGAACTCCGCGTTGGCCGAGGTTTCTGCGAAGGCGTTGAGGAGCCTCGGCTTCGTCTTGGCCTCGAACACCCCCATCGCTTCCCACTCGGGATCTCCCGCACGGTGGCCAGCAGCAACAGCAGCTTGTCGGTCAGCCTTGCTCAGCTCGTTGTTCGTGACGACGATCGCCCTACGATGCCCGCCGTCCCCCGCGTTCATCGCGGCGACGGCGTGCGCGGTCGTGCCGGAGCCGGCGAAGAAGTCGAGGACAACGGCGTCGGGCGAGTTGTTCGCCCACCTAACGAGCTGTTTTATGAGCCGAATCGGCTTCTTACCGTTGGCGAAGCCGACACCACCTTCCTTCGACACGTTGCCCATGTCCTGGTGGAATCCGCGCCACAAGTCGCCACGAATGACAGTGCGACCGAAGCGCCCGTCAGCGTCGTCAGCCGTCCGGTAATTGCGATCGAGGGTGTAGATCTGCAACAGCGTGCCGGTCTTGGACTTTGTGAGCCGATATGACCGCCCCTCAGCCTCATGCCAAACCCATCGCTCCGGAGGAACAGACACTTCTCTCCCCGATACGGGCGGCGTGTCAGTGCGACCAATCTTGTCGAGGTTGTAAAGGAGGAAGTCCCTTGCTGGTTGTGACGCTGCGAGCAGGACGTCCATCCCCTTCGCCCCGATGAACTTCCCTTTCGACTTTCCCTTCTCGCTGACCAGTCGGAAGTTCACGATGTCCTCACGGATGCTGGGTTCGTGATCTAGTCGGTCGTAGACAGACTCGGTAGTCCCGTCGTCGTTGAGCCACAGCGAGTAGTGGGTATCCCACTTATCGATGCTGTCGTAGAGCGGGGTGTGCCGAACCTCAGTGTCGAACGCGGGCGACTTCCGGTAAATCAGGACATACTCGACGTTCTTGACGATGGTGCCTTGCTGAGCGTTCGTCGTTTTTGGCCCCGAAGTTGTGGACATCTCGATCGCGAGCTGGGCGACATGGTTCGTGACGCCGAAGATCTGCTCCATCAACATCCGCAACCGATGCTGCTCGTCATCACCGATCGAAACCATGATCGCGCCGCTCGGCTTGAGTAGCTCACGGGCGAGGCGCAGCCGCCGGTCCATGAATGCCAGCCACTTCGAATGCTGGTAGTCGTCCTCAGTATCGACGTAATCGTCGTTGTAGAGCCAAGCGAACTTTCCGCCGGTGTTGTACGGCGGTTCCCTCGACGGATCAGCCGTGTTGCACCCATCCCACCTGCTGAAGGCCACCCATCTCACCATCACGGCGGGCCGGCCGCCCTGGGACTAACTAGCCTCGCGAGTTCCTCGCACGGCCATCCAGGTCACAAGCCGCACCTCATGCAGCTCGACCTCGGGTAACGGTTGGCGTGGTGGCGGCGCGGTGATCCCGGCTTCGTCGAGGATCTCTGTGACGAGCTTGATGCGTTCTTCGTCGGTGCGGCCTTCGTTGAGGGCTCCTCGCATCTGACGGGCGACCTTGGCGGATGGGACTGCGCGAAGTCGGTTGGCGAGTGCGATCTGAGCGTCGCGGCCGAGGTAGCCGCCAGCGCGAAAGACGAGTTGGTTGGCGTCTCGGAACGAAAGAGGCATCTCGGCCTGGAACGCGTTGGGGTCAGTGAGCTCGTTCCACGCGGTGTAGGCGTGAGAGCGGGCCTCCTCCCAGGCGTCGAAAGCGCGGTCGTAGACGTGATCGGTCAACCAACGTGGCCTGGCCGCGGTTTCGGGGTCGGCAACGCGGAGGGAGACGAGCGTGTCACCAGAAACCCGGGGCTCCCCGTTCTCGTTGGTGGTGACGGCCCAGTCGTCGTCGACGGCGACGTACCGGAACCAAGGCTTGTCGCTGTCGCCGATGCGGATGCAGAAGACGTAGCCATTGCCATGGACCGCGGGGTTCTCGAACCCGCTGCCCGACCCGTAGGGCAGGGCGAGGATGTCTGCCTTCGTGGTCGTGTCGGTCGTGAAGGCCCCGTAGAGGCGGCGCCGGTATTCCTCACCAGACAAGGACGCAGAAGAGCCGCCGGTGTCGAGGAGTTTCTCGAACTCGTCGGTGACGTGGTCGTCGGTGAGGTTGACCTCGTGCCCTGGGCCACGGCCGGGGAGGACCTCCCCTGCGCCAACGGCGGCGTCGGCGATGGCGAGCTTGCGTTGTAGTCGCTCCTCGAGCCGGAGCAGGTCGTCGAGCCGTTCAGCCGGGAAGAACAAGCCAAGGTTGACGTAGTCGTGCTGAGAGCCGATCCGGTCGACACGGCCGTGCCGTTGAACGATCCTCATGGGGTTCCACGGCAGGTCGTAATTGATCATCTGCCCTGCTTGCTGCAGGTTGACTCCCTCAGCGAGCACGTCGGTGGTGAACAGGATGTCGTACTCATCCCTCGCGGTCGGTTCACCCTGGGCACCCCTCGGTCCTGCGGTCTTCGGGGCGAAGCCGGCGATCGTGGCGGCACGGCCGCCCTGGTCGACGCCACCGGATGCGCCACGTTCGTGGACCTTGGCGTATGCGCCCATGATCGGCGGGGCGACCCTGCCCTTGTAGTCGGCCAGTGGCGAGCCGGCTGGTGCTGCGCCGATCGCAGCCACAACAGCCTCGTGGATCGGGATGATCGTGTCGGTGAACGCCGAGAAGACGATGACCTTGCGCCGGTCCCGGTGGGGGACACCGCGCGCGTCGATACGGCGCGCGTCTTCGGCGAGTTGGGTGAGCTCGGAGATGAGCTCCTCGACCTTCGGTTCGGTTCCCTCGATCGCGACCGCAGCGAGGTCTCGCAACCGCCTGAGCACGCTGATGTCTGACCGGACGTCGGCCTCCAGTTCGGTGAGGTGGTACCCGCTTGCCGGTTCGACCTGCTCGTTCTCGTCGTCGAACGCTTCCACGAACGAGTCCAGGTCGTCCGACTCCGACGACACCCACTCGCTGAGCGCCTCCCCCTTCAGGACCCAGCCCTTGTTCAGGGCGGCGAGGAACGCTTCGTGGGATGTGACCATCCTGCCAAGTGACGTGTGGAGGGCGTCGGGACTGGATTCCAACCGTTTGAGCAGGCCAGAGCGGAGCAGCCCCGCGTTGGTGATCTGGTACTCCAACAGGTCCTGGTCGAGGGTGTACCTGGAGGACATGTACCTGGCCAGCATGAGCCGGTTCGGGTCCACGGACCGGTCTTCCCAGGAAGTGTGGGCCTGCGGGTCGGTCGGGTCGTCCAGGGCGTAGACCATCGCGTCGATCAAGACGAGTCCTGCTTCGTTGAGGTCGTAGTCGATGCGTCGCACCTTCGGCTGGGGGAACTTGATCGTGGCGGGTTTCCCGTCCGGGCCGATGATCATCTCGTTCGTGTAGTGCTCCTTCACGAACTTGCGGGTGCGACGGACCGCGACCTGGTCCATCAGGTCGAACAGGTGCTCCGGGGTCAGGTTCGCCGGGTCGATCGCCTGGGCGTCCTTGATGTACTGCCGGATGGAGGGGATCCCCAAGGTCGCGAACCGGGCGTCGTCCCTGATGAAGTACTTGATCAACGTCTCCAGGTCAGCGAGGGAGTTGTTCACCGGGGTCGCCGTGAGCAGGACGACCTGCTTGGGTTGAGACCCTGCGGTGATCACTCGGTCGACCGCGTCTGACCGTTGGGCCGAGGAGTTCCGCAGGTTGTGCGCCTCGTCGATCACGACAAGGGAGTAGTCCTCGATCTCCTGGGCGAATGAGTGATGACCTGGGTGGCCGGGGTCGAGACGATTGCGAACCTCTTCGTAGGAGTAGATCTTCACCCACCGGGAGAAGTCATGAGCCTGCAGGAATGGCTCCCACATCGAGGTCTTCAAAGCTGCCGGCGCCACGATCAGGACCCGTTGACGGTTCAGGTTCGCGGTCCGGAAGATCACTTCACCGGCCAGGTAGGTCTTACCCAGGCCAACCTCGTCAGCGACCAGCACACCCCCGTGCTCGTCCAGGAGCCGCTCCATCCGGGCCACCCCGTCGGCCTGGAACCGGGTCAACGAGAGCCCAGTCTTCACGTGGGGGCTTTCCTCACCAAGGTGTGCCCCGTAGAGCTCCCACAGCATCCGCAGGTAGATCATCCACGGGGTGTGCGGGTCCCACAGTCGCCCGTACAGGCCAGCCAGGTCGTATGGATCGCTGGCCGCCCAGAACCCCTCGAACCATTCATGGACCTTCGCCGCCGACGGTGTCCCGCCCCCGGTGCCGAGGTTCAGTTCGGCGTTCAACGCCAACCCCGCAAACGTCATGTTCGAGGACCCTGCGATCGCGGCTTGTGTCGCGCTGTCTTCGACCAGGTACGCCTTGCCGTGCAGGAACCCTCCTGTGTAGCGGCGCACCACCACCCGTGGCGCACCGTCAGCGTCGACAGACCGCAACCAGTCCACC
>NZ_BAFE01000030.1 GCF_000247995.1 Mobilicoccus pelagius NBRC 104925
GCGCAGACCGACGCGACGATGCGCGCCCTCGGCCGCGAGCGCGCCCGAGAGCTCGGATGGACCGACGTCTACACGATGACGAAGTCGCTCGGCGAGCGCGTCGCCGAAGAGCTGTGGGCCGCCCCCGGACACCGCCTCACGATCCTGCGTCCGACGATCATCGAGAGCGCCCTGCGGCATCCGTTCCCGGGGTGGATCGACGGGTTCAAGGTGGCAGACCCGCTCATCGCGGCGTTCGCCAAGGGGCGGCTCGTCGCGTTCCCGGGATATCCCGAGGCCGTCCTCGACGTCGTCCCCGTCGACCTCGTCGTCGACGCGATCCTCGCGGCGACGCACGTGCCGCACGACGACGCCCTCCCGCGGTACCTCCAGGTGGGGACGAGCGTGAGCAACCCGATGACCCTCGACACGCTGCGGGGCCACGTCGAGGGGTTCCTCCGGGAGCACCCGTGGGTCGACCGGGACGGTGCACCGATCCGCCTGCGTCCGTGGCGGTTCCTCGACCCCGACGCGCTCGAGGCGTGGGCCGGGCGCCGCATCGACGTCGTCGATCGTCTCGGCCGAGCGCTCGACGTCCTTCCCGCCGCGACGCTCCCCCGGGCCCGTCGCCGAGTCGCGACGGCGGCCCGCGGGCTGGGTCTCCTCCGGCAGTACGCGGGGATCTACCAGCCGTACACGTGCAGCCACACCCGCTACGACGACGCCGAGACCCGCACCCTCCTCGCCCGCGCGAACGCCGCCGGGTTCCTCGACGCGCTCGACGCGCGGGAGATCGACTGGGCACACTATGTCCGCGCAGTCCACATGCCGAGCCTCACCCGCACCGCCACCGAGCACCGCGCCCGCCGGGAGGCGCGCCGCGAGGCACCTCGGGGCAGCGAGGGGCAGCGTCCCCACCGCCGCACCGGCCACGCCGCCCGCACCTCGGCCCTCCTCGCGGAGGCCTGAAGGGGCAGCCGCTGCAGGGTCCCGGGCCTTCCCCGGTGATCTCCCAGGCGGGGACGAGGAGGGGCACCTACCGTCGGCTCCGGGACCGGAGGATCCGGCCCGCGAACGGGGGCCCGATGACCGAGACAGCCGAGACAGCCGAGACAGCCGGCGGCGCCCCGGAACACGTCGCACGAGACGCCTCCTCGCCGCAGCTCTGGCCGTCTGCACCGCCGTCCTCGTCACGACCACGGGGGTATGGGCGGTACGCGGCCTGTCACGGGCGATGACGACCGCACGGCTGCAGCATCACTGGGGCTTCCCGCTCGACGGTGGCTCGCTCGTCGCGCATGCCGAGGAGAAGGGTGCGTTCGGCGACGGGGTCGGCGTCACCGTCTACGCCTTCCCCTGGGAGATCCCCCCGGCGCCGACGCGCGCCGTGCCCGCGCGGTCGTCACGGCCGAGGAGGTCGTGGAGCAGGTCCGGAGGTCGATCCCCGACGCCCCCGCCTCCCCGCCGGGCACGTGTCGACTCGTCGTGTCCGACGACCGCGGTCACCTCGTCGTCTGCCTCCACGAGGACGCCCCCGGCGGGCCGAGCCGCGTCGTGCTCTACGAGACCGTCGTCTGAAGGGCATGAGCCCGGAGTGGGCCGCGGCGGAAAGACCCGTCGCGGCCCGCGCTCAGGCGAGGCAGGAGGCGCCGAGGAGGGCCTTGAGGTCACCGAAGAGCGCGGGTGAGGCCGTGACGCGGAGGTTGTCGTCGAGCCTCATGACGACGCTGCGGCCCGGCTGGGTGAGACGCAGGTGCACCTCGGTGGCGCCCGGGTGCTCGTGCAGGACGCTCTTCAGCTTGAGCGCGAGACCGTTCGTCGCCCGCGCCGCCGGCATCGACAGCACCACCGGGCCGCGCGGACCCTCGGAGATGTCGGGCAGCGTGAGCTCCTGGGCGTAGATCGACACCTGGTCCTCACGCCGGTTGATGCGCCCCCGCACCGCGCACACCGTGTCGGTCGAGAGCATCGTGCTCACCGTCATGTACGTGCTCGGGAAGAACAGGCACTCCACCGCACCCTCGAGGTCCTCCACCGTGACGATCGCCCACAGGTCGCCCTTCTTCGTGCGTTTGAGCTGCAGACCCGTGATGAGACCCGCGATCGTCACCGTCGCCCCGTCGGCACGGCCGCCCTCCTCCACCGACGCCGACACCGACGCGATCGACGTGTCGCTGTGCTGGGCGAGGATGTGCTCGATGCCGAACAACGGGTGGTCCGAGACGTAGAGACCGAGCATCTCCCGCTCGTACGTGAGCAGGGTGTGCTTGTCCCACTCCTGCGGCGGGATCGGCGGCAACCCGTCGAGCCCGCCCGTGGCGTCGTCGTCCTCGTCGTCCCCGAAGCCGAACGCCCCGAAGAGGGAGTCCTGCCCGATCGCCTCCTTGCGCTTGATGTCGACGAGGGCGTCGACGTAGCTCTCGTGCACCCGCACGAGACCGGCGCGCGGGTGGCCGAGGGAGTCGAACGCGCCCGCCTTGACGAGCGACTCGATCGTGCGCTTGTTGCACACGACGGCCGGCACCTTGGAGAGGAAGTCGGAGAAGCTCGCGAACTCCCCCTTCTCCTCGCGCGCGGCGACGATCGCGTCCACGACGTTCTGTCCGACGTTGCGGATCGCGGCCATGCCGAACCGGATGTCCTCGCCGACGGCGGCGAACCGGCCGATCGAGGAGTTCACGTCGGGCGGCAGCACCTTGATGCGCATGTGACGGCACTCGTTGAGGTACAGCGCCGACTTGTCCTTGTCGTCGCCGACGCTCGTGAGGAGTGCCGCCATGTACTCGGCCGGGTAGTTCGCCTTGAGGTAGCCCGTCCAGTAGGAGACGAGACCGTAGGCCGCCGTGTGCGCCTTGTTGAACGCGTAGTCGGAGAACGGGACGAGGACGTCCCACAGGGCCTTGACGCTCGCCGAGGAGAACCCGTTGTCGAGCATGCCCCTCTCGAAGTCGACGAACTGGGCGTCGAGGACCTCGCGCTTCTTCTTGCCCATGGCGCGGCGGAGCAGGTCGGCGTTGCCGAGGGTGTACCCGGCAAGCTTCTGCGCGATCTCCATGACCTGCTCCTGGTAGATGACCAGGCCATAGGTCGTGCCGAGGATCGGGTCCAGCGCGTCGATCATCTTCTGCTCGAGCTTGCCCTCGAGCCGCGGGTCGAGCGGGACGATCTCCTGCCGACCGTTCTTGCGGAGCGCGAAGTTCGTGTGCGCGTCGACACCCATCGGACCCGGGCGGTAGAGCGCGAGAGCCGCGGAGATGTCCTCGAAGTTGTCCGGCTGCATGAGCCGCAGCAACGCGCGCATGCCGCCGCCGTCGAGCTGGAACACCCCGAGGGTGTCGCCCCGCTGGAGCAGCTCGTACGTCTTGGGGTCGGTGAGGTCCTTGGACAGGGCGTCGAGGTCGATCTCCTCACCCCGGTTGAGGCGCACGTTGTCGATCGCGTCGTCGAGGATCGTGAGGTTGCGCAGGCCGAGGAAGTCCATCTTGACGAGCCCGAGCGTCTCGCACGTCGGGTAGTCGAACTGCGTGATGACCTGCCCGTCCTGCTCGCGCCGCATGATCGGGATGACGTCGATGAGCGGCTCGCTGCTCATGATGACGCCGGCGGCGTGCACGCCCCACTGACGCTTGAGGCCCTCCAGGCCGAGCGCGGTCTTGACGATCTCCTGCGCCTGCGGGTCCTCGTCGTGCATCGCGCGGAAGTCGACGGCCTCGGCGTACCGCTTGTGCTCCGGGTCGAACACGCCGGAGAGCGGGATGCCCTTGCCCATGACGTCCGGCGGCATCGCCTTCGTGAGCTTCTCGCCCATCGCGAAGGGGAAGCCCATGACGCGGCTCGCGTCCTTGAGGGCCTGCTTGGCCTTGATCGTGCCGTACGTGACGATCTGCGCCACGCGCTCCTCGCCGTACTTCTCCGTGACGTACTTGATGACCTCGCCGCGCCGACGCTCGTCGAAGTCGACGTCGAAGTCGGGCATCGACTTGCGCTCGGGGTTGAGGAACCGCTCGAAGATGAGGCCGTGCGGGATGGGGTCCAGATCGGTGATCTTCATCGCGTACGCGCACATCGACCCCGCACCCGAGCCACGGCCCGGCCCGACACGGATGCCCTGCGACTTGGCCCAGTTGATGAAGTCGGCGACGACGAGGAAGTACCCCGGGTAGCCCTTGCCGATGATGACCTCGGCCTCGTACTCGGCCTGCTTGCGGGCGTAGTCGGGGACACCCTCGGGGAACCGCTGGTGCAGCCCCGTCTCGACCTCCTTGAGGAACCAGCTCGTCTCGTCCTCCCCCGGCGGGCAGGGGAAGCGCGGCATGTAGCGGCCCTCGCCCTCCACGAAGTCGATGTTGCAGCGCTCGGCGATGAGGAGGGTGTTGTCGCAGGCCTCGGGGAGCTCACGCCACAGGTGACGCATCTCCTGGGGGCTCTTGAGGTAGAAGTCGTCGGCGTCGAACTTGAACCGGCCCGGGTCCATGAGCGTCGACCCCGACTGGACGCAGAGCAGCGCGGCGTGCGCCTTCGCGTCCTCCGGGCGCGTGTAGTGAAGGTCGTTCGACGCGACGAGCGGGAGCCGGAGCTCCTTGGCGAGCCGCAGGAGGTCCTTCTGCACGCGGCGCTCGATGTCGAGGCCGTGATCCATGAGCTCGCAATAGAAGTTGTCGACGCCGAAGATGTCGCGGAAGTCGCTCGCCGCCTGCTTGGCCTCGGTGTACTGCCCGAGCCGCAGCCGCGTCTGGATCTCGCCCGACGGACAGCCCGTCGTCGCGATGATGCCCTTGCCGTACGTCTCGAGGAGCTCCCGGTCCATGCGGGGCTTGAAGTAATAGCCCTCCAGCGACGCGAGCGAGCACAACCGGAAAAGGTTGTGCATGCCCGGGGTGTTCTCGGCCCACAACGTCATGTGCGTGTAGGCACCAGAACCGGAGACGTCGTCGCGGCCACCGTCGCCGAACTTCACCCGCGTCTTGTCGGTGCGGTGCGTGCCCGGCGTGAGGTAGCCCTCGATGCCGATGATCGGCTTGACGCCGTGCTTCTGCCCCTTCTTCCAGAACTCGTACGCGCCGAAGATCGACCCGTGGTCGGTCGTCGCGATCGCCGGCATGCCCATGCGGGCGGACTCGGCGAAGAGGTCGTCGATGCGGGCCGCACCGTCGAGCATCGAGTACTCGGTGTGGCAGTGGAGGTGGACGAAGTTTTCACCGGGGGCCGGGCTGTTCTCACTCATCGTCCCCGCATCCTACGACCGGACGCCGACAGCCCTTCGCCCCTCCGCACCTCTCCCTCGGGGGCGGGACGCGGCGGGCGTCCTCAGCCCTCCGCGACGACGTCGAGGGCGTGGGCGAGGTCGTCCGGGTAGGTGCTCTCGAACGTCACGTACTCCCCCGTACCGGGGTGGACGAGGCCGAGCGCCATCGCGTGGAGCCACTGCCGTGCCAACCCGAGGCGCTTCGCGAGGACGGGGTCGCCGCCGTACAGCGGGTCGCCGACGCACGGATGCTTGAGCGCGGCCATGTGCACGCGGATCTGGTGGGTGCGCCCCGTCTCGAGCTTGACCTCGAGCAGGCTCGCGTGCCGGAACGCCTCGATCGCCTCGTAGTGCGTGATGCTGGGCTTGCCGCCCCGCATGACGGCGAACTTGAACTCGTGGCCAGGGTGCCGCCCGATGGGCGCGTCGATCGTGCCGACGACCGGGTCGGGCAGCCCCTGCACGAGGGCGTGGTAGGTCTTGTCGACCTCCCGGTTGCGGAACGCGCGCTTGAGCATCATGTACGCGTACTCGCTCTTCGCGACGACCATGAGGCCGCTCGTGCCGACGTCGAGGCGGCTCACGATGCCCTGACGCTCGCTCGCGCCGGAGGTCGAGATGCGGTACCCCGCCGCCGCGAGCCCCCCGACGACGGTCGGCCCCGTCCACCCGACGCTCGGGTGGGCCGCGACCCCGACGGGCTTGTCGACGACGACGATGTCGTCGTCGTCGTGCACGATCGCCATGCCCGGCACGGGCTCCGCGACCACCTCCGGCCCGGGGGGAAGGTTCGGGTCGGGCAGCGTGACCTCGAGGACCGCCCCCGGCACGAGTCGGTCGGACTTGCCCACCGTACGTCCGTCGAGGAGCACGTCCCCGGCGGCGGCGAGGTCCGCCGCCTTGGTGCGGGACACCCCGAACAGCCGCGCGAGGGCGGCGTCGACCCGCTCGCCCGCGAGACCGTCGGGCACCGGCATCGTGCGCACGTCAGCCACGGTGGTCGCCCTCCTCCGTCGTCGTGTCGGCGGCACGGCCGCCGAACGGGATGTCCTTGATCGCCGCGAGCACGATGCACACCGCCGCGGTCGTGATGAACGAGTCCGCGACGTTGAACACCGGGAAGTCCGGCAGCATGAGGAAGTCGACGACGTGACCGTGCGCGAAGCCCGGGGGCCGGAACAGACGGTCGGTGAGGTTGCCGAGCGCGCCGCCGAGGAGGAACCCGGCCGACATCGCCCACCACCGCGACCCCACCCGCGTCGACGCGACGAGCAGCCCGATCCCGACCGCGGCCATGATCACCGTGATGACGGGCGTGAACGCCGTCCCCATCGAGAACGCCGCCCCCGGGTTGAACACGAGGGTGAACTGCAACAACCGCCCCAGGAACGGTTCGGCCTCCCCCGGGGTGAACCGCCCGAGGGCCCACTGCTTGGTCGCCTGGTCGAGCGCCCACACGGCCGCGGCGAGGACGAGCATCGTCGCCGTGAGCCTCGGCCGCGACAACACGCGGGACCCGGCGGCGGGGGTGGTGGAGGTGGGGGTGGGGGAAATCGGCGACGCTCCGTCTCGTGCGGTCACGCCACGCTCGGCGTGGCCCGGGGTGAGGTGCAGGCGGGGCCACGACGGACGCCCACGCTGCCACCCCCCACGGTAGCCGCACCCGGCGGCACGTTCGCGCACGCCTCGACGACGCTCCCCACGACGCGAGATGGGGGCGGGCCCGCGGCCCACCCCCACCTCGTCCGGCGTCCCCGTTCACACGGGCGACGCACCGGCGTCGCTCAGCCGTGGTGTGCCACGGACTCCCCGTGCTCCTCGTGCTCCTCGTGCTCCTCGACGGGGGCGTCGCCGCCGTCGAAGGACTCCGCCCGGTCGGCGTCATACGGCTCGTCCACGGATGCGTCGGGCATCGGCCCGGGCTTGACCTCGCCGTCGCCGACGAGGCTGTGCAGGTGCGACTCGATGAGCGACGTGAGCGCGGAGCGGTACCGCTCCTCGTACGTCGAGAGCTCGCCGATCTTCGCGTCGTAGGCGCCACGGCGACGCTCGAGCTCGCCGAGGACCTGCTCGCGACGCGTCTCCGCCTCCCCGACGAGCTCCTCGGCCGTCGAGCGCGCCTCGGTGACGAGACGGTCGTGCTCGGCCTGACCCGTGCGCAGCAGCTCGTCGTGCTGCGACTGCGCCGTCTCGACCAGCTCGGTGTGGCGCGCCTCGCCGGTGGAGACGAGTTCGTCGTGCCGCGCCTGTCCCTTGCTCACGAGTTCGTCGTGACGGGCCTGACCGGACTCGACGAGCTCCGTGTGACGCGCCTGCCCCTCGGCGACGAGCTCGTCACGGCGGGACGTGCCCTCCGACACGAGACGGTCGTGCTCCTGGCGCCCCTGGTCGACGTACTCGTCGTGCACCTTCTGCGCGAGGGCGATGACCCCGGCGGCGTCCGCGGGTGCGGAGACCGACGACGAGGAGACGCCGGCAACGGGGGCGACGGGGGCGTCCGAGGACTCCGGTGAGTCGGCCGACTCGGCCGACTCGGCCGACTCCTCGATCTCACGGGCCCGGACACGGGCGGCCTCGATGCGCTCCTGCGACTCCCGCTCGGCCCGCTCGGCCTGCTCGACGGCGGCGGCGATGCGCTCACGCGCCTCGATCTCGGCACGCGCCGCACGCTCCTGGGCCTCCGCGAGGGCGGCCTCGGTGACGGCGACGTCCTCGACCGCCGCAGCGCCCGCGGATCCCCCCTGGGCGCCGGCGGCGACGGACGCGTGACGCCGGAGATCCGCGTTCTCGCCGGCGAGGCGGCGCAGCTCGACGACGACCTCGTCGAGGAAGTCGTCGACCTCCTGCTCGTCGTATCCGCGCCTGAACTGCGTCGCCGTGAAGTGCTTGTTCAGGACGTCCTCAGGAGTGAGAGCCATGTCGAACCCTTTTGTCGCGCCGTCATATCCGTCATCAGAGTAACCCCAAGAACGGTGATCGGCCGACCCGTCATCCACAGGAACGCCGCAGGTGAGAGGCCCTTTCTATGATTCGATCGTCCAGGTCGGACGCCTGTCGTCCATGAATTCGGACGTTCGTCATGGCGACATTCTCGCCGCTTTTCAGGCGGCCGTGACGGCCATTTGCGCGAACACGTTGCCAAGAATCGAGACTGCGAGGAAGAGAAGGATGAAACCCACGTCGAGCGCGACGGTGCCGAGACGCAGCGGCGGGATGAGCCGACGCAGCGCGTTGAGCGGCGGGTCCGTGAGCCCGTAGATGAGGTTGGCGAACACGAGGACGACACCCCGCGGACGCCAGTCACGGGCGAACACCTGGATCCAGTCGAGCACCATCCGGATGATGAGCACGATGAGGTAGAGGTTGAGCAGGGCGGAGACGAGCGAGAACAACAGCTGCATGGACCGAGTATGTCCTGTCAGCTCTGGTTGAACACGCTGCGACGAGCGCGAGAGCCCTCGCCCTCCCCCGTCGTGACCTCGAGATTCACCGGGGACAGCAGGAACACCTTGTTCGTCACCCGTTCGATCGCACCCTGGAGACCGAACACGAGACCCGCGGCGAAGTCGACGAGACGCTTGGCGTCCGCGTCGTCGAGATCTGAGAGGTTCATGATGATCGGGGTGCCCTCGCGGAACGTCTCACCGATCTTCTTGGCCTCGTTGTACGTCCGCGGGTGGATCGTGCAGATCCGGTGCACACCCGTCACGTCCACGTCCTTCACGACCTCACTCACGGGGGTACGGCGCGGAAACGGAGTGACTTCCGCGGTGCGGCGCTCCTCGACGGGAGCGAGGGCGACGCTCGACCCGCGGCGTTCGCGGGCGACGGGGACCACGCTACCCGCATCCTCACCCTCGCCCTCGCGGACGAGGGGCCGACGTTCCTGGGGCAACACCTCACGGACGGGCTCGCGGGACTCGACGCGCTCCGACCGCTCGGCACGCACGGGCTCGGCGTCGACGCGGTCGTCGTCGCGCTCGTCCTCGTGACGGCGCATGTGGACCTCCCGGTCCTCGTACTCGTCCTCGTAGCGCACGTCGCGGTCGTCCTCGTCGGCCAGACCGAGGTAGACCCAGGCCTTGCGCAGTGCTCCCGCCATCAGTGTGCTCCCACCTGCCGTGTGTCGTGCTCGTCGTGGATCGTCGACCTCACCCTCGGCCGTCCCCGCACGATACGACGACGTGGGTGTCCGGGACGACCACGGGGCGAAGTCCTCGGACCCACGTTATCGGGCTCGTGGTCGGGCACCCAGGATTGCCGACCCGACACGCACGTGGGTCGCCCCGTGCACCAGCGCCGCCTCGAGGTCGCCGCTCATGCCCGCCGACCGCCACGTCGCCTCCGGATGGTCCCGCAGTAGACGCTCGTGGAGATCCGCGAGACGGGCGAACGCCGCGTCGGGGTCGCCACCGAGAGGCGCCACGGCCATGACGCCGCGCAGGTCGAGGACGTCACTGCCCGCGACCCGTTCGGCGAGGGCGGGCAACGCGTCGGGGAGGACCCCGCCGCGACCCTCGTCGTCTCCCGCGAGGTCGACCTGGAGGAGGACGTCGAGACGACGCTCCGCCGCCCGCGCACCCTTCTCGAGCGCGGTGACGATCTTCACCCGGTCCACGGACTGAACGACATCGGCGTACCGGGCGACGGATGCGGCCTTGTTGCTCTGGAGCTGCCCGATGAAGTGGACCCGCGCCGGACGGTGCCCGGTCTCCTCGAGCTCGGCGACCTTGGCCGCGGCCTCCTGGTCGCGGTTCTCGCCGATGTCGGTGATGCCCAGGTCGACGAGCGCCGCGGCGTCGGCGGCGGGGAAGAACTTCGTCACGACGACGAGCGTCGGCTCGGCGCCGGTGACGGCGATACGCTCGCGAGTCCGTTCGAGGGCCTCGGCGAGCTCGGCGCGACGGCGTGTGCGTTCCGCGTCGCCCTCCGCGAGCGGCGCGGTCCCGTCCTGCGGCGCGTCAGCCATCGATGCCCTCCCTCGTCGTGACGACGCCGGCGAAGCGCCCCGTGCGGGACGCCCGGCGGTAGCTGTAGAAACGTGGATCCTCCCGCGTGCACCCCGGCACCCACGTGAGGGGGACGTCGAGGGCGTGGAGTCGGGCGACGACCCCGGCGGCGACGTCGAGCGCGGCCGTGCCGGTCCAGGAGACCGTGGCCGCCACGGGATGACGTGCCGCGACCTCGTCGCGCATCTCGGCCGGCACCTCGTAGCAGCGACCACAGACGCTCGGACCGACGGCGGCGCGCAGGGCGTGTGCCCCGAGGTCGCGGGCGGCCTCGACGGCGGCGTCGACGACACCGGCGTCGAGGCCGGGACGACCGGCGTGGACGGCACCGACGACGCCGGCCTCCGGGTCGGCGAGGAGGATCGGGGTGCAGTCGGCGACGAGGACGGCGAGAGCGAGGCCGGGCCGGTCGGTGACGATCGCGTCGACCTCCGGCGGGTCGCCCTCCCACGGGCCACGAACGACCGCGACGTCGGACCCGTGCACCTGCGCCATGAAGAGCAGGTGCTCCCGGTCGACGCCCACGGCACGCGCGAGACGGGTGCGGTTCTCCTCGACCGCCGCCGGGTCGTCACCGACGTGACCGCCGAGGTTGAGCCCGGCGAAGTCGCCGGTGGAGACCCCACCGTCGTCGGCGCGGGTGAACCCCCAGTCGGCGACACGCGTCGGCTGCATGTCCCCACCGTGCCCGGACATGCGCGTGGCGTGCGCCGTGGGCTCCCCCGTCTCGGGGAGAGGTCCCACCTGCGCACGCCACGCGAACACGAGGAGCCGGGTCTTACTTGAGGAAGTCGGGCACGTCGAGGTCGTCGCCCTCGTCGAACGTCACCGTGCGCGGCGGGCGACCCGGCTGCTGCGGCATCTGTGTCGGCGGCTGCTGCTGGTGCTGCGGCTGCTGGTGCTGGTGCTGCGGCTGCTGCGGACGCTGGGGCTGGACCGGCTGCTGCTGCGGCATCTGCTGACGCGGCGGGGCCTGACGCTGCGACATCGGGTCGAGCGACGGCTGCACACCGGCCGGCTGGACCTGCTGCGGCATCGGGCGACGCTCCTGCGCCTGCTCCTGCTGCTGGTGGGGCACCTGGCCCTGACGCGGCATCACCGGCTGCGACATGCCGCCCTGCTGGGGCATGCCACCATGCGGGTGCTGCTGCGGCATCGGCGACTGCTGCGAGGCCGCCTGACCCATGCCCGGCATCGAGGTCGGACGCCCCTGCGGCATCTGCGGCGGACGCTGCTGCTGACCGGCCTGGCGGGGGTTCTCGTCGGTGCGACGCTGCGGGCTGCCACCGTCGAACCCGGCCGCGATGACCGTGACGCGGACCTCGTCGCCGAGGGCGTCGTCGATGACGGCACCGAAGATGATGTTGGCCTCGGGATGCGCCGCCTCCTGGACGAGACGCGCGGCCTCGTTGATCTCGAAGAGACCGAGGTCGCTGCCACCCTGGATCGACAGGAGCACGCCGTGCGCACCGTCGATGCTCGCCTCGAGGAGCGGGGAGCTGATCGCGAGCTCGGCCGCCTGCACCGCGCGGTCCTCGCCGCGGGCCGAGCCGATGCCCATGAGCGCGGACCCCGCGCCCTGCATGACGGACTTGACGTCGGCGAAGTCGAGGTTGATGAGACCCGGCGTCGTGATGAGGTCGGTGATGCCCTGGACACCCGAGAGGAGCACCTGGTCGGCGCTGCGGAAGGCGTCGAGCATGGAGACCGCGCGGTCGCTGATCGACAGGAGTCGGTCGTTGGGGATGACGATGAGGGTGTCGACCTCTTCGCGCAGCGCACCGATGCCGGACTCGGCCTGGTTGGCGCGGCGACGACCCTCGAACGTGAAGGGGCGGGTGACGACACCGATCGTCAGGGCGCCGAGACCCTTGGCGATCTTGGCGACGACGGGCGCGCCACCGGTACCGGTGCCACCACCCTCACCGGCGGTGACGAAGACCATGTCGGCGCCCTTGAGGGCCTCCTCGATCTCCTCCGCGTGGTCCTCGGCGGCCTTCTTGCCGACCTCGGGGTCGGCGCCGGCGCCGAGACCACGGGTGAGCTCACGGCCCACGTCGAGCTTGAGGTCGGCGTCGCTCATGAGGAGCGCCTGGGCGTCGGTGTTGATCGCGATGAACTCGACGCCCTTGAGGCCGACCTCGATCATCCGATTGATGGCGTTGACACCGCCCCCGCCGATGCCGACGACCTTGATGACGGCCAAGTAGTTCTGCGGTGCTGCCACGACGGGGGCCTCTCCTGAAGACGATCTTTCGGTCGAGCGGGTCGAGCACGCCCGTACGGACGGGCGTATCGGCCCCACGATATGAGGTCGGACCGCAGGCACACCCCCACCCGCCGATTTCCGGCGAGTCGCAGCGGGATCGCTGCTGTCCGCACTCATCGTAATGGACGTTCGACCGCCCACCCTGCCATCTCGACCCGACTTTCCCAACCCTTGACCTCTGATTGACGTCGAGCGGTGCCGAGGGCCGCCGGTCGTTCGCCGCGGCTCAGGAACGGGTCGGCGACGGCGTCGGCGAGGACGTCGAGGAAGGACTCGAGGGTCGGGAGGCGTCGCCGCCCGCCCGGGACGTCTCCCGGGCCGCGCCCGAGGTCGGGGGCGACGAGCGCCGCGTCGCCGAGGTCACCGGCTCCATCGGGACGGACACGTCGACTCGGGCGACCCCGGCCCGGCCGACGAGGTCACGGACGACGGCGGCCTTGAGCGCGCTGTCCTCGGCGGTCCCCCAGTCGATCTCGACACGAGAGAGGGACGCGGTGAGCCTCCCCCGGTCGTCGACGTTCAGGTCGCGGACCTGGGACAGGAGCCCGGGGTCGAGGGCGCCGACGAAGGCGACGAGCGTGCGCAGCGCCCCCGGATCCTCGGGTGCGTCGGCGCGGGCCGTGAGGACACCGTCGGGCACCTCGGCGACGGAGTCGTAGGCCACGCCCTCGGCGTCGACGAGGCGGAACGTCGGGGCCTCCCGCTCCTGCAGGGCGACGACGGGCGTGCGCGGGGTGGCCTCGACGACGAGGGTGGACGGCCACGAGCGGCTCACGTCGGCGGCACGGAAGACGGGATTCGCGAGCACCGCGTCATGGACCGCCCGGGTATCGACCTCGACTAGAGGTCGACCCTTCTCGACGGGTGCCGAGGCGGCCAACGCCGACGCCCGGTCGGGCGTCGTGCGGTAGTCGACCTCCGAGACCCGGAAGAAGGGTGCGAGCCACAGGACCGCCGCGAGGAGCCCGGGGACGGCGACGACGAGGGCGACGATCCCCAGCACGCGGGCCGGGATCCGGGGCACCCACAGGCGCGGGGTGGGACGGGGTCGGCGCGGGGCACCGGCCGTCGTCGAGCCGGATCTCACGCCCGGGCCTCCAGGGCGTGGAGGAGGACGGGACCGACGGTCGTCACCGATCCGGCACCGACGGTGAGGACGAGGTCGCCCGGGCGGACGAGACCGGAGAGGGTCTCGGCCGCCGCGTCGAGGCCGACGACGTCGTGGACCTCGCAGTGGTGGTCCTCCTCGGCGGAGAGGCGCCGCACCTCGTCGGAGACGAGGGCGGAGCTCACACCGGGCATCGGGTCCTCACGCGCGCCGTAGACGTCGAGGAGCACGAGGACGTCGGCGCGGGCGAGCCCGGCGGCGAACTGGGGCGCGAAGTCGCGGGTGCGGCTGTAGAGGTGGGGTTGGAAGCAGACGACGAGTCGCCCCGGCGCACACACCTGACGCCCGGAGGCGACGACAGCCTCGACCTTGGCGGGGTTGTGGGCGTAGTCGTCGACGACCCGCACTCCCCCGACCTCACCCTTGGCCTCGAACCGGCGGCGTGTGCCCCGGTAGTCGGCGAGGCCGGCGAGCACGGCGGTCGGGTCGGCGTCGAGGCCGATGCACGCGGCGAGGAGCGCCGCGGCGGCGTCGAGGAGGTTGTGGGTGCCCGGCATGGCGACCTCGAGGGTGCGGCCGTCGAGGTCGGCGAGCGCCTGTCCGTGCGGGGCGTCGACGCCGCGCGCGGCGTCGCGGACGACGAGACGGGCGCGACCGCGCAGTCCCTCCCCGACGACGTCGACGAGGCGGAGGTCGGCGTCCTCCCCGGTGCCGAACGTGAGGACCCGGGCACCGGCGCGGCGACGCTCCTCGGCGAGGCGTCGAGCACCCTCGTCGTCGGCGGAGGTGACGACGAGACCTGCGACCGCGTCGGCGGATCCCTCCGGGTGGGCCGTGCCGATGCTCTCGGCGAAGAGGCCGTAGGCGGCGCGGACCCCCTCGAAGGTTCCGTAGAAGTCGAGGTGGTCGGGCTGGACGTTGGTGACGACGGCGACGTCCGGGTGGTAGACGAGGAACGACCCGTCGCTCTCGTCGGCCTCGACGACGAACGCGTCGCCCTCGCCGAGCCGGGCGTTGACCTCGGGTCCGACGAGTTCGCCACCGATCGCGAACGAGGGGTCGGCTCCCGCGGTGAGGAGCGCGGAGGTGAGCATCGCGGTCGTCGTCGTCTTGCCGTTCGCACCGGCGACGGCGACGCGTCGACGACCGGCCATGAGGCTTGCGAGGGCCTGGGACCGGTGGAGGACCCGCAGCCCGGCGGCGCGGGCGGCGACGAGTTCGACGTTGTCGTCACGGACGGCGGAGGACACCACCAGCGTGTCGGCGTCCGCGACGTACGCGGCGTCGTGGCCGACGTGGATCGTCGCGCCCTGGGTGCGGAGGGCGTCGAGGACGGCCGAGTCGCGGGCGTCGGAGCCGGAGACCTCGAGGCCGGCGTCGAGGAGGAGCCGGACGACCGCAGACATGCCCGCGCCGCCGGCGGCGAGGACGTGGACGTGGCCGAGCTCCGCGGCGGGCGGGACGACCGCGTCGACGTCGAAGCGCGGGGTGAAGGGCCGCCGGGTGGGGCGGGCGTCGCTCATGTCAGCGCCCCTTCCTGTCGGCGACGGCTGCCTCGACGAGGTCGGCGAGGCGGTCGTCCGCGTCGCGTTCGCCGCAGGAGGCGGACGCGGCCGCCATCTGCGTCAGGCGCTCGGTGTCGGTGAGGAGGGGCAGCACCCGGGTGCGGACGACGTCGGGCGTGAACGAGGCGTCGTCGACGATGCGGGCGCCGCCCGCGTCCACGACCTGGGTCGCGTTGACGCGCTGCTCGCCGTTGCCGATGGGCAGCGGCACGAATATCGCGGGCAGCCCGACGGCGGTGAGTTCGCAGACGGTGTTCGCGCCGGAGCGGCAGACGACGAGGTCGGCGGCGGCGTAGGCGAGCTCCATGCGGTCTGCGTACTGGCGGACGACGTAGCGGGCGCCGGACTCGGCGACGACACCGCCGTCGGTGTGCTCCCCCGCGACGCCGGAGAGGTCGACGTCCTTGCCGCGGCCGCACAGGTGGACGACCTGGATCCCGGCGTGGAGGAGTGCGGGGGCGGTCTCGCCGAGGACGGTGTTGAGACGTTGCGCGCCGAGCGACCCACCGGTGACGAGGAGCGTGGGACGCTGCGGGTCGAGGCCGTAGTGCGCGAGGGCATCCCCGCGGAGGGCGGCGCGGTCGAGGTCGGCGATCTCGCGCCGCAGCGGCATGCCGACGACCGTGGCGTGCGGCAGCGGGGTGTCGGGGAACGTCACGCCGACGTGCCGGGAGAGGGAGGCTCCGAGACGGTTGGCGAGGCCGGGGCGCGCGTTCTGCTCGTGGACGACGATCGGGATGCCACGGCGACGGGCGGCGAGGTAGGCCGGGCTCGCGACGTAGCCACCGAACCCGACGACGACGTCGGCGCCCGCCACGACACGGTCGGCGGCCCTCACCGCTCGGGCGAGGCGGGCGGGCAGCGAGAACGCTGCGGCGTCGAGGCGGCGCGGGAACGTCACCTTGGGGAGCGTCTCGAGCGTGTAGCCGCGGGCGGGCACGAGGCGGGACTCGAGCCCGGCCACCGTGCCGAGGGCCGTGATCGTGGCCTCGGGGTGGCGGGCGCGGAGACGGTCGGCGAGCGCGAGGAGCGGGGACACGTGGCCGGCCGACCCTCCTCCGGCGAGGACGACGGAACGCATCACTTGTCCTTTCGGGTCGGGGGCGTGGGGCGGGCCCGGCGGGTCGTTCTCGTCCGGGCGGAGGTCACGGGGGGCTCGTCGGAGGTGGCGGGCACGGGGGCGAGGCGGCGGCGGGTGAGGCCGGGCAGATGGACGGTCTCGAGGGAGCGGCGCCAGGCGACGGGCCGGACGGCGAGGGCGCGGCGGCAGGCAGGTTCGCTGCGGGCGAAGGAGATGACCATGCCGAGCGCGCCGAGGTTCGTCACGAGCGCCGACCCGCCGTAGGAGACGAGCGGCAGCGGCACGCCGATGACGGGCAGGAGCCCGATGACGGAGCCGATGTTGATCATCGCCTGGACGAGGATCCACACCATGACGCCGGTCGTCGCGAGGCGGACGAACTGGTCGTCGCTCTGCATGACGATGCGGTAGCAGGCGAGGGCGAGGAGGGCGTAGAGGGCGAGGACGAGGAGCGCCCCCCAGAGGCCGAGCTCCTCGCCGATGATCGCGTAGATGAAGTCGTTCTGCGGCTCGGGCAGCCACAGCCACTTCTCGACGCTGTTGCCGAGGCCGCGGCCGAGGATCCCGCCGTCGGCGAGGGCGAACTGGCCGTGGCGCGTCTGCCAGCACTGGTGGACGTCGGTGCAGTTGAGCCACTGGTCGATGCGCGACATGCGGTTGCCGCTCACGAGGACCATGACGGCGGCGAGCGCGCCGAAGAGACCCCCGGCGGCGACGAACAGCTTCCACGAGACGCCCGCGGCCCAGAGCAGCCCCGCGATGATCGCGAGGAGGATGAGCGCGGTGCCGAGGTCGCGTCCGAGGAGGGTGAGCCCGACGATGATCGCCCCGAACGGCACGAGGGCGGGGACGACGACGTGCTGCCACTCGTGGAGGCGGCGTCGCTTGGTCGCGAGGCCGAGGGCGATGCAGAGGACGAGCGCGAACTTGCCGATCTCCGAGGGTTGGAGCTGCATCCCGGGGAGCTGGATCCAGTTGCGGTTGCCGTTGACCTCGACGCCGACGGGCGTGTGGACGAGGAGTTGGAGGAATACCGCGACGCAGAAGATCGGGAACGCGAGCTTCTTCCACGCGCTCACGGGCAGCCGGGAGGCGACGAACGCCCCGACGGTGCCGAGGACGGCGAACTGCGCCTGCTTCATGAAGAGGCTGTAGGCGGGGTTGCCGGCCTTGAGGGAGGTGACGGAGGAGGACGAGAGGACGACGACGAGGCCGATGAGCGTGAGGCTCGAGATGACCGCGATGAGGAGGTAGTACGTCGACAGAGGCGACTCGAGGCCGACCCAGAAGGGGTGCGGGTCCGGCGGGGCGCCGCCACCCGTCTCGCCGCGGGCGTAGCGCGAGGCCGCCGATGTCGTCGGGCGGCGGGTCGAGGTGCTCACCGGGGCCTCCTTCGAGGGGTCGTGTCCACCGTGCGCGCCGCGGGCGACGTGCCGGTCGTGCGCCGTCGCGGCCCACGCGTCGTCGCACGGGCGGCGGTGGCGGGGGTGTCAGTGCCCGAGGTGGGCGTGGACGGCGGCGGCGAACTCCTCGCCGCGCACCTCGTAGTTGCGGAACATGTCCATCGAGGCGGCGGCCGGGGCGAGGAGGACGACGTCGCCTGGTCGGGCGAGCGCCGCGGCCTCGGCGACGATGCGCGTCATCGCCCCAGTGTCGGTCTGCTCCACGTCGACGACGGGGACCTCCGGCGCGTGTCGGGCGAGCGCCTCGGCGAGGCGGGCCCGGTCGCGTCCGAGGAGGACCGCGCCGCGGAGCCGGTGGGCGTTGTCGCGGACGAGGTCGTCGACGTCGGCCCCCTTGAGCAGGCCGCCGGCGATCCACACGACGGGGTCGAAGGCCTGGAGGGACGCGGTGGCGGCGTGCGGGTTCGTCGCCTTGGAGTCGTCGATCCACGTGATGTCGCCGGAGCGGGCGACCTCGGCGATGCGGTGTGCCTCGGGCGTGAACACGCGCAGACCGTCGCGGACTGCGACGGGTTCGACGCCCACGGCACGGGCGAGGGCGGCGGCGGCGAGGGCGTTCGCGACGACGTGCCTCGGGGGCGTGATGCTCCCCCGCTGGAGGTCGGCGACGGTGCCGAGTTCGGCGGCCGCGGTGCGGCGTTCCTCGACGAATGCGCGGTCGGCGAGGACGTCCTCGACGACCCCGACCATCGAGAGACCGGGTGTGCCGAGCGTGAAGCCGACGGCGCGGCAGCCCTCGACGACGTCGGCGTCCTCGACGAGCTTCTCGGTGGCCGCGTCCTCGACGTTGTAGACGCACGCGACGTGGGTGTTCGCGTAGACGCGTCCCTTGGCGGCGACGTACTCCTCGTAGGAGCCGTGCCAGTCGATGTGGTCGGGGGCGAGGTTGAGGCAGACGGAGGCGACCGGCGAGACGGAGTTCTGCCAGTGGAGCTGGAAGCTCGAGAGTTCGACGGCGAGGACGTCGTAGGGCTCGGGGTCGAGCACGGCCTCCATGATCGGGGTGCCGACGTTGCCGACGGCGCGGGAGCGGAGCCCGGCGGCGGTGAAGATCGAGTGGAGCATCTGCACCGTCGTGGTCTTGCCGTTGGTGCCGGTGATCGTCACCCACGGCGCGGCACCCTCGGGGCGCATCCGCCAGGCGAGTTCGACCTCGCCCCACACGGGGATGCCCCAGGCGTCGGCGGCGACGAACAGCGGAGTCGTGGGCCGCCAGCCGGGCGAGGTGACGACCAGGTCGATCCCCTGCAGGAGGCGGTCGTGGTCGTCGGCGAGCGCGGTGGCGGCGTCCTCGCCGAGGACGAGGTCGGCGCCGAGGACCTCGAGGATGCGGCACCGCTCGGTGAGCGCCTCGGAGGAGCCGGAGTCGACGGCACGGACGAGCGCGCCGCGTTCGAGGAGGGCGTCGGCGGCGGCGAATCCGCTCACGCCGAGGCCCGTGACGAGGACCCGCAGTCCGGCCCAGTCGGCGCCGGCGTGGTCGAGGGGGCCGCGGCGGCCGGCGGGCTCACCGCCACACCGCACGACACCGGTGGGTTCGACGACACCGTTGGGTTCGGGAGCGTCCGAGCCGGGGACGGGGCTGGTCTGGGCGCTCACACGGTACCTCCGATGACGATCCACGGCGTGTAGAAGAGGGCGAGGGCGAGGCCGACGCACATGCCGGCGATGATCCAGAACCGGATGACGATCGTCACCTCGTTCCAGCCCTTGAGTTCGAAGTGGTGCTGCAGCGGCGCCATGCGGAACACGCGCTTGCCCGTCATCTTGAACGAGGCGACCTGGATGATGACCGACAGCGTGATGATGACGAACAGCCCACCGAGGATGACCATGAGCAGCTCGGTGCGGGTCGTGATCGCGAGGCCGGCGAGCGCACCGCCGAGGGCGAGGGAGCCGGTGTCGCCCATGAAGATCTTCGCCGGCGAGGCGTTCCACCAGAGGAACCCGACGCAGGCCCCCATGAGGGCCCCGGCGAAGATCGCGAGGTCGAGGGGGTGGGGCGTCTGGTAGCAGAGCGCGGGGTTGGCGCCGGCACGCGCGCACCGCTGGTTGAACTGCCAGATGCCGATGAGGATGAACGCGCCGCTCACGAGGACGGTCGCGCCCGTCGCGAGGCCGTCGAGACCGTCGGTGAGGTTGACGCCGTTGCTCGTTCCCGCGATGAGCAGGTTGATCCAGAGGATGAAGAGCAGATACCCGATGATCGGCCCGAACACGAAGAGGTCGATCGGGAGGTCGTGGAGGAACGAGATCCGGCCCGAGGCGGGACTCACCCCGCGCTCGTCGTGGAGCGTGAGGCTGAGCACGGCGAAGATCGTGCCGACGCCGAACTGACCGACGAGCTTCTGACCGGAACGCAACCCGAGGCTGCGGGCCTTGCTGATCTTGATGAAGTCGTCGGCGAATCCGACGAGCCCGAGCCCGACCATGAGCCCCATGACGAGCAACGCGCTCGTCGACAGCGGCGTCACGGTGACGAGGTGGGCGAGGAAGTAGCCGAGGACGGTCGCGGCGATGATGACCGCGCCGCCCATGGTCGGGGTGCCCCGCTTGGTGTGGTGGGTCGTCGGGCCGTCGTCGCGGATGAACTGGCCGTACCCGCGCTTGACGAGGAACTTGATGTAGAGCGGCGTCCCGAAGAGCGCGATGAGGAGTGCGAGGCCGGTCGCGGCGAGCACGGGCTTCATGAACGGTCCTCCTGCGCGATGAGACGGTCGCCGAGCAGGCGGAGACCGGCGTCTCGACTCGACTTGAGCAACACGACGTCGCCGTGGCCGAGGCGCTCGTCGAGGAGCGACTCGGCGGCGTCGAGCGTGTCGACGTGGTGGATCTCGGGGGCGTCCCCGGCCGTGGCCCGGGTGGCGCCGTCGGCGATCACGCGGGCGTCCTCCCCCACGGCCACGACGACGTCGACGCCGAGTTCGGCGGCGAGGGCGCCCATGCGGCGGTGCTCGTCTGCGGAGTCGGGACCGAGCTCGTACATCGCGCCGAGGACGGCGACGCGGCGGCCCGCGCACTCCATCCGGGCGAGGGTGCGGAGCGCGGCGGACATCGAGTCGGGGTTGGCGTTGTAGGCGTCGTTGACGACGACGACCCCGTCGGCGCGGACGTGACGCTCCATGCGCCAGCGGCTCGCGGGGGCGGCGCTCTCGAGCCGTTCGACGATCGCCTCGGGCGTCATGCCGAGCTCGAGGGCGGCGGCGACGACGGCGAGGGCGTTGTCGACCTGGTGTTCGCCGAGGAGGGCGAGGTGGACGGGCAGGGAGCGCTCCCCCGCGCCGTCCGCGCCGGGGACGTGAAGGGTGAACGACGGCGCACCGAGCGCGTCGAGGTGGATGTCGTCGGCGCGCACGTCGGCGTCCGTCGAGCGGCCGGTGAGGCACACGCGGGCGGGCGTCGCGCCCGTCATGCCGCGCACGAGGTCGTCGTCGGCGTTGAGCACGGCGAGCCCCTCGGGGGTGAGGGCGGCGACGAGCTCGGACTTGGCCCGGGCGATCGCCTCCCGCGAGCCGAACTCGCCGAGGTGGGCGGTGCCGACGTTGAGGACGATGCCGACGTGGGGCGGCGCCATGTCGGTGAGGTAGGCGACGTGGCCGATGCCGCGGGCGCCCATCTCGACGACGAGCATCGCCGTCGTCGGCGTCACCCGGCACAGGGTGAGCGGGACGCCGACCTCGGAGTTGAGCGACCCGATCGTCGCGACGGTCTCGCCGTGCCCGGAGAGGACGTGGGCGAGGAGGTCCTTCGTGCTCGTCTTGCCCGAGGAGCCGGTGATGCCGACGACGCGGAGACCGTCCGCCACGCGGGTACGCACGACCTCGCGGGCGAGGGCGGCGAACGCCTCCTGGACGTCGTCGACGAGGACGGCCGGGAGCTGCTCGACGGGCGTCGTGACGAGGGCGGCGACGGCGCCCTTCTCCTTCGCGGCGGGCACGTAGACGTGGCCGTCCGCGTGCTCACCGACGCGGGCGACGTAGAGCGACCCCGGCCCCGCCTCACGGGAGTCGGTGACGACGGGGCCGTCGACGAGGACGTCGCCGCTCGCGGGGTCGAGGAGGTCACCTCCCGTGATCTCGGCGAGGCGCCGCAGCGTCAGGGGGATCATGCGTGCTCTCCTGCAGGGTCGGAGGTGGGGGCCGGGCGACGCTGCCAGGCGCGGGTGAGGGCGGAGCGGTCGTCGTAGGGGTGGACGACGTCGCCGATCTGCTGACCGGTCTCGTGGCCCTTGCCGAGGACGGCGACGGTGCCGGTCGGCCCGGCGAGGCCGAGCGCCGTGACGAGGGCGTTCTCGCGGCCGGCGACCTCGACGGCGTCGCGGGCGAGGGCCTCTCCGCGGGAGTCGCGCGCGTCCTCGAGGGCCGCGGTGGCGCCGGCGAGGACGGCGGCGCGGATCTCCGCGGGGTCCTCGTGGCGGGGGTTGTCGTCGGTGACGACGACGTGGTCGGCGTACCGGGCGGCGGCGGCGCCCATGTGGGGACGCTTGCCGGGGTCGCGCTCGCCACCGGCGCCGAGGACGGCGACGAGGGGCCCCTCCGTGCCGGGCCGCAGGGCGGCGAGGACGGAGGCGACGGCGTCGGGCGTGTGGGCGAAGTCGACGATCGCGCGCGGCGCGTCCGGCCCGAGATCGACGGTCTCCGCCCGGCCGGGGACGTGCATGTCGCCGGCGAGGCCACGTTCGGCGTCCTCGGAGCTCGTACCGAGGGTCAGGAGGGCGAGGGCGGCGACGGCCGTGTTCGTCCGGTTGAAGTCGCCCGGCAGCGGCGAGGCGAGGTGGAGGGCACGGGCCCCGTCGGCGACGAGGGCACCCGACGGCGTGAGCGTGAACTTCGACTCGCCCGGGCGGGACGCGATCACCCAGTCCGCGCGACGATCGGCCGAGTTCGCGACGGTGACGACGGGGATCGTCGTCTCGGCGGCGAGGCGCCGCCCCCAGTCGTCGTCGACGCAGACGACACCGTGACGCGCCCGCTCCGGCGTGAACAGCGAGGCCTTGGCCTCGTAGTACGCCTCCATCGTGCGGTGGAAGTCGAGGTGGTCCTGACTGAGGTTGGTGAAGCAGGCGACGTCGTAGACGACCCCGTCGACACGGTGGAGGGCGAGGGCGTGGCTGCTCACCTCCATCGTGAGGTCGGTGACGTCACGCTCGGCCATGACGGCGAGGAGGGCCTGGAGGTCGCAGGACTCCGGGGTGGTGCGCACGGCGTCGACGCGGCTCTCGCCGACGCGGATCTCGATCGTGCCGACGAGGCCGGTGGTGCGGCCGAGGGCGCGGAGGGCGCCGTCCAGGAGGTAGGCCGTCGTCGTCTTGCCGTTCGTGCCCGTGATGCCGACCGTGCGCAGCCGCTCGGCGGGGCGGTCGTAGATGCGCGCGGAGATCTCGCCGAGCACTGCCCGCGGGTCGTCGGCGAGGATCACCGGCACGGGCAGGGGGCCCGCGTCGCGGAGCAGGGCGAGCCCTGCCTCGTCGGTGAGGACGGCGCGGGCTCCGGAGTCCACCGCGGCGGCGGCGAACAGGGCGCCGTGGACGTGCGCGCCGGGCAGCGCGGCGTAGAGGTCGCCGGGCACGACGCGACGGTTGTCGAGGGACGCGCCGGTGACCTCGACGGACTCGGCGTCGCCGACGATCCGCACGTCGTCGGACACGAGGTCGGAGAGCGGCGTGGGCGCGAGGTGCTGGGGGCGCGAGGGTGCAGTCATCACGGCCGAAACTACCTTCCCGCCGGATCCGAGGAGGAACCGGACGACGACCCGGGGGTCGAGGTCGAGGACCGCTCCGCATCACGCCGCGTGGGTGTCGTCGTCGACGCCCCGGCCCCGTCGGCCCCGTCGGACCCGGAGCCCGTCGGCGTCGTGGTCAGCGGCTTCGCGTCGGAGGTGGACGTCGGGGTGCGGCCCCCGATCGGGGCGCCCGGAGGACGGATCGCGCCGGGGCGCGGCCCCTGCTCGGGGATGCCGTTCTCGAGCTCGAACTTGTCGAGCGGGTAGTGCTGCGGGACGACCCGGCCGGGCCGGGCCCCCGCCTTCTTGAGCGCGAAGGACATGATGTCCCGGAACACCGGGCCGGCGACGGTGCCGCCATAGATCGGTTTGCCCTTGCCCGGGCGGTTGACGATGACGGCGACGACGTACTGCGGGTTCTCCGCCGGCGCGTAACCGATGAAGCTCGAGACGAACCCGCCCTTGGCCAGGTCCTGCGCCGTCCCGGTCTTACCGGCGATGCGGACGCCGGGGATCGCGGCGGTCTGCGCGGTGCCGCTCTCGCTCACGACCGTCTCGAGCATGCGGCTCATCTGCTCGGACGCCTCGGGCGGCAGAACCCGCACCGGGTCCGGGGCGGGAGCGGCGGTGAACCGGCCACCCTCGTCGTACGTGCCCTCGACGAGCGTCGGGGAGATGCGTACGCCCTTGTTCGCGATGGCCTGGAACACGCCCGCGTCCTGCACGGCCGTCATCGCGACGCCCTGACCGAACATGAGGGTGTACCACTGGGTCTCGTTCCACTGCGACGACGGCGCGAAGATGCCGGCACTCTCGCCGGGGAAGCCGACGGCCGTCTTCTCGCCCACCCCGAACTTGCGGTAGTAGGACTCGAGGGTGGCCTTCGGCATCTGCTCGCCGATGAGGAGGGTGCCGATGTTGCTCGACTGGGCCACGATCCCAGCGGTCGTGAGGTCGAGTGTGCCGTGTTCGTGGCTGTCCTTGAACGGCTTGGGATCGGAGCGCTGCAGCCGGTTGGGGACCTCGTAGAGCGTCGTCGGGTTCGTCTTGCCCTCGGCGAGCGCGGCGCCGATCGACATGACCTTGGCGGTGGAGCCCGGTTCGAAGGTGTCCTGGAACGGCAGACTGCCGAAGACCTGGCCCTCCTTCGAACGGTCGTCGGGGTCGAACCCGGGGTACTGCGCCGCGGCGCGCAGGCGCCCCCGCCGGTCGAGGACGACGGCGTAGCCGGACTCGGCGTCGAGTTCCTTCACCTGCCTCGCGATCGCGTCGTAGGCGACGTACTGGAGGTCCTGGTCGATCGTGAGGCGTACGTTCTTGCCCGGCACTGCGGGCTTGATCGTCTGCTGACCGAGGGGGATGACGCGGCTGTCGCGGCTGATCTCGCGGACGGCCTCGCCGGGGGTGCCCATGAGGGAGGCGTCGAGGAGATGCTCGAGCCCGCCGCCCGCGTGTGCCGCGGTGCCGTCGGGACCGACCCAGCCGACGAGGGGTGCGACCGGTTCCCCACCGGGGTAGGTGCGCACCTGCTCGGTCTGGGAGGCGACACCGGGGATCTCGAGCGCGGCGATCTTGCGCCACACCGTCGGTTCGATACGTCGGGCGACGACGGCGCCGAGGTCGGTGCCGGTGAGGCGCGACCTCATGTCCTCGACGGAGAGGCCGAGGAGCGGGGCCATCGCCTCCGCCGCGCCGTCGACGCCGACGGTGCGCCGCTTCTTCGTCTCCGGATCCTTGACGCTGTACCGCGGCACGAGGTTCTGGTCGACGAGCACGGTGCGCCGTTCCACGCTCGAGGCGAGGACGACGCCGTTCGTGTCGAGGACGACGCCGCGGCGGGCGGGCAGGTCGGTGCGCTCCGAGCGCACCTCGAGACCCTCGGCCGCGATCCGTCCGGCGTCGACGACCTGGAGTCGGACGAGCTGCGCGGCGAAGAGCGTGAAGACGAAGAGGGTGACGACGAAGAGGACGCGCACGCGACGTTTCGCGGTCGGACGCCGCGACGACGTCCCCGGGAGACGCAGACGCTGCAGCACGCCGCGACGACCCGCCCCGTCCCTACGGTAGGAGCCACCGTCGCCACCGCGACCACCGCCGCCGCCACGACCGCCGCCGCCACGGCCGCCTCCGTGGCCGTCGGAGCGACCGCCACCGCGTCCGCCGCCGCTCGTGCTCCCGCTCCCGTCGCGACCGCCGCGACGGCCGCGACGGCCGCCGTCGGGGCACGCGTCCCCCCGGCCGTCGTCGCGGGCCCGACGCTCCTCCGGGTCGCGGGAACCACGTGTCGAGGCGTCGCCGGCCCGGCCCGAGCCGCGCCCCGCACCGCGAGCATCGCGGGCGGCATCACGGGAGCCGGCTGCCGACGCGCCGGGAGGGGTCGCCCTCCGCCGCGTCTGCACCGTCACGACGTCAGTTCCTCCCGGCCGTTCCCGCGCCGGATCCCGGCACGTCCGTCGGGCCGGGCGCCGGCACGGGCCTGCCCGTGAGCGACCGGTCGGACACGTCGAGGAACACGGGCACCGTGCCCGGAACCATGCCGATCTTGCGGGCCTCCTCCGCGAGGTGGCTCGGCGACTCGAGCGTCGCGAGCTCCTCCCGCAGCTGCTGCTCCTCCTCGTCGAGCCCCACGACGCGCTTCTGGAGGTCGTGGAGCTCGTAGGCACCCTGCGCGAGGGACATGTTGATGAAGAGGAGCGCGAAGAGCCCGAGCGTGAGGATCACCGAGCAGAACAGGGCGAACGGAAGAGTTCGGGGCGGCGCCTTGACGGGAGCGGTGGTGGGGACCACACGGAGCTCCGGACGCGCCGGGGCCGGCCGCCGCGGCGCCCGCAGGGCCGTCGTCGCTGGCATCTGGCTCATCGTCTGCTCCCTCGTGTCCTCACCGGTCGTGCATCCCCCCGACGGATCCGTGTGGCCGCCCGCAACTTCGCCGAGGCGGCCCGTGGATTCGCCTCCACCTCCTGCGCCGAGGGTTCTTCGGCCCCCCGCGTGAGGAGCTGGAGGTACGCCCGATGCTCGGGCAGCTCGACGGGCAACCCGGGCGGGGCGGAACTCGTGCTTCCGGCGCTCAGAACTCTCTTGACCATCCTGTCCTCCAAGGAGTGGTAGGAGAGGACAGCGACACGCCCACCGACCCCGAGAGCATCGATCGCGGCCGGCACGGCGCGTTCGAGAACGCGCAGTTCGGCGTTGACCTCGATGCGCAAGGCCTGGAAGGTACGTTTGGCAGGGTGGCCACCGGACCTCTGCGAGGCGGCGGGTACGACCGATCGTAGGAGATCGACGAGCCGTTCGGAACGTGCCCACGGCTCCGTCTCGCGCCCCCGCACGATCGCGGAGGCGATCCGTCCCGCGAACCGCTCCTCGCCGTAGTCGCGGAGGATGCGCGCGAGGTCACCGTGGGAGTACGTGTTGAGGACGTCCGCGGCCGTGGGGCCCTCCGACTGGTCCATCCGCATGTCGAGCGGGGCGTCCGCGCGGTAGGCGAACCCGCGGTCGAGCGCGTCGAGCTGGAGCGAGGAGACGCCGAGGTCGAAGAGCACCGCCTCGACCTCCTCCAGGCCGATCTCCTCGAGCACCTCGGGGATCTCGTCGTAGACGGCGTGGACGGGCGTGAACCGGTCGCCGAACCGGGCGAGGCGTTCCCCGGCGAGGCGGAGCGCCTCGGTGTCGCGGTCGATGCCGACGAGGCGCGCAGCGGGGCACGCCTCGAGGAGCGCCTCCGCGTGGCCACCCATGCCGAGCGTCGTGTCGAGGACCACTCCCCCGTCGGCGAGCGCGGGCGTGAGGAGCTCGACGATGCGGTCGCACATCACGGGCACGTGTCGATCGTGGGCGGGGCCACGGTCGGGGGTGGTCGTCACAGCCGTCTCTCCTCTTCTGATCGTCGCGTCGTGGGGGGCGGGAGGGGAAATCGCGGGCGGGGTGGGGAGATCGGGAACGGGAGGAAGGACTACGGAACTGCGGGGACGGCGGCCGTGATGCGGGCCCTGAGGTCGGGGCCCCACCCTCTCGTGCCGCCCGGGATCGGGGAAGGGATCTCGGGAGGCGGCCGCCTCGACCCGCGGACGGGGAAGAGTCCTCGGGGCGACGCGCGAGCGGGGTGGAGACCGGACGCCAGGGAGGCGCCGGGTCGGCACGCGGATCAGAGCAGTCCGGGGATCACCTCCTCGGCCTGGTCGGCGAAGGCCTGCTCGGTGGACTCGAGGTAGGCGTTCCAGGCCGCGGTGTCCCACACCTCGACGCGGGATCCCGCGCCGATGACGGTGCACTCGCGGTCGAGCCCGGCGTACTGACGCAGCGCCGGCGGGATCGTCACCCGGCCCTGCTTGTCGGGGATCTCGTCGGAGGCACCGGAGAGGAACACGCGAAGGTAGTCGCGGACGGCCTTGCTCGTGACGGGCGCGGCACGGAGGTCGTCGGCGACACGGACGAACTCGTCCATGGGGAAGACGTAGAGGCACCGCTCCTGCCCGCGGGTGACGACGAGGCCGCCGGCGAGCTTGTCGCGGAACTTCGCGGGCAGGATCAACCGGCCCTTGTCGTCGAGGCGAGGGGTGTGGGTGCCGAGAAACATCTGGCACCTCCCGTTCGCCCGTCGCGCCGATTCGTTCCCTGGCCCTCCACTTTACTCCACTGTGCCCCACGGAAATAGCCTGCGACGCGCCGGGTCCCCTCCGATGTCGACATCCGTGCAGGTCAACGGGGTTGGTGTGAGGTGGGGGGGCGCGGGCAGGGCGTCACCGGCCCCTGCGGGACCCGTCCGGACATCTCCGCGGCCTCCCCGACGAAAGCCCAGGTCGCGGCGCCTCCCCTCGACCCGGCGGGACACGGCCGGGACCGTCGTGGAGCGAAGTGGGGAGGAAAGTGGGGCACCATCGGAGGAGGGGACGGCACGACCTGCGCACCACCCCGCCCCGGCGACGACAGAGACGAGACTCCCCGTGGACCCTCGAAGCCCCTTCTCGACCTCCCACCCCACCGAGGCCCTCGACCGGGCACGGCGGCTCGGCCGGGAGATCGTCGCGGCCGTCGACGACGTCATCGCGGGCAAGCACGAGGTCGCCGAGATCGCCGTCACCGTCCTCCTCGCCGGAGGACACCTTCTCGTCGAGGACGTCCCCGGCGTCGGCAAGACGACCCTCGCCAAGGCCCTCTCCGCGGCGATCGGCGCCCCCATGCGCCGCATCCAGTTCACCCCCGACCTCATGCCGAGCGACATCACCGGGGTGAGCGTCTTCGACCCCGAGACCCGCGAGTTCCACTTCCGCCCCGGCGCGATCTTCTCGACGGTCGTCGTGTGCGACGAGATCAACCGCGCGACCCCGCGGGCGCAGTCGGCCGTGCTCGAGTGCATGGAGGAAGGGCAGGTGAGCGTCGACGGCCGCACCTATGCCCTCGGTCGCCCCTTCGTCGTCGTCGCCACGCAGAACCCCCTCGAGATGGCCGGCACCTACCCCCTCCCCGAGGCGCAGCGGGATCGGTTCATGGCGCGGGTGTCGATGGGCTATCCCGACCCCGACGCCGAGGTGGCGATGCTCGCCGACCGGTCTGCCGCGTCGACGGCCGTGGCCGCACCGGCCGTGACGAAGCCCGACGAGGTCGCCGCGGCGATCGTGGCGATCGAGGACGTCCACGTCTCCGCGGAGGTCCGCCGCTACGTCGTCGCCCTCCTCGAGGCGACCCGCACCTCCCCCGACCTCCGCCTCGGCGCCTCTCCCCGGGCGGGGCTCCACCTCGTCCGCGCCGCGCGGGCGAGGGCCGCCCTCGACGGCCGCGACCACGTCCTGCCCGACGACGTCCAGGCCCTCCTCGTGCCCGTCCTCGCCCACCGCGTCGTGCCCGCAGAGCGCGCGGGGGGGACGACGGAACCCGGCGCGCGGGCGGTGCGGGCCGCGGCGGCGCGTGTGAGGCCCTGAGCATGCGGCCCCGTCTCACGGGACGCGGCTCCGCCCTCCTCGGCGGCGGGCTGGCCCTCGCCGTCGGCGGCCCTCTCCTCGGCGTCCCCGACCTCACGCGGTGGGGCCTGTTCGCGCTCGGTCTCGTCGCCTGCGCCGCCCTGAGTGTCACCCTGTGTCGACCTGGCGTCGAGGTCGAGGTCCGTCCGTCGCCCGGCACCACGTCCGTCGGCCGCAGCACCACGCTCGCGCTTGCCGTCACCGCACACCGCCCCACACGGACACACCCGATCTCGGTGGCGATCCCGCCGGCCCTCACGGGCGGCACACCCTGCTCGTCCGTCCTCGTCGACGACGATCTCGGCCCGACCGAAACTTTGGACCTCACCCTGAGACTGAGGCCCACCAGACGGGGACTGCATCGCATCCCACCTGCGACGATCGACGTCGTCGACCCCCTGTGCCTCGCCCGGACGGCGAGCGTCGTCGGCACCCCCACGGACGTCCTCGTGGCCCCCCGTCTCCACGACCTCGACGCCCTCCCGGGAGCCGCGGTGTCGACGCGGCCCGGCTCCGCCGTCCTCTCCGCCGCGGCAACACCTGCCGGTGGCGTCCCCGCCTCCGCCCGCCCCTACAGCCCGGGCGACGACCTGCGACGCATCCACTGGCCGATGAGCGCCCACCGCGGGGAGCTCATGGTGCGGCAGGAGGAGCCCGAGGGTCGGCTCCACGTCACGCTCGTCCTCGACCCCTGGCTTGCCGACGGTCGACACCCCGCCCGCTTCGAATGGGGGATCGACCTGCTCGCCTCGGTCGTCGTCGCCTGCGACGAGGCCGGGGCCGACGTCTCCCTCGTCGTCGCCGGTCCCGGCCCCACGTCCGTCGCCGCGGGCCCCGCGACACCGACGGCACGCCGATCCGAGGGGAGCGTCGCGGACATCGCGGCCGGGACGAGCGCCGCCGGGACCTCCCGCGCCGGGGCGCTTCGGCCCGGTCCCACGGCAGGCGATGCGAGCTCCGCCGAGGCGGAGGTCGGTCGGGTGCTCGGCGTCGGCCGCGACGCCTGCCTGCGGGCGCTCGCCCTCGCCCCGACCCGTCCACCCGGCCGTGGACGACGAACCGCCCCGCCGGCCTCCCCCACGCCGGAAGGGCAGGAGACGACGGGACCGGAGCAGAGCGGTTCACCGCGGCGGGCGAGGGATGTCTCCGCCCGGACCGTCCTCGACCACGCGGGCTGGGTCCTCCAGGTCACGGGGAGCCATGCCTCCGACGGGATCTGCTCGTCGCTCGACACACTCGCGCCGGGAACTGCTGCCACGGTCGTCGTCGTCGCCGACTCCTCTGTCGCGACCGCGGGGTCGGGCGGGGCTCGGGGCGTCACGTCACGCGACGGCGCGGCCGAGCGGGGTCCGGGCCTCCGCCGTCGCCCGACGACCGCACCCCCTCTCGAGGACGGTGACGAGGCCGCCACCGCCCGGGTCGTCGCCGGACTGCGCGCAGCAGGAGCCCACGTCGTCGTCGTGTCCGAGCGCACGCCCCACGCGGAGGCGTGGCGGCAAGCCCTCGCCCCGCTGGAGGACGCACGCGTCGGCGGGTGGCTGCGATGACGGCGACGAACGGGAGCGCGGCCGCATCCGCGGGGCGTCGGCTCCCCGCCGAGGCACCACGCGGTGACCGCATCCCGACGCCCCGGTCCGTCGCGGTGTCGGGGGTCGATCTCGTGGCGCGATCCGGAGTGGCGGCCTCCGCGCTCGTCGCCGTCGCCCTGTGGGCCTCCGCCGCACCGATCGCGACGCAGTTCACCTCGGCGCCGTGGCGCACCCCACTCCTTCTGGTCTTCGTCGCCCTCGTGCTCACGGGGTCACTCGTGCGTCAGTGGTCCCGTGTGGCGACTCCGTTCGTGCAAGCCCTCGTCCTCGCCGGCGTCCTCACGGCCGCGTTCGGCGACGGTGCGGCCCTTTTCCGCGCCGTCCCCACCCCGGCGACGGTCGAGCGTGCAGGCGCCCTCCTCGACGACGCGACCCTCACCATCGCGACGAGCCCTCCCCCCGCGCCCGGCACGGTGGGCGTCGCGTTCGCGTTCGCCGCAGGCCTCGGGCTCCTCGCACTCCTCACCGACACGCTCGCCGTGACGCTGCGCCGCCCGCTCCTCGCGGTCGTCCCCGTCGTCCTGCCCGCGCTCGTCGTCGTCGCGGTGAGTGGGGAGCCGTCCCCGTGGCCGGCGTTCGTCGTCCCCGCCCTCGCCCTCGTGGGGCTCCTCCTGCTCGAACCGAGCCCGCCACGTCGTCCCACCCCGACGACCATCGGGTCCCCCTCGGCCGGTCGCGATGCCAGGACGGCGACGCGGGCGCGCCGGGTCGGCGTCACGGCCGTCGTCACCGGTGGCGCCCTCCTCCTCGCGACGGGCGGCGCGGCGCTCCTCCCCCACCACCGCCACCCGATCCTCGACCACCTCGGCGGTGGGGCGTCACGCGACCTCGCCCAGGTCGGCTTCACCCCCGCGCCCGATCTCCTCACCGACCTGCGCGACGACGACCCGACGCCGGTCCTCCGCTACCGCACGACCGATCCGACCCCGCCTCCCCTGCGCATCGCCGTCACGTCGGAGTACGACGGCGCGCGATGGCTGCCCGCGACCGCGGCGGCCGTCCCGACGACGTCACCGACCCTGCCCTATCCGCCCGGCCTCACCGTGCCCGCCGCCGAGCGCACCCTCACCGTCACCGAGACGCGCCTCGACCCGCCCTACCTCGCCGCCCCCGCGCCCCTCGTCGGCGGCACCGTCACCGGGTCTCGATGGGGTCAGGACCCGGTCACCGGCATGCTCGTCGTCGACCGCCGCCCCCGCCACTACGAGATGACATACCTCGCCGTGCCCCGCACGACGGCGGACGACGGCGGCCGCCGCACCCCCGACCTCGTCGACGAGCTCGACGCCACGACGGTCCGACCGGAGGTGTGGGAGGCGGCCGAGGAGGCGACGCGTGGGGCACGCACCGACCGCGAGCGCGCCGAGGCGATCGAGGCGTGGCTGCGGGACGAGGACCGGTTCACGTACTCCCTCGACCTGCCCGAGCCGCAGAGCGTCGACCCGATCGAGACGTTCCTCCACACCCGCACGGGCTACTGCACGCATTTCGCGACGACGATGATCCTCCTGGCCCGGGCACAGGGCATCCCCGCGCGTCTCGCCACGGGGTTCCTCCCCGGGACGCCCGACGGGGACTCTCGTGTCGTGCGTGCCGACGACGCCCACGCCTGGCCGGAGCTGTACCTGCCCGGTCTCGGCTGGACGCGGTTCGAGCCGACGCCCGCGACCCGCACGGGCGCCACGCCGACGGGTCGGCCCACCGCGAGACCGAGGCCCTCGGCCACCCCCACCTCGGCGCACCCCACGGCCGCGAAGGCCTCGCCGGGCGCCTCGACGACCCCTTCGACCGCACCGGGCACACCCGCGGGTTCCCCTCGCCCCGCAGACGACCTCCTCGGGCGCCTCGCCGCCGCGGCCCTCGTCGCTCTGGTCCTCCTCGCCGCCCTCGCGGCCCCGGCAGCCCTCGCGAGCGCCCGGCACCGACGCCGTCTGCATGCCGCATCCTCGCCCGCCGAGGAGATCGACGAGCACTGGCGTCGGCTCACCGCCGCTCTCACCGACCTCGGCCTCCCCACCGTCCCCGACGCCACCGTCCGGGCGAACGCCGCGACCTACGCCGAAGACCTGCACGACGAGGCCCGCGCAGGGCTCGACCGGCTCGTCGCCGCCGTCGAAGCGGGGCGGTACCGGCCCCCGGTGGATGCCCCGACCGCCGAGACCGCAGAGGCGGCGGGCCGGGACGCCGAGAGCGTTCGCGCGGCGGCCCTCGCCGGTGCGTCACGGCGCGTGCGGTGGCGGGCCCGACTGTGGCCCACGGACGCTCACTCTTCGGCCCCGAGCCTCCCCCGGCATTGATTTGACAATCATTCCCAATTGCGGGTTGTCTCGTCCCATGACCTTCCGCCGTACCGCCGCCCCCACCGCCGCTCTCACCGTCTGCGCCCTCCTCGGCGCGTGCGGTGCCCCCTCCCCGGAGAAGAGCGGCACGGGCGGCACCGACGGCAAGCCCTCCGTCGTCGTCGGGTTCTACCCCCTCCAGTACGCCGCCGAGCGCATCGGTGGCGACCGCATCCACGTCACCAACCTCACCCGCCCCGGCGGGGAGCCGCACGACGCGGAGCTCACCCCCAAGGACGTCGCCGCCGTCGCCGACGCGGACCTCGCCGTCCACGAGAAGGGCATGCAGCCCGCGCTCGACGACGCCGTCGCGGCCGAGAACCCCGACAAGGCCTTCGACGTCGCGACCGTCGCCCAGCTCGACGCGCCCGTCCCCGAGCCGGTCGCCGACCTCGGCGGCGACGGCCACGACCACGCGCACGGCGACGAGCACGCGCACGAGGAGGGCCACGAAGAGGGCCACGAGGGGCACGACCACGCACACGAGGGCGAGGGACACGAGGGCGAGGAGAAGGGGCACGAGGGGCACAGCCACGACCACGGCACGGTGGATCCGCACTTCTGGCTCGACCCGGTGCGGTACGAGGCGGTCGCGGCGGCGCTCACCGAGCGGCTGTCGCAGGTCGACCCGGAGGGCAAGGCGACGTACGAGGCCAACCTCGCCGACCTGCGCCGTGATCTCGAGGCCGTCGACGCCGAGTACGAGAAGGGCCTCGAGAAGTGCCGCAGCACGACCCTCGTCACCGGACACGCGGCGTTCGGGTACCTCGCGGCGCGGTACGGTCTGACGCAGGCGGCGATCAGCGGCCTGTCCCCCGAGTCCGAGCCCGACCCGGCCCGGCTCGCGGCCGTCGCCGACTACGTCCGCAAGCACGACGTGAGCACGATCTACGCCGAGACGCTCACGAGCCCGGCGGTCGCCGAGACGGTCGCACGGGAGACGGGCGCCCGCACCGCCGTGCTCGACCCCATCGAAGGCCTCACGAAGGACGGAACGGACTACCTCGGCCTCATGCGCTCCAACCTCGCCACCCTCCGCACCGGACAGGGATGTTCATGACCGCTGCCCCACCTCGCGGGCCCCGCCCGGCGGACACGCCGGTGATCGACCTCGTCGACGCCTCGTTCGGATACCGGCACCGGCCGGTCGTCACGGGCGCGACCCTGGCGATCCGCCCCGGCGAACGCGTCGCCGTCGTCGGCCCGAACGGCAGCGGCAAGTCGACGCTCGTCAAGGGCGTTCTCGGCCTCAACGACCACCTCGGCGGGCAGGTGCGCCTCTTCGGCACCCCGGCCGACCGGTTCCGGCAGCGTCACCTCCTCGGCTACGTGCCGCAGCGACACACCGTGTCGGCGACGGTACGGGCGACGGCCGGGGAGGTCGTCGCGAGCGGCCGCCTGCCGCGCCTCGGCCTCCTCGGACGCCCGGGCCGCGCGGATCGGGCGGTCATCGCCGAATGTCTCGCCGTCGTCGGTCTCGGTGACGCGGTCCACCGCGAGGTCGCCGACCTCTCCGGCGGGCAGCAGCGGCGCGTCCTCATCGCCCGCGCCCTCGCCGCCGGCCCGGAGGTGCTCGTCATGGACGAGCCCACCGCCGGCGTCGACGCCGCCAACCAGGTCGTCCTCGCCGAGGTGCTCGGCCGCCTCGTCGAGCGCGGGGTGACCCTCGTCGTCGTCACGCACGAGATCGACCCCCTCGCCTCGCTGCTCACCCGCGTCGTCACGGTCGACACCGGCCGCATCACCGGGGACGTCCCCGCTCCAGGAAGGGCCTGATGCTCCACTTCCTCACGTACGAGTTCATGCAGCGTGCGCTGCTCGCCGCAGTGTTCATCGGGGCGGCGGCGCCGATGGTGGGCATCTTCCTCATGCAGCGGCGCCTCACGCTCATCGGCGACGGCATGGGCCACGTCGCGTTCGCGGGCGTCGCCCTCGGCGCCGTCACGGGCACCCAGCCGGTGTGGACCGCGCTCGCACTCGCCGTCGCCGCGGCCGTCGCGATCGAGCTCATGCGGGCGCGCGGCACGACGACCGGCGACACCGCGCTCGCGATCCTGTTCTACGGCGGCATCAGCCTCGGCGTCGTCCTCATGAGTCGCGCCCCTTCGGGCGGCAAGAGCATCCCCGCGTACCTCTTCGGCGCGATCTCGACGACGAAGGACTCCGACGTCGTCGTGTTCGCGGGGCTCGCGATCGCCGTCGCGATCGTCACGTGGTTCCTGCGTCCGCGGCTGTTCGCCGTCGCGAACGACCCGGAGTTCGCCCGCGCGTCGGGGCTGCCCGTCCTCGCCCTCAACGTCACGCTCGCCGTGCTCACTGCGATCACGGTCGTCGTATCGATGCGGGTCGTGGGTCTTCTCCTCATCGCGGCGCTCATGATCGTGCCGAACGCGGCCGCGCAGGTCGTCGCGCGGAGCTTCGCGTCGGCGATGGGCATCGCGGTCGCGATCGGACTCGTGTGCAGCGTCGTCGGGGTCGTCGCGTCGTTCCAGCTCGACACCCCCTCGGGCGGCACGATCGTCGTCCTCGCCGTGATCGTGTACGCGGTGCTCGCGTCGGCGGACACGGCGCTCGGTGCCGTACGCGGGCGTCGCCTGCGGCGCGCGCCCGGCCACGAACACGCCCACGACCACCCGCACGTCCACGGCATGCCGGACTGCGAGCACCTGCCCGTCCTCCACGAGGACCACGTCGACTACGTCCACGACGGCCACCTCCACTCCCCCCACGGCGACCACTACGACGAGCACGGCCCCATCGAGCAGTGCGGCGACCACGGGCACGGACCGGGCCACGCGCCCACGCACGAGTCCGCGGCCGAGGTGGGGACGCCCCGCCCGTTCGAGCCGAGGTGAGACGCCGGGCGCCCTGACCGGGGCGCCCGCGTCGCCGTCCTCCCGCACACCTCCCACCGGTCGAGTCTCGTCCTCCCGCATCGGCGCCCACGCCGGTCGCACCCTCCTCAGCGGCCCGCCCTCGACTCGACGCGCACGGCCCGTGCCCCGCAGGCGCGGCGAGCCTCCTAGGGTGGGGCAGAGCCACGGCCCGCCGACGAGGCGGGCCAGGAGAGGAGACACGCCGCGATGACCGAGTCCGGACCCCGCACCACCCGGCAGCGTCGTGCCGTCGAGGCGGCGCTCCGCCGCACCGCCGACTTCGTCTCGGCCCAGGACCTCCACCTCACGTTGCGGGAGGCCGGCGAGCGCGTGGGGCTCGCGACCGTCTACCGCACCCTCGGCCTCATGGCCGAGACGGGCGCCGTCGACATGATCCGCGCGGAGGACGGCGAGGCCCGCTACCGGCTGTGCGCGTCGGAGGACCACCACCACCATCTCGTGTGCCGCGAGTGCGGCCGCACGGTGGAGGTCGAGGAGCCCGACGCGGAGCGGTGGGCGGAACGCATGGCCTCCGCCCACGGCTTCACCGACGTCTCCCACACCCTCGAGATCTTCGGCCTCTGCGCCGAGTGCAGCACCGCCTCGTGACGAGCCGCGGCCCGAACGCGTGAGCGACGCTCAGGCGCCCGTGGCCGAGCCGAGGAACCTCCGGGCCCGCTCGAGCGCGGCGGGTATCACGGTGTAGTGCGCCCATCTCCCCCGCTGCTCCCGGGCGAGGAGCCCTGCCGCGACGAGCTTCTTGAGGTGGTGGGAGAGGGTGGGCTGGCTGATCCCGAGCTCGTCGGGCAGGTGGCAGGCACACACGGTGCCGCCCTCCGCCGAGGCGACGTAGCCGAGCAGCCGGACGCGCGTGGGATCGGCGAGGGCCTTGAAGACGTCCGCGAGTGCGGCGGCCCGGTCGGCGTCCGGCAGCGTGGCCGTCGACGCCGGGCAGCAGGTCTCCGTGCCCCGAGGCGGGTCGCCCGCCGCGTTCTCGCCGGAGGAGGCGGGTGCCGCCTGCACCACCGCCGCTCTCACGAGACCGTCCGCTGGGGTGTCGTGCGTCGCCATGAAGGCGAGTCTAGGCACGCCACGCGATCGCATTGACGTACGTCGATACGACTGACACAGTTCGTATCGACGATCGTCGATGAAAGGCCCTCCATGTCCACCGACACCCGCACCGTCCCCGACGCACCCGTCGCGGCGCGCCTGTCCACCCTCGACCGGCACCTCCCCCTGTGGATCGGGCTCGCCATGGTCGCCGGACTCCTGCTCGGGCGCCTCGTCCCCGGGCTCGGCGAAGCCCTCGCCGCGGTGTCGATCGACGGCGTCTCGCTCCCCATCGCCGTCGGGCTGCTCGTGATGATGTACCCGGTGCTCGCCAAGGTGCGCTACGACCGGCTCGACACCGTCACCCACGACCGCCGGATGCTCCTCACCTCCCTGTTCCTCAACTGGATCCTCGGGCCGGCGCTCATGTTCACGCTCGCCTGGGTGTTCCTGCCCGACCTGCCGGAGTACCGCACCGGCCTCATCATCGTCGGGCTCGCCCGGTGCATCGCCATGGTCATCATCTGGAACGACCTCGCCTGTGGCGACAGGGAGGCCGCCGCCGTACTGGTCGCCGTCAACTCGATCTTCCAGGTCGTCGCGTTCGCCTTCCTCGGCTGGTTCTACCTCTCCGTGCTCCCCGGTCTGCTCGGTCTTCCGCAGACCGGTCTCGAGGTGTCGGCGTGGCAGATCGCGAAATCGGTGCTCATCTTCCTCGGCATCCCCCTCGTGGCGGGGTACCTCACGCGCCGCCTCGGTGAGAAGCGCTGGGGCCGGGAGGCCTACGAGCGGTCGTTCCTGCCGCGCATCGGCCCGTGGGCGCTCTACGGCCTGCTCTTCACGATCGTCGTGCTCTTCGCCCTCCAGGGCGACCAGATCACGACGCACCCGCTCGACGTCGCCCGCATCGCGCTCCCGCTCCTCGCCTACTTCGCGATCATGTGGGGCCTCGGATACGTCCTCGGCCGCGCCCTGGGCATGGGGTACGAGAGGACGACGACCCTTGCGTTCACCGCGGCGGGAAACAACTTCGAACTCGCGATCGCCGTCGCGATCGCGACCTTCGGGGCGACGAGCGGTCAGGCCCTCGCCGGCGTCGTCGGGCCGCTCATCGAGGTGCCGGTGCTCGTCGGTCTCGTCTACGTGAGCCTCTGGCTGCGTCGTCGATTCCCCGACGCCGTCGCCGCCGACGCCCGCTGACCCACCCCTCACCCGCACGCCCCGAGACCGCCGCGCCCCACCCAGCAGCGCCGCTCCACCGGATGCACCGTCCCACCGAGGAGACCCCCCATGAGCAGGTCACCCTCCGTCCTCTACGTCTGCGTCAAGAACGGCGGCAAGTCCCAGATGGCCGCCGCACTCATGAGGCACGTCGCCGGTGACGCCGTCGAGGTGCACTCCGCCGGGACACACCCGGGGACCTCGCTCAACGCGGAGTCCCGGCGCGTCGTCGAGGAGATCGGCGCGACGTTCTCAGGTGAGCACCCCAAGCCCGTCGACCCCGCCCTCCTCGACTCCGTCGACCGCGTCGTCGTCCTCGGCGCGGAGGCGCACGTCGAGGCCCCCGGCCGAGCACCCGATCGGGCCCCCGTGGAGGTCTGGGAGATCGACGAACCCTCCCTTCGCGGCGTCGAGGGCCTCGAGCGCATGCGTCTCGTCCGGGACGACATCCTCCGCCGCGTCCGCGCGCAGGCCGACGACCTCCTCGACGGGAGCTGAGACACGGTTCAGGCCCCGCTTCTGCATCGGGGCGCGCCGAGACGCGGAGGGATCGGCTCGAACGACGACCAGAACTCGCCCACCCGGCACCCCTCGCGCCTGTGACCAGCGGCGCTCCAGAACGGACGAGAGTTGTGGTTGTTCTCCGGCCCCGTCGAACGACGAGCCCTTCCCGGGCGACGGCCTGCGAGCGCGCTCGGCGTTCGCGCGAAGCGGAGCGATCACCCGGGGGGGATGCACTCGCGCCGGTCCGGAGGCAGAAACGACGAAAGCCTCCCGATCTCTCGGGAGGCTTTCGTCGTGCGGTGGAGCTGAGGGGATTCGAACCCCTGACCCCCTCCATGCCATGGAGGTGCGCTACCAACTGCGCTACAGCCCCGTTCCCAAGAGAACCTTTCGGCCCTTGAGCACCCGATGAGTTTAGCGCCCTTGCTCGTCGGCGCCAAATCGGGCTCGGAGGTTCCATCCGGAAAGTCGCCAGCTCCGGCCGTTCTCGCGGAGTTCGGCCCAGTGACAGTTGCCGAGTCCGGAGAGCATCGCCCACGAGGACGCCCGATCGAGACCGAGAAGGTCCCCGGTGAGCACGCGGGCGGAGACGCCGTGCGTGACGAGGAGGAGGGTGCCCCCGTCGGACACGTCGTGGAGGGCGTCGGCGGCGGCGGCGCCCACCCGCTCCCCCAGCTCTCCGTACGTCTCGCCGTCGACGCCTCGACGGAAGTCCTCGCTGCCGGCGAGCAGCGCGGCCGCGTCGGGGAACCGTTCGGTCATCACGGAACGCTCGAGGCCCTGCCACTGACCGACGTGGATCTCCCGCAGCCGGGGGTCGATCCGGAGGTCCCGGCCGGGAAGCGCGCGGAGGACGATCTCGGCGGTGATCCGGGCACGCTGGAGGTCGCTCGCGACGACGACGTCGGGGGCGTACGACGCGACGGCGTCGGCGGCCCGCTCCGCCTGGGCCCGGCCCTCGTCGGTGAGCGGGGAGTCGAGGTGCCCCTGCCACACCCCACGTGCGTTGTGCGCGGTGAGGCCGTGCCGGAGGACGACGATGCGTCGACCGGGGCCGGGTGCGTCGACCGCGGGGCTCACACCCCGACCTCGCCCTCGCCCTCGGGCTCGTCCGCGCCGGGCGACGTGGCGGCGCCGAGGCCCTCGAGAGGCACCCGCGGGCAGTCCTTCCACAGCCGTTCGAGCTGGTAGAACATGCGGTCCTCGGCCTGCATGACGTGGACGACGATGTCGCCGAAGTCGAGGAGCACCCAGTGCCCCTCCCGCTCGCCCTCCCGTCGCAGGGGCTTGACGCCGACCTCGTGCATCTTCTTCTCGACGCCCGACACGATCGCCTGCACCTGGCGGTCCGTGGGGGCGGAGGCGATGACGAAGACGTCGGTGAGGGCGAGGTGCTCGCTCACGTCGATCGCGACGATGTCGGTGGCGAGCTTGTCGTCGGCCGCGGCGGCGGCCTGTCGTGCCTGGGTGAGCGCCTCGGGCGTTGCAGCCACGCGGGGTCTCCTAAGGGGTGTCGAGAAAGGGTGGGGGGTGCGGGGCCGACCTCACCGGCGCCGGCGACGCCCACGCGATGGGCATGACGTGGCGGGAGTGTGGACGGGCCGCGGTGCGCACGTTACGTGAGCGCCGACCGCAGCGCGGCGGGGGCCGCGGCCGCAGGCGTCCCGGGGCGGCGGTAGAGGTCGTACTTGTCGATGTACTGGACGACGCCGTCGGGGACGAGGTACCAGACGGGGGCGCCGCCGCCGACGCGTGCGCGGCAGTCGGTCGAGCTGATCGCCATGGCGGGCACCTCGGTGAGGGTGACGCCCTTCTCGGGGAGTCCCTCGTCGCTGAGGACGTGACCGGGGCGGGTGACGCCGACGAAATGCGCGAGCTCGAAGAGCTCGTCGGCGTCCTTCCACGAGAGGATCTGCTGCAACGCGTCGGCACCGGTGATGAAGAACAGCTCGGCGTCGGGGTCGAGCGCGCTCAGGTCCCGTAGCGTGTCGATCGTGTACGTGGTGCCCGGCCGGTCGATGTCGACGCGACTCACCGAGAACCGCGGGTTCGAGGCGGTGGCGATGACCGTCATGAGGTAACGGTGCTCGGCCGGGGAGACCTTGCCGGCGTCCTTCTGCCACGGCCGGCCCGTAGGAACGAAGATCACTTCGTCGAGGCCGAGGAGGTGCTGGACCTCACTCGCCGCGACGAGGTGACCGTGGTGGATGGGGTCGAAGGTCCCACCCATCACCCCGATTCGCCTGCTCAGTGTCGGCGCCCATGGTCGTCACCGGTGGTGCCGTGACGGCCGTCGTGGCCGTGCCCCTCGGGGGCGTTGCCGTGGGCGAAGTCGCCCTGAGCGGGGCCGTGGCCACCCTCGAGGAGGGAGGAGGCGGTGTGGCGGAACATCCACACGAACAGGAGGAGGGCGAGGAAGACCCCGAGGCCGAGAACCCCGAAGGCCCACGCCGGCATCGGCAGGTGGACGTGGCCGTTCTCGGCGGCGGTCGCGAGTGTGAGGAACATCGACATGCAGTACAGCCTACCGTGAGGTCACGCCCAGGGTCGGTCACCTAACCTGTGCTCATGCACCCAGAGTTGTCGGTCGTCATACCTGTCTACAACGAGGAAGAGGTGCTCCCCCTCCTCGCCCATCGGCTGCGTCCGGTCCTCGACGGACTCGACGTTCCGTACGAGGTCGTGACGGTCGACGACGGCAGTACGGACGCCTCGGCGGTCATCCTCCAACGGTTGCGGCACGAGTGGCCCGAGGTGCGCGTCGTCCGGCTGCGCGCCAACGCCGGGCACCAGGCCGCGATCTCCGCGGGTCTCGCCCGGTCGCGGGGTCGGTACAGCGTGACGATCGACGCCGACCTGCAGGATCCGCCCGAAGTCATCGCCGAGATGCTGCACCTCGCGAAGTCCGAGGGCGTCGACGTCGTCTACGGCGTCCGCAACGACCGCAGCACCGACACGGCGTTCAAGCGGGGCACGGCGCGGGCGTTCTACGCGACGATGCGCGCCGTCTCCGGCACCGACGCCCCGCCGGACGCGGGCGACTTCCGCCTCATGTCGCGGGCGACGGTCGATGCCGTCAACGCCCTCCCCGAGCACCACCGGGTGCTGCGCCTCGTCGTGCCCGCGCTGGGGTTCCCCTCCGCGCAGGTCACGTACAAGCGTGAGGAGCGCGCGGCCGGGCACAGCAAGTACCCGCTCACGAAGATGATCAAGCTGTCCATCGACTCGCTCACGAGCCACTCGATGGCGCCGCTGCGGCTCGCGACATGGTGCGGTCTGCTCGGCGGGGTGCTCTCGCTGCTCATCCTCGTGTATGCCCTCATCTCGGTGTGGAGCGGTCACGCGGTCGCCGGCTGGGCGTCCACGGTCGTCACGGTCGCGGCGATCGGCTCGATCCAGCTGCTCTGCCTCGGTCTGCTCGGCGAGTACGTCGGGCGGATGTACACGATGATGCAGGGCATCCCCACGTACTTCGTCGCCTACGACTCCGCCGAGATCCGGCGCGACTCCCGCTCGCGCGTCGAGGCCGCGGCGGCCGCCGCCCCCCGGTCGACGCTGGAGCGGGTGCGTCCCGTCCCCGCCTCGGAGTTCCCCGGCGGCACGAGCGTCCACGACGAGGACGGTGCCGTCCACGTCGTCACCGGCGCGCGGCCCGACGCCCCGAGGCTCGTCGTCACCGAGGCCGTCGAGGAGTCCGCCGCGCAGGACGGCGTCGAAGCCGAGCCCGCCGTCGTCACCTCGGGGTCGCGCAACGACCTCACCCGCCGACACGACGACACCGCATCCACGTCCGACCGCGACGACGAGCGGACGAGCGCACCCACGGTCGACCCCGTCCTCACCCAGATGGAACGCGCCGCCGCCGTCGCCGAGGGCTCGGAGGCGCCGACCGACGCGTTCGTCACGACAGAGGGCGCGACCGCGACCGACGCGGTGGAGCGAGACGATGCGGACGACGACCGCACCGTGGCCACCGTTCCGCCGACGTCCGTTCTCCCCCGCATCGACGCCCCCGTGCTCGGTTCTGAGCAGGCGGCGCACCACGACGAGCGGCACGTCGCCCACCATGGCGGCCTGTCCGCCGAGGAGCGCATGGCCCGTCGCCTGCGCTGACGCTCGAGGCCTCCTCGACACACGAAGGGCCGCTCCCCGAGATGGGGAGCGGCCCTTCGCGCCTACCGGAGCGGGCGGTGTCAGACGCGACGCACGTCGGCGAACAGCGTGACGCCGGGGAGGTTCTTGACCGGCAGGTAGCGCTCGGCGGTGACGATGGTGCGAAGGCCGAGGTTGACGATCGGGTTCAACTTCTCGAGGTCGCTGCCGCTGCTCTTCTTGCGGCGCATCGCGACGACGGGGCGCAGGAGCACGTTCCACGACGTCATCGAACGGAGCTCGAAACCGGGGCGGTCGAGGAGTGCCGTGAGGGTCTCGCGGGTGTAGCGGCGCAGATGGTCGACGGCGACATCGTGCTCACTCCACAGCTTGGGGTCGCAGGGGACGGCGACGAGGAACCGGCCGTGGGGGCGCAGGACGCGCATGACCTCCTCGACGGTGCCCTCGTCGTCGGCGATGTGCTCGAGGACGTCGTACGCGACGACGAGGTCGACGGACTCGTCGGCGAGGGGGAGGCGGCTGGCGTCGGCGCGGATGACCGACAGGCCGCGTTCGGCGGCGACCTCGGCACCGGGGGCGCCGTACTCGAGCGGGATGGCCTTCCAGCCCATCTCGCGCAGAACGCGGGAGTTGCCACCGCCGGCGGCGCCGATGTCGAGGGCGGTGCCCGGCGTCATCCCCCTGAGGGAGGAGGCCAGGATGTGGCGCCGCTCGCGGTACCACCAGTGGTCCTCCTCGAGTGCCGCGAGCTTACGGACCTCGGTGGCTTCCATCGCTACGTCTTCCTCACTGCCTGTTCCGGGGGGACGTCCGACTCTACCGCGCCGCGTGGGGCGCGGCGGCGTCGGTCGGGTCGTCGTCGCCGCGGGTCTGGCCGTCGCCCTCGACGATCCACGTCGTCGTCGTGAGTTCGGGCAGGGCCATGGGTCCGCGGGCGTGAAGCTTCTGGGTGCTGATACCGATCTCGGCGCCGAAGCCGAACTCGCTGCCGTCGGTGAACCGGGTGGAGGCGTTGACGACGACGACGGCGGCGCCGACCTCGCCCGTCCAGCGACGGGCGGCGGCGCGGTCCTCGGTGACGATCGCCTCCGTGTGGCCGGTCGTGTACCGACGCACGTGGTCGAGCGCGGCGTCGAGGGAGTCGACGACGGCGATGGTCATCTCCAGGCCGTGGAACTCGGTGTCGTAGAGCTCTTCGGTGGCGGGCTCGACGGGCACGTCGCCGGCATGGGCACGGGTGGTGTCGTCCCCGTGGAGACGGACGCCGCGCGCGTGGAGGTCGGCGAGCAGCACGGGGAGGAGGGAGTCGGCGAGGTCGGCGTGGACGAGGAGGGTCTCGGCGGCGTTGCAGACGCTGGGCCGGTGGGTCTTCGCGTCGACGACGATGCGGCGCGCCTTGGCGTGGTCGGCGGCGGCGTCGACGTAGACGTGGCAGTTTCCGCTGCCGGTCTCGATGACGGGGACGATCGACTCGCGCACGACGGTGGCGATGAGGCCGGCTCCCCCGCGCGGGATGATGACGTCGACGAGCCCGTGGGCGCGCATGAGGGCGCGTGCGGCCTCGCGCCCGCCGTCGTCGACGGAGGCGACGGCGTCCTGCGGCAGGCCCTGCTCGGCGAGCACCCGACGGACGACTCCGACGAGGGCTGCGTTGCTGCGGGCCGCGGCCGACCCGCCGCGCAGGAGCACGGAGTTGCCGCTCTTGAGCGCGAGCGCGGCGGCATCGACGGTGACGTTGGGGCGGGCCTCGTAGATCATCCCGACGACGCCCATGGGCACCCGCACCTGGCGGATCTGCAGGCCGTTGGGCAGGGTCGATCCGCGTACGACGTCTCCGACGGGGTCGGGCAGCGCGGCGACGTCCCGCACCGCCTGGGCGATCGCTGCGAGGCGCGACTCGTCGAGACGCAGCCGGTCGAGGAGGGACTCGGGTGATCCGATCTCGCGACCGGCGGCGAGGTCGGCCCCGTTCGCGGGCAGCACCTCCGCCGCCGAGGTGTCGAGGGCGTCGGCGAGGGCGTGGAGCACGGCGTCCTTGCGGGCCCGGGTGAGTCCGGCGAGGACGCGGCCCGCCTCTCCCGCGAGGCGGGCGCGGCGTTCGACCTCGGCGGTCACGGCGGCATCCACGGGCGTCGTCTCGTCGGTCATTCCTCGTCGTCCTTCGTGTCGGGCGTGCGGTGGGGCCGGTCAATCGTCGGTGTCGATGCGCCGGATGAGGCGCGTCATGTACGGGCGGAACCCGTTCTTCGTGATGAGGCCCATGGCCTCCTCGTTGGTCGAGAGGGTCTCGATGCAGCAGTAGGAGATCTCGCGGCGTTCGAGTTCGCGACGGCACTGGTTGAGGAGCTGGTTGCCGATGCCCTGGCCGCGGTGGTCGGGGTGGACGACGAGCGTCTCGATCAGGCCGATGGCGTCGCCGAGGTTCATGACGGCGCCGGACTCGACGAACCGCATCGCGGCGTATCCGAGGAGACCCGCGTCGGGGTCGGCCTCATCGGCGGCGAGGTAGACGACCCCGTCCCCGTCGTTGATCCACGACAGGTACTCCTGGTGGCGGAGCTGCCAGGCCTCCTGGGGGTCACGCACCGGCCAGTCGCCGGCGGTGTACTCCTGGTAGCGCTGGAGGAGAAGCTTCCACAGCGGCTTGACGCGGGTGAGGTCCCGCACGTGGGCACGCTGGATTCGAACGGTCATGCCCAGACGGTAGCGAGGTCGGGTGCCCGGCGGCGACACGGGACCCCGGGCAGGGCGGGGCGGGGCGCAATCGTTCACACGAGGACGAGGTGGTCACGGTGGACGATCTCGCGGGCGTACTCACCGCCGAACACGTCGGCGATCCACGTCGTGGATCGGCCCAGCAGGCGCGGGAGTTCATCGCTGCCGTAGGCGACGAGGCCGCGGGCGACGCCGATACCGCGGCGGTCGACGACCTCGACGGGGGCACCCTCGTCGAAGGAGCCCTCGACTCGGACGATCCCGGCGGGCAGCAGGGAGGCACCACGGCCGCGGAGCGCGCGGACGGCGCCGTCGTCGACGACGAGTCTCCCGGCGGGGTCGCTCGCGTGGGCGAGCCACAGCATGCGGGAGGCGGGGCGGGTGCCGGTGGGGAGGAAGACGGTGCCGGCGTCGCGGCCGGTGAGGGCGTCGACGATCTGGTCGGCGCTCGTGAGGAGGGTCGTCACGCCCGCGCCGGTGGCGATGCGGGCGGCCTCGACCTTGGTCACCATCCCGCCCGTGCCGACCTTGGACCCCGTGCCGCCGAGGCGCACCTCGGCGAGGTCCTCCTGGCGTCGGACGAGCGGGATGCGGACGGATCCGGCCTCGCTCGGCGGGCCGTCGTAGAGCCCGTCGACGTCGGTGAGCAGCAGCAGCGCGTCGGCCCGGGTGAGGTGGGCGACGAGGGCGGCGAGACGGTCGTTGTCGCCGAAGCCGATCTCGTCGGTGGCGACGGCGTCGTTCTCGTTGACGACGGGCACGACGCCGAGACGCAGCAGGCGGCCGACGGCGCGGCGGGCGTTGCCGTAGTTCTGTCGGCGGATGAGGTCGTCGGCGGTGAGGAGGAGCTGCCCGACTGTGAGCCCGTGGGCGCCGAACGCGGCGGTGTAGGCCGCGATGAGCGCGCCCTGCCCGACGCTCGCAGCGGCCTGTTGCGTCGCAAGGTCGTTGGGGCGCGTCGTGTGACCGAGCGGGACGATGCCGGCGGCGATGGCGCCGGAGGAGACGAGGACGACGTCGGACCCGGCGAGGCGGCGCGCGGCGAGGGCGTCCGCGAGGGCCGTGAGGCGGGCGACGTCGAGGACACCCTCGGGGGTCGTCAGCGAACTCGACCCGACCTTGACGACGACGGTCCGTGCCTCCCGCACCCGCGCCCGCGCGGCCTCCAACGCATCACTCACGTCTGCGAGAGTACCGGCCGCGCAGGTCGGCCCGAGCGACGTGTTCGCGCGCGCCGTCTCACATGGCGATGTCGATGCGGCCCGAGGCGCGGGACTCGACGAAGGCCATCGCCCGCTTGAGCAGGGCGCCGGCGAAGGGATTGGCCTCGCCGAGGCCGAGGAGCCGACGGTGGGTGCGGGAGAGGTAGTCGAGGTCGACCTCGCGCCCGGCGGGCAGACGACCGTTGTGACGGTCGGCGAGGATCTGCAACGCGAACGCCGACAGATCGTTCGGGTGGAGGATCTCGACGTTCTCGCCGGTGACGGCGCGGATGAGCGCCCGGTCGAGGACGGAGAACCCCACTCCACCTGCGTAGGCGACGTGGCCGCCCCACTGGAGGCGCGGGTCCTCCTTGGCCTTGCCCGTGTTGGTCGCGGTGGCTCCCGGCGACGGGGAGGCGACCACGGGAACCGCCGGCGGTATGGGCATGCGCAGGTCGAGCACGATCATCGTGGGCCTCCCTTCGTCTCACGCTCGTGGTGGACCGCGGCGGGGAGGGGAACCGGCGTGGCTTCGGCGTATGGCCAGGGTAGACGCGGGTGGCCCGCCGCCGAAGGGCACGTTGTACTCATCGACGGCGGGCTCCCGTGGGTGGGTCAGCCCTCGTCGTGGCCGGTCCAGAGACCGGCGCGGCGTTCCTCGGCGAGTTCCTCGCGGGCGGCACGCTTGGCGGCGCGGCGCAGGTCGTAGTCCTCGCGCTTCTCGGCGCGGGTGGGGCGGTGGGCCTCCTCGAGGCGGATGTCGGTGCCGCGGGGGCCGACGGTGCCGAGGATCTCGGCACCCGAGGAGAGGGTGGGTTCCCAGTCGAAGACGACGGCATCGTCGCCGTCGCCGATGACGACGGTGTCGCCCGCGACGGCCCCGACCTTGACGAGTTCCTCCTCGACGCCGAGGCGGTTGAGACGGTCGGCGAGGTAGCCGACGGCCTCGTCGTTGGTGAAGTCGGTCTGGCGCACCCAGCGGATCGGCTTGGCGCCGGTGACGCGGAAGACGAACCCGTCGGAGGTGTTCTCGCGACGCACGGCGAACCCGCCGTCGTCGACGGCCTCGGGGCGGATGACGATGCGGCGGCGCTCGTCGTCGACGTCGCCGAACGCCTCACGGTTCTCCTGGACGTGGCGGGCGAGGGCGAACGTGAGCTCCTTGAGGCCGGTGCGGGCGACGGCGGAGACGACGTGGACCTCCAGGCCGCGCGCCTCGAGGTCGCCCTTGACGAACTCGGCGAGCTCGCGGGCCTCGGGCACATCGGCCTTGTTGAGGACGACGATGCGGGTGCGCTCGGCGAGCGGGCGGCCGCCGAGTGCCTCGTCGGGGACGTACTGGCGGAGTTCGTCCTCGATGACGTCGAGGTCGCTCAGGGGGTCACGGCCGGGTTCGAGGGTGGCGCAGTCGATGACGTGGACGAGCACGGAGCACCGCTCGACGTGGCGGAGGAACTCCAGCCCGAGGCCGCGTCCCTCGTGTGCTCCGGGGATGAGGCCGGGCACGTCGGCGACGGTGTAACGGACGTCGCCGGCGGTGACGACGCCGAGATTGGGCACGAGGGTCGTGAAGGGGTAGTCGGCGATCTTGGGCTTGGCCGCGGAGATCACGGAGACGAGGCTCGACTTGCCGGCCGAGGGGAACCCGATGAGGGCGACGTCGGCGAGGGTCTTGAGCTCGAGGCTGAGGGTCGCCTCGTCGCCGGGTTCGCCGAGCAGGGCGAAGCCCGGGGCCTTGCGCTTGGTGGAGGCGAGGGCCCGGTTGCCGAGGCCGCCACGGCCACCGCGTGCGGCGACGTACTCCGTGCCCTCGCCGACGAGGTCGGCGACGACGTCGCCGCGGTTGTTCTTGACCACGGTGCCGTCGGGCACGGGGAGCACGAGCTCCTCACCGTTGCTGCCGTTGCGTTCGTCGCCCTCGCCGGGGCGTCCGTTGCCGGCGTTGCGGTGGGGGCTGCGGTGGTAGTCGAGCAGGGTCGTCACCTGGTGGTCGACGCGGAGGATCACGTCGCCGCCGTTGCCACCGTTGCCGCCGTCGGGGCCGCCGAGGGGCTTGAACTTCTCACGGCGCACGGACGCACAGCCGTGGCCGCCGTTCCCGGCACTCACGTAGAGGGTGACGCGATCGACGAACGTCGGGGCTGCCATGGGGTACTCCTGCTGCGATGGGGGCGGCGCGCACGGCGCACATGAAGCGGTCGTCGCACGAACGGCCGATGACGGACGGGCGACCCTGCAGTCTCTCACGCCCGGCTCCCGCCCCGCGCCGACGAGGCGACGCTGCGGACGACGGTCTGGGCGGAACGTCCCCGCACCGCCCAGGCCGTCACTGCTCCGCGGAGCCTCGCAGCAGCCGGTAGACGATCGAGTCGTCCTTGCGGCCGAGCCCCTCGCGGTGGCCGCGCGCGTAGAGCTGTTCGGCCGTCGAGGCGAGGGGGATCTCCTGGTGGACGGCGCGGGCGGCGTCGCTCACCAGGCCCATGTCCTTGACGAAGATGTCGAGGGCGGAGCGGGCCTCGTCGAAGGCGCCGTCGACCATGCGCTGCCCGCGGTCGCCGAACATGAACGAGGCCGCCGCGCCGGTGCCGAGCACGTCGTGCACCTGGGCGAGGTCGAGTCCCATGGAGTCCGCGAGCGCCAGGGCCTCCCCCGCGGCAGCGATGTGCACGCCGCAGAGGAGTTGGTTGACGATCTTGAACTTCTGGCCGTCACCGGGACGCGATCCGACGACGGGAGCATTGGAAGCGAGGGCGTCGAGGAGCGGTCGCACCCGCGCCACGTCCTCCTTCGCGCCGCCGACCATCATGAGGAGCTCGCCGGTGCGGGCACGGGCCATTCCACCGGAGACGGGGGCGTCGACGACACGGGTCGTCCTCCCGTCGAGGCCGGTGAGGACGAGATCGATCGACGCCGGGCCGACCGTCGCCATGACGAGCACCACCGTCTCGGGTGTGAGGACGTCGGCGATCCCGTCCTCGCCGAAGAGCACCGCCTGGAGTTGGGCTCCGGTGGCGACCATGATCGCGACGACGTCGGCGCCCGTCGCCGCCTCGCGGGCGGAGGACGTCGCCGTGACATCGGGGGCCACGGCCTCCAACGACGTCGGCGAGACGTCGAACGCGGTGACGGGGATGCCCGCGCCGGCGGCGGCGAGTGCCATCGGGGCGCCCATCGCGCCCAGGCCGATCCAGGCGACCTTGGTGATCGGGGTCATGAGCGGTGCTCCTTCGTGTCGTGGCCGGGTGCGGTGCGCTCGTCCGACCCGCCTGCGTCGCGCAACCGCTGCACGACCTCGGCGAGGGCCTCACGGCCGCCCACGTTGCCCGGGAAGACGACGTACGGCACGCCGAGGACGTCGGCGGGTGCGTCGGTCGCGGTGAACATGCTGATCTGCCCGGCGTAGAACTGCCCTGCGACCCGCGCCCGGCGGATCTCCAGTCCCGATGCGGCGACCTCGTGGGACGTGATGCCGCCCTTGGCGACGACCCACGCGGGCCGGGCGCCGCGGATGCCTCGGGCGACGGCCACGACGGCGTCGGACACGCGCCGCGCGATCGCGAGGGACTCCTGCTTGCTGTCGGTCTTGACGAGGTCACGGCTCGTGTAGACCACGCAGTCGCTGCTCACCAGCGCAGCGCTGATGCCGTCGACGGTCTCGCGGACGTGGTCCGCACGGGTGTCGTCGTCGAGCAACCGCGGCACCTGCAGTTCGAACTCCGTGAGCGATGCCCCACGGCCGCCCCCACGTTCCTGCAGCACCTCCAGCTGCCTGCTGGTCAGGCCGACGTGCGAGCCGACGACGACGACCCCGTGGGGCGCACGCTCTCCGCTCGTCCTGATGCCCTCGGGCCCGAGGACGGTGGCGCCCGACTGACCGGCGAGCGACCGCACGAAGGACGGGCCGCACCGGGTGACGAACACGCGCCCCTCGGCTTCGAGACGGGCCATGGCCTCCGCGACGACGTCCATGTCGGCGTAGTCGGTGGCGTTCACGACGACCCAGGTTCGACCCCGGGCGCCGCGGAGCACCTCGGTCACCCGGTCCACGCCGCCTTCACGGATGTCGGCCAGGCTCACGGAGAGGCACTCCTCCGCTCGGACCGCGCCGTCGGAACGCTCCTCGAGGAACTCCCGCAGGTTCGATCGGCCGTATCCGAAGGTGGCGTCCTGGGCGAAGTCGGTGTCCTCGACGCGGGTCGGCACGCCGTCGACCGTGGCGTAGTGGACGTCGTCCTTCGTGAAGCGTCCGGCCTCGATCATCGCGGGGCAGAACACGAACGCGTCCACCTCGATGCCGTGCTCGGCGAGCGCGTCGGCGACGGCGGTCGGTTCGGCGATGACGTGCCCGCGCAGCGTGGAGTCCGAGCGGGAGACGACATGGAGCCCCGCCAGGGCGCCCCTGTCGGCGAGCAGGTCGACCACGCCACCGACGACGCGCCGGTTGAGGGCCTCCGCGTCGGCCTCGTCGAGGGCGCGGGAGTTGGTGAGGACGAAACAGGTACTGCCGGCCTCTGCGAGCACCTGGGCCGGGATGGCAGGGTCGGTGTCGAAGGCCACCTCGACCCCGGCCACGCACTGCGAACCCGTCGGGTCGTCGTCGAGGACGAGTAGACGTCGCTCGCTCGTCATGCCGCCACCCCCAGCACGAGCCATAGGAGGGAGGCGACCACGAGGCCCACGACCGACATCACGGTCGTCACCAGGGAGTACGACTTCAACGCGTCGACCGTCGAGACCTGGTAGTAGCGGCTCCACACCCAGAACAGGGAGTCGTTGACGTGACTGAACGCCATCGAGCCCGCACCGACCGTGACGGTGAGCAGCGCGATCTGCGCGGGGTTGAGGCCGAGGGTGGCGATCATGGGTGCGACCAGCGGCGCGGTCGTCAGCGCCGCGACGGTGGCGGAGCCCTGGGCGGCGCGGATGAACGCCGCCAACAGCCAGGCCAGGAGGAGCACCGGAAGCCCGGTCGAGATGAGCAGGTCGGCGACGGCCTTGGCGACGCCGGTCTCGCGGAGGACGGCACCGAAGGTTCCACCCGCACCGGTGATGAGGATGACGGCGGCGGTGGCGGGAAGTGCCGAGGAGACGACGTCCTCCACCCGCTTCGCGTTCCAGCCGCGCGCGAAGCCGAGGGTGACGATCGCGAAGACCACGCCGATGAACAAGGCCATCGGGGAGTCGCCGACGAACCCGAGGAACGACCGCACGCCGTTGCCCTTCGGCAGGGTCAGCGCCGAGACGGTGCCGCCCATGATGAGCAGCAGCGGCAGGACGATCGCGGCGAGGACGAGGGCCACCGACGGTTCCTTGCCGGTGTCCCTGAGTTCGTCGTGATCCGAGCTGGTCGTGCCCGCCGGGGCCGAGCCGAGCCCGGGGACCGGCGAGAACACGCGCTTCGCCACCACACCGGAGAGCACCTGCCCGACGAGCCACATGACGAGGGCGGGGACGAGACCGATGAGCAGGACGAGACCGACATCCGCACCGATCATCTCCGAGGCGCCGACGATGCCGGGGTGGGGCGGCAGCACGACGTGCACGGTGAGGAGCGCGGCCACGGTCGGCAACGCGTAGGCGAGCATGTTGACCTTGGAGCCGGGCATGCGGCGGGCCACGGCCAGGACGATGGGCACGAGGACGATCGTCGCGACGTCGACGAACACGGGGATGCCGAAGAGGAACGACGCCGCGCCCAGAGCCCACGGGGCGCGCTTCTCGCCGAAGGCGTCGCCGAGCTTGCGGGCCAGGACCTCGGCTCCGCCGGAGACCTCGACGATGCGCCCGAGCATCGCCCCCAGGGTGACGATGAGCGCGACTCCACCGAGCGTCGCACCCATGCCGTCCTTGAGCAGGGGGACGATCTCGTCGAGCGGGATGCCCGCGACCAGGGCGAGCGCGGTGGCGACGAACAGCAACGCGAGGAACGGGTGCGTCCTGCCCTTGATGATGAGTCCGAGGATCACCAGGACGGAGGCGAGTCCGAGAAGGACGAGAACGGTGGGGGTCATACGGATCCTCGTTGATCGTGTGTGACGCGGCAGACGGGTGGGTGGCCCCGCCAGGGACGTTCCCCGGGGCGGATGTCCGCCAATCTAGTGGGGTGGGGTGCCCCTCGGACGGTTGTCGACACGATGCGGCCGATCCCCCGCGTGTCTCGTCCTGCCGAAACCGCACCCGCCCGCTCCGACGTGGGTTTCAATCGGTTCCACCGGCCGACCCGGCCGTCTCGCCAGGCCCCCTCACCCCCCGATGGAGGAGTCACCGATGCACATCGTCGTCACCGGAGGTGCCGGGTTTCTCGGCACCCTGCTCACCCGGCGTCTGCTCGACCTCGCGGACGCGGGGGACGTGGACCTCCAGCGCATCACGTCGCTCGACCTCGCCCCCAGCCGTGTCGAGGACGCGCGCGTCGCCTCGGTGGTGGGGGCGATCACCGACCCGACGATCGTCGCGGAGGCCCTCGGCGACGGCGTGGGCGCGGTCTATCACCTCGCGGCGGAGCTGTCCGGCGGTTCGGAGGCGGACTTCGACGCCGCGATGAGCGTCAACGTCGACGGCACCCGAACGCTGTTGGAGGCCGCGCGGCGGGCCGGATCCCAGGGGCGACCGGTGCGGTTCGTCTTCACCTCCAGCCTCGCCGTCTTCGGCGGGCAGATGCCCGACGTGGTGCCGAGTCACTGGGCCACGCAGCCCGATTCGACGTACGGCGCCACCAAGGCGATCGGCGAGATCCTCGTCAACGAGTACACGCGCAAGGGCTACGTCGACGGTCTCGTGTGCCGTCTTCCGACGATCTCGGTGCGCCCCGGCCTGCCCAACTCGGCGGCGTCGAGTTTCGCGAGCGGAATCATCCGCGAGCCGCTGTCCGGGGTGGCCTCCCAGGTGCCGGTGCCCCACGACACGCGCATGTGGCTGTCCTCGCCGCGCACGGTCGTGACCAACCTCGCGCACGCGCTCACCCTGGACTCCGCGTCGCTTCCCCGTTGGCGGGTGCTCGATCTGCCGGGCATCACCGTGACCGTCGGCGAGATGCTCGACTCACTGGAGCGCGTCGGCGGCGCGGAGGCTCGAGCGCTGGTGACCGACGCGCCGGACGACCGGGTCGCCGCCATCGTCACGAGCTGGCCGGGCGCGTTCGACGTCACGACGGCCACGGCTCTCGGGTTCGCCCAGGACACGTCCTTCGACGACGCCGTGGCCCAGTACCGCGACGACGTCGCGCTGCCCCCCGCACGCTGACGGCCGCCCGTACGTCACCCGCGGCGGTGAGGGCGTGGATCGCGGGCGGTGAGGGCGTGGATCGCGGGCGGAGTGTTCTCGTTCGGACATGCGTCAGGGGTAGGGCCCTGGTGGGCCCTACCCCTGATGCGTGTGTCGTGTGTCTCCTGGGTCAGGCGGTCTCGACGAGGTCGATGTTCACGGTCTTGCGGCCGCGCTTGGCGCCGAACCGGACCTCACCGGCGGCCAGGGCGAACAGCGTGTCGTCCTTGCCACGGCCGACGTTGTCGCCGGGGTGGAAGTGGGTGCCGCGCTGGCGGACGATGATCTCGCCCGCGTTGACGAGCTGACCACCGAAGCGCTTGACGCCGAGGAATTGCGGGTTGGAATCGCGCCCGTTCTTGGAGCTGGACGCACCCTTCTTGTGTGCCATGTCGCGTTCTGCCTCTCGCTACGAGCGACGCCTCAGGCGTCGATCCCCGTGATCTTGATCTGCGTCGAGTGCTGACGGTGACCCTGACGCTTCTTGTACCCGGTCTTGTTCTTGTACTTCTGGATCGTGATCTTCGGGCCCTTGGTGGGCTTCACGATCTCGGCGGAGACCTTGACCTTCGCGAGAGCGGAGGCGTCGGTCGTCACCTTCTCGCCGTCGACGAGGAGGATCGGGGCGAGCTCGAGGCTGTCGCCGGGGTTGCCCTTCACCTTGTCGATGATGAGGACGTCGCCGACGGACACCTTCTCCTGACGGCCGCCTGCACGGACGATCGCATACACGTGGATGACTCCTGTTGGTCGAACGAAGCACCTCTGAAGAACCGGCCCGTCGAGACGGGACCACCACGCCGCAGGCGGCGGAGGACACGCGAATCACGGATCTCGGTGGGCGCACCGACTCTCCAGGGTAGGCGACGCCCCTCCCCCGCTCCAAACCCGCCGGTCACCTCCGGGGACGCCGCACCTCCCCCTCGGACGCACGACGAGCTCCCGCCACCCGGACGAGGGAGGCGAGGACGGCCGTGACGACGACGGCGCCGGGGACGGCGACGACCCACGAACGGCCACCCGAGACCGACGCCGCGACGAGGCACCCCACCCCGATCCAGGCGAACATGCCGCACACGACGGCGGTGTCCGCGGCGACGTGCAGGCCCCGCCGGTGACGCCACGTGACGGCAGCCGACCACAGGCCGCACACGACCGCCATCTCTGCGGGGAACAGCAGAGCCGTCTCACGGGACCCCCACCCGTCGACACCTCCCGCGCCCCAGTGGGTGGGGAACGCCCCCGCACCCGACCGCCACCCGGCGGCGAGGGCCACCGCCGCCATCGCACCGAGGACCGGCCAGCCGTACAGCAGCGCCTGCGCCCAGCCGGGCGCCGCGTCCCACGCGTTGCGTGGGTCGGTGGTCTCGGGCCGCAGCGACCCCCGCTGCCGGATGCGCAACCCCAGCGCGGCCGCCGAGATCACCCCGACGAGCCCGTTCAGTGCCCAGAACTCCTCCACCGCACTCACCTCTCTCCCATCCTCCCCGCGCGCGAGGCGATCCGGTGGGATCCGCCGCCGCCATCCCCTCCGCGAGAGGAGCGGGGAACGACGCGAGGCGGGGACGAATCCCTCGAAGGATCCGTCCCCGCCTCGCGCTCAGGCGTCGTGACGCCGGAGGGTCACTCCCCCTCGACGGGACGCGGCGGACCGGCCGGGGCGCCCGCGGCGCGGCGGACCGCACGGCGACGCGTCGGGGCCGGAGCCTCCGCGGCCGGCGACTCCGCCGCAGGCGTCTCCGACGACGGCGCGGCGGCCGCCGCGGGGATCGTCTTCGGTGCGGACGCGGCGAGGGCCTCGGTGGCCTTGGCGGCCTCCTCCGCGGTGAACACCGCCGGTGCCGCACCCGAGGGGGCGGCCGTCGGCGCGCTCGCTGCACGGCGGGCGCCACGGCGACGTTTCGGCGCGGGCGTCTCCGTCGCGGACACGGCGGCAGCGGTCTCGGCCGGGGACTCGCCGCCGGCCGCGGCTTCGTCGCCCGAGTGGCCGGTCCCGTCGGAGGCGTCGGTGTCCCGATCCTCCACCGGGGCGGTCCGTGCCATGCCGGACGCCTTGCCGGTGACCTTGCCCGTCACCGCGCCGCTCACACGGCCGGTGACGTCGGTGGAGGCATCGTCGCCCGACGTGCCCGGTTCGACGACGGGCGCGGCTGGTGCGGTGCTCGGGGAGGACGCGCGACGCGAACCCCGCGAACGACGACCGGTGGGAGCGTTCCCCGTGGGCTCGGAGCCGGAACGGACCTCGTCCGACGTCGGCACGGAGGCCTCGGTCGTCTCGGCGCCCTCGAGGTGCTCGGCGACGATCGCCTCGACGGCGGCCGTCTCCATCGGCGCGTCACCGTCGAGCGCCTCGGAGCCACCCTCCTCGTGCGACTGCACGGCGGCGGCGTACGCGACGGCGGCGATCTGCGCCGGAGTCGGGCCCGACATCGACGCCTGCGACGAGGAGTTCCCGGAGGAGTTCGACGACGAGGAGGACGACGAGGACGAGGAGTGGTCGCGGGAGTGACCGCCGGAGCCCTTGCCCTCGCGGCGGCCCCGGCCACCACGGCCGCGACCACGGTCGTCGCCGCGCCCGGAGTCCCCGGACTTCTCGAGCGGCTCGGTGCTCACGAGGATGCCGCGACCGTGGCAGTGCTCGCACTCCTCGGAGAACACCTCGATGAGCCCGGCACCCACGCGCTTACGCGTCATCTGGACGAGGCCGAGCGAAGTGACCTCGGCGACCTGGTGCTTCGTGCGGTCGCGCCCGAGGCACTCGACGAGACGACGCACGACGAGCTCACGGTTGGCCTCGAGCACCATGTCGATGAAGTCGACGACGACGATGCCGCCGATGTCGCGCAGCCGCAGCTGTCGGACGATCTCCTCGGCCGCCTCGATGTTGTTCTTCGTCACCGTCTCCTCGAGGTTGCCCCCGGAGCCGGTGAACTTGCCGGTGTTGACGTCGATGACCGTCATGGCCTCGGTGCGGTCGATGACGAGCGACCCGCCGGAGGGCAGCCAGACCTTGCGGTCCATCGCCTTGGCGATCTGCTCGTCGACGCGGTACTCGGCGAACACGTCCTTCTCGCCCGTCCACCGCTCGAGGCGGTCGGCGAGATCGGGCGCGACGGACTCGACGTAGTCGCTGATCGACTCCCACGCGACCTCGCCGGAGACGACGAGCTTGGTGAAGTCCTCGTTGAACACGTCGCGCACGACGCGGGTGGTGAGGTCGGCCTCCCCGTGCAGGAGTACGGGCGCGTTGCCGGTCTTCGCCTTCTTCTGGATCTTCTCCCACGCCCGCTGGAGGCGTTCGACGTCGGCGGTGAGCTCGGCCTCGCTCGCACCCTCCGCGGCGGTGCGCACGATGACGCCCGCGTCGTCGGGGACGATCTGCTTGAGGATCTTCTTGAGGCGCGCACGCTCGGTGTCGGGCAGCTTGCGGCTGATGCCCGTCATCGACCCGTCCGGCACGTACACGAGGTAACGGCCCGGCAGGGAGACCTGCGACGTGAGCCGGGCGCCCTTGTGCCCGATGGGGTCCTTCGTCACCTGCACGAGGACGGACTGCCCGTTGGAGAGGGCGTTCTCGATGCGGCGCGCCTTGTGCTGCTCGAGCCCGGCTGCGTCCCAGTTGACCTCGCCGGCGTAGAGCACGGCGTTGCGGCCACGACCGATGTCGACGAACGCGGCCTCCATGCTCGGGAGGACGTTCTGCACACGGCCGAGGTAGACGTTGCCGGCCATCGACGCGCCGGGCTCGCCCGCCGCGCCCTGGGCGGAACGCCCACCGGAGATGTAGTGCTCGACGAGGATGCCGTCCTCGAGGACGCCGATCTGGGTGTGGTGACCGCGCTCGCGGACGACCATGACCCGTTCGACGGCCTCGCGGCGGGCGAGGAACTCGGCCTCGGTGATGATCGTGCGCCGGCGCCCGGCCTCACGGCCCTCGCGGCGACGCTGGCGCTTCGCCTCCAGGCGGGTCGACCCCTTGATGCCGGTCGCGGCCCCCCGCGGCTCCCGGACCCGGGTCACGGTGCCCGGCGGGTCGTCGGAGTCGCCCCCCGACCCGCTGCGGCGGCGGCGGCGGCGACGGCGGCCGGTGGGTTCACCCTCTCCCTGATCGCCGGAGTCGGAACGGCCGGGCGAGGACGACCCCTTGTCGTCGTCGTCCGAATCGTCACCGGAGTCGTCGGAGTCGCCCCGACCGTCGGAGCCCTCACCGGAGTCATCCCCACCACGGGAGGAGCGGCGGCGGCCACGACCACCGCGGCGACGGCGGCGCCGCCCACCCTCGGAGTCGTCGTCCCGGTAGTCGGTCGAATCGTCGGAGTCGCCCGAGTCGTCGTCGGAGTCGTCCGAGTCGTCACGGCCCTGATCGTCGGAGTCGTCACCACGACCCCCGTCGTTCGGACGATCTCCGCCACGGTTGCGACGGTGGCGCCCGCGGCGAGACCGCCGCGAGCCGCGCGACCCCTCGTCGTCGTCCGTGTCGTCGGAGTGGTCGTCTCCGTCGTTGTCGTCGGCCTCGGCGTCGTCGGCGACCTCTTCCTCGACGACGTCGGTCTCGTCCTCGTCGTCCTCGTCCTCGTCCTCGTCGTCGAGGCGGTCCTTGAGGACCTCCTCGGGCTCGGGCGCCTGGAACAGCAGCCCGAAGCTCGGCACGACCGGCCGGACCTCACCCGTCTCGTGCCCGCGGGCACGGGCGGCGCGCACGACCGGGTCCGCCATCGGATCAGTGAGGGGGTCCCCGCCGTCGTAGGCGTCGGAGGGCCCGTCGTCGACGAGACCCGTGGACTCGGGGGCGGCGGGGGTGAACGCGTCGTCGGACGGGGCGGACACCGGGGCGCTGACGACCTCGGCGGCGGGAGAGGTGGCGCCGTCCACGACGGGCTCGTCGGGGCGGGCCGACGCAGCCGTGACGGCAGCGCCCTCGGCGTCGCTCGTCCCGTCGGCCTCGGCCTGCTCGGCGGCGAGCCGCGCGGCGGCCTCCGCCTTCTTGCGGGCACGCGTCGCCGCGGCCTTCTTGGCGGCCGCCTGCCGCGACTCGAGGCTGCGGGTGGAACGCTTGCGCGGCGCGGGGGCCGCCTCCGCTGTCGCCGCGGCGGGAGCCTCGGCGGCGCCGAGGTCCGTTCCCGGCCCGACGGGCTGGGTGGGATCAGGTGTGGTGGTGTCGTCGTTGGAAGCCATCAGGCGTTCCTTCCGTCAGCCATGCGAGCGGCCGACCACACCGGGCGGGATGCCCTCCACCGCCGCGTGGTGCGCGGTTCGTGCGTCGTGATGCCGGGTCCGGCACCACGGAAGTCGTGTCGTTACGACTGCTCGGCTCGCGTGTCGCGCGGCACCGACCAGACGCCGACGGCCTCCTGATCGGCGGCCAAGGGATCGGCCACCCGCACCGGAGTCTCGAGCAGCGGGCCTTGCGCGAGCCGCGTCACCATGGGTGGTGACGGCGGGGTCAACGCGGCGGCGGTTCGCAGCGCGGTCAGGACGTCGTCGGGGCGTACGGCCGGTGTGGTGTGCCGTACGACCATCTGCAGTATCGCACAGGGCACCTCCACGGGCCCCTCCTCGACCGTGGACTGCGTGTTCATCGGAGCCCCGCCGGCGAGACCGGCACCTGCGTCGTCGCCGGTCACGGCGACGTCGAGGACGGCCTCCCGGACGTCAAAGGTGCGGGGGCCCTTCTTGAAGGTGCGGGTGACGAGCGCCTCGTCGAGGGCGAGGAACCGTTCGACCGCGGCCTGCACCTCCATACGGGCCGCCCCGGGGAGTTCGACGCGCCAGAGGCTCCCCTCGAGGGAGTCGGCGAGCGCGCCGGCCTCGGCCTCGGCGACGTGGAGGACGTCGTAGCCGTGCGGGAGCGCCTCGTCGAGGGCGACGCGCACCGCTTCGGGGTCGAGACGCTCGACGACGCCGATCTCGACGTACTCGGCCTCGCTCGCCGTCCCCGTGGGTGCGGCGTTCGCGTAACTGATCTTGGGGTGGGGGTGGAACCCGGAGGAGTACGCCATCGGCACACCGGCCCGGCGGACGGCCCGCTCGAGCGCGCGCTGGAAGTCGCGGGTCGAGCTGAACCGCAGCCGTCCACGCTTGGCGTAGCGGATGCGGAGCTTCTGTACCGCGGGAACGGCGGGCGGGCCTTCGGGAACACGCTGGCGAGACATTGCACGAAGGGTACCCGCAGCGCGTCACCGCACGATCACACGTGACGTTCCCCCGGCCTCTGCGCGACGGACGGCCCACCCCGACCGTCGCCCACGGCACACGAACGTCCGGGTGGTCGAGGTGGCAGGTCGCACCCCACCCGCCCGGGAACGGGCCGATCACATACCGGAGGATGAGGAGGAATGAGCCCGCAGACGGATGTGGGAGGACGTGCCCGGGCGGGAGGGTGGATCCATGAGCATCCAGAGCCCCCTCGCCGCACCCGGTGTCGTCGTCGCGCAGGACCTGCGACTCGTCCAGGACGGCCGGGAGGTGCTGGGCGGAGCGGATCTCACGATCGCTCCCGGCGAGAGCGTCGCCGTCCTCGGGAGGGGTGAGGACGGCGCGACCGCGCGGATGCTCGGTCGGGTCGTCGCGGGGCTCGCGCTCCCCGCCGCGGGATGGATCCACCGCGGCGGCGACGACCTCACCCGGCTCTCCGACTAGCGGCGCAGCGCACTCCGCCGCCGCGAGGTCGGGGTGGCCCTCGGTGACGGCGTCCTGCCCGAGCTGCCCGTCCTCGAGAACGTCGCCCTCCCGCTGCTCCTCGACGGCCTCCCCCATCGGCGCGCCGTCGCCCACGCCGCCGACCTCCTCGACGAGATCGGCCTCAGCGGTCTCGGCGCCCGGCGCCCCGCCGACCTGCGGCCCCGCGACCGCGTCCTCGTCGCCGTCGGCCGGGCCCTCGTCACCGAGCCACACCTCGTCGTCGCCGCCGACCCGACCCCGGAGCTCGGCGAGGCAGTAGGAGCGGACGTCCTCGACGTCCTCCTCGGCCGTTGCGCCCACACCGGGGCGGCCCTCCTCCTCACCACCGAGGTGGGGGCGAGCGCCGCCCGGTGCACCCGCCGCGTCGAGATCTGCGACGGCCGCCTCGTGCGCCACCCCGAGGTGCACTACGCGACGCAGGCCCTCCTGTGAGAGCCGCGATCCGCCTCTGGTGGCTCATGCGTTCGACGTGCGGCCGACGGCACGACGTCACCGTCGGCGGGCCGTTCGGGCTCTTCACGTGGGTGGCGCTCACGTGCGGGGGCCTCCTCACGGTTGCCCGGGGACCGGCCACGCTCGACGTGCCGCGGATCGGTGCGCTCCTCGCACTCGGCGCGGCCCTGACGCTCATGGGCGTGTGGTGCACCCGCACGCTCCTCCGTCCCGCGCCGGACGAGCACCTGCGCGTGCTCCGGGCGACCGGGGCGTCCCGGCACCAGGCCGCCGTCGTCGCCGCCCTCGACGTCGCCGAGTCCGCTGTGCCCGGAGTGCTCGCCGGTGTCGCCTGCGGCGTGGGGCTCGCCTGGCTCCTCCACCTGATCGGTGCCGACGTCGTCCCCCCGCTCAGGTTTTTCGTGCTCACCGGCGTCGCCCTCTGCGCCCTCCTCGCGGCCACGGTCGCCCGCCGGCTCGACGCGACGGACCGCCCCGACGACGAGACCGGCCTCGACGACCACATGCGCGGACCCGCCGGTCTCACCGACGCCCCGGACGTGCGCATACACCGCGTGAGGCCCACGCCGGAACCGCACGACGCACGTCCTTGAACACGCCCGTCCGCGAACTCGGCCACCCGGGCGCGACGTCCCACGGGGCCCCAGGGGCAGGTGGAGGCCCCGCGCCTCCCGCGCCGGCGCACCCTCAGGCGCGGGGGCTGCTCCAGGCGGCCTCGCCCTGTTCCTTCCACAGCGGCCCGTCGAGGCGGGCGACGGCGGCGGTGCGGAGGCGCTCGCAGCGGTCCCAGTCGGCCTGGTCGAGGGCGACCGCCGCGGCCGGGAAGAGACCGTTCTCCTCATGGTCGATGTGCTCGAGCAGGACGTCGAACTCGGCGAGCAACGGCGCGAAGTCGATATCGGCGTACCGGTCGGCATCGGCGAGCGCGAGGAGGTCGTCGATGACGGCGTCGAGGGCGTCGTGCTCGTCGTAGAGGGTGCCGGCCTTCTCCTCGTACTCCTCGAAGCGTGTCATCGAGAGGTAGAGACCCCCCTCCTCGACGGAGTTGTGCACGGTGAAGTACCGGACGAGCTGACGGACGAGGTCGACGGCCTCCTCCCGCCGATCGGCCTCGACGTGGCCGCGGATGTGGCGGCACAGGTTGCGGATCTCGAAGTGGTCGTCCATGAGCGCCCCGATGGGCTCGATCTCGTGACAGCCGCAGTACTGGCACATGACGGTCTCCCTTCCTCGCCGCAAGTATCGCCGCTTTCCATCGGCGAAACACGTCGGAGCGGGGGACGACGACGGCGGTCACCCCCCGAGAGGGACGACCGCCGTCGAGGCACGCGGTCAGCGGTGCTCGAGCATCTCCTGCTTACCCGCACCGAGGACGGTGAGCGGGAGCAGCTTCTTACCCGTCGGACCGATCTCGATGTCGAGGTCCATCTGGGGGCACACGCCGCAGTCGAAGCACGGGTCCCAGCGGCAGTCCGGCTGCTCCTCCTCGTCGAGGGCGGCCTGCCAGTCCTCCCACAGCCACGCCTTGTCGAGGCCGGAGTCGATGTGGTCCCACGGAAGCGTCTCGAACTCGTCGCGCTCACGCGTGGTGAACCAGTCGACGGAGACGTCCCAACCGTGCTCGTCGTTCATCGCCGAGAAGACCTCGTCGGCGCAGCGCATCCACCGCTCGTAGGAGAAGTGTTCGCTCCACCCGTCGAAGCGGCCGCCGTCGCGCCACACGGCCTCGATGACGTCGCCGACGCGGCGGTCACCGCGGGAGAGGAGTCCCTCGACCACACCGGGTTCGCCGTCGTGGTAGCGGAACCCGATGGAGGAGCCGTACCGCTTGTCGGAGCGGATCTCGTCGCGGAGCAGCGCGAGGCGACGGTCGGTGTCGGCCGCGGAGAGCTGACCGGCCCACTGGAACGGGGTGTGCGGCTTGGGCACGAACCCACCGATGGAGACGGTGCAGCGGATGTCCTTGCGGCCGCTGACCTTGCGCCCCGTCTCGATGACGGCCTTGGCGAGGTTCACGATGCCGAGGACGTCCTCGTCGGTCTCGGTGGGCAGGCCACACATGAAGTAGAGCTTGACGTTGCGCCACCCGGCGCCGAACGCGGCGGCGACGGTGTCGATGAGGTCCTGCTCGCTCACCTGCTTGTTGATGACCTTGCGCAGGCGCTCGCTGCCGCCCTCGGGCGCGAACGTGAGGCCGGAGCGTCGCCCGTTGCGGGTGAGCTCGTTGGCGAGATCGATGTTGAACGCGTCGACGCGGGTGCTCGGCAGCGACAGACCCGTCTGGGTGCCCTCGTACCGGTCGGCGAGGCCCTTGGTGATGTCGGCGATCTCGGAATGGTCCGCGCTGGAGAGCGAGAGGAGACCGACCTCCTCGTAACCCGTCGCCTGCAGGCCGCGTTCGACCATCTCGCCGATGCCCGTGATCGACCGTTCCCGCACGGGACGGGTGATCATGCCCGCCTGGCAGAACCGGCAGCCGCGCGTGCAGCCGCGGAAGATCTCGACGCTCATGCGCTCGTGGACCGACTCGGCGAGCGGCACGAGCGGCTGCTTCGGGTACGGCCACGCGTCGAGGTCCATGACCGTGTGCTTGCTCACCTGCCACGGCACACCCTCGATGCCGGGCTTGGGCGTGACGGCCTCGAGCGTGCCGTCGGCCGTGTAGCTCACGTCGTAGAACGCCGGGATGTAGACGGCGCCGGTGCAGGCCAGTCGGCGCAGCACCTCCTCGCGCGGGGTCAGCCCGTCGCCGCCGGGGCGACCCTCGGACTTCCATTCGCGAATGATCTCGCTGATCGCGAGCACTGCCTCTTCACCGTCACCGATGACGGCGGCGTCGATGAACTGCGCGACCGGCTCGGGGTTGAAGCTGGAGTGCCCACCGATGAGGACGATCGGGTCGTCGTCGCCACGGTCGCTGCTGCGCAACGGGATTCCGGCCAGGTCGAGCGCGGCCAGCATGTTCGTGTAGTTGAGCTCGGTCGGAAAACTCAGCCCGAACACGTCGAAGTCGCGCACGGCGCGGTGACCGTCGACGGTGAGGAGCGGGACGTCGTTCTCCCGCATGAGCTCCTCAAGGTCGGGCCACACGGCATACGTGCGCTCGGCGAGCGCGTGCGGCTGCTCGTTGAGGACTTCGTAGAGGATCATGACGCCTTGGTTGGGCAGCCCGACCTCGTAGGCGTCTGGGTACATGAGCACCCAGCGCACCGTGCCGGGGCCCCCGCACTCCCAGTCCTTGACCTGGGAGTTCAGTTCGCCGCCGACGTACTGCAGCGGCTTGCTCACCTGGGGCAGCAAGGCCTCCAGGTCGGCGAATCTCGACTGTCCCGACATGCGCCCAGCGTAGGTGAGGCGTCCCTGAGTCCCAAAGCGTCGACCACGCCACGCACGTGTGGTCCGACATCCTTGACCGCTACTGAACGCGTGTTTAGTCTACTGACCATGAGTTCAGTAGAGGGCGACCTCACCGCACGGGCGCGGATCCGCAACGCGGCGCTCGAGGAGTTCGCCGAGTGCGGGTTCACTCGCGCGACACTGCGATCCGTCGCGGCGCGAGCCGGGGTCTCCCCAGCGCTCGTCCCCCACCACTTCGGCAGCAAGGAGGGACTGCGCGCCGCCTGCGACGCCCACCTGCTCGCCGTCCTCCGCGTGGCCAAGAGCGAGGCCATGGCCCAGGGCGCCGCCCCCTCCCCCACGGCCTACCTGCATGCTCACCCTGAGTTCGCGCTCCTCTATGCCTACATGCGCCGCACGCTCACGGACGGCGGACCTACTGCGGACGCCCTCTTCGACGACCTCACCACCGACGTGCACGGATTTCTGGAGGTCGGCGAGCGCGCCGGCACGATCCGGACCTTCCCAGACCCGGAGGCGCGAGCAGTCGTCATGACTGCGCTCAGCCTCGGGCTCATGGTCTTCGAGGACCGCATTGCCGCCCGCCTCGGCGGAACGAGCCTGCTCGACCCCGACGTCCTCACCCGCTACACGGACTTCGTCATGGACCTCTACACCGACGGCCTCTTCGCCGTCCCGTTCACCCTCGACGACAGCCCGCCCGCAGTCGTCGAGACACCAACGTCATCACCGACCCCCGATTCACCCCACTCCGAGGAGACACCGTGACCGCCGCTGTCGAGATCTCCGACCTGCACAAGCAGTACGGGTCGCGCGTCGCCTTGCGCGGGATCGACGTGCGCGTCGATCCGGGCACCGTCGTCGGGTTCGTCGGCCCCAACGGCGCCGGTAAGACGACGACGATGCGGATCCTCGTCGACGTGTTGCGGCCCACGTCGGGGCAGGTCCGCGTCCTCGGTGAGGACCCCCGCACCGGCGGCGCTCGACTCCGCTCCCGCATCGGCTACCTGCCCGGTGAGCTGCGGCTCGACGGCCGGCACGACGTCGCGTCCTTGCTCGACCACTACGTCGAGATCTCCCACACCGCCAGCGTCAGCCGCCACGACGCCCGCGCTGCGTGGCGCACCCTCGCCGAGCGACTCGGCGTCGATCCAACCCGCCGCGTGCGCGGACTCTCCAAGGGCAACAAGCAGAAGGTCGGCCTCGTGCAGGCGTTCGTCCACCGCCCCGACCTGCTCGTTCTCGACGAGCCCACCTCCGGCCTCGACCCGCTCGTGCAGGCCGAGTTCCTCACGATGGTGCGGGAGGTCCGAGACGAGGGACGCACCGTGTTCCTCTCCAGCCACGTCCTCAGTGAGATCGAACAGGCAGCAGACTCGGTCGTCGTCCTGCGCGAAGGTCGCGTCGTGCTGACCTCGGCCGTCGAGGCCGTGCGGGCGAGTCTCGGCCAGCGTGTGCACCTCACCCTCGCGGGCCACGTCGCTGCTGCCCCGTTCGTCGGGCTCGACGGGGTGCGCAGCGCCACCGCCACACACGACGGCGCAGACACGCGCCTCACCCTCGATCTCGACGGCACTCCCGATGCCGCCCTGCGTCTCGCCACGACCCACACGGTCCTCGCCGTGGACGCCGAACGCCCCGACCTCGAAAGCGCGGTCATGAGCTTCTACACCCAGGAGTCCTGATGAACATCGCGCCGCTGCTCACCCGCCGCCTCCGTGAGTCCGCACGAGGACTTGTCGGCTGGACCCTCGGGCTCGCCGCTGTCTGTGCCCTTTACCTCCCGCTGTTCCCGTCGATGCGGACCAGCGGCCTCCTCGGCGACAAGCTCGAGGCCATGCCGACGGAGATGCTCGACTCTCTCGGCATGGACGCCGCGACCATGGGTACGGGCTGGGGATACACCCACGAGACCGTGTTCAGCATGCTCGGCATGCTGTTGCTGCTCGTCGTCGGCATCACCCACGGCGCGCGAGCCATCGCCGGTGATGAGGAGAGCGGTGCCCTCGAACTCACGCTCGCGCACGCCACCGATCGACGGTCGGTGCTGCTCGCTCGCCTCATCGGCGTCGTCGCCGTCGTCGTCGGGCTGACGACGTTCACGACCCTCCTCGTCGCCGCCCTCAACGGACCCTCCGAACTCGGGCTCAGTGCCGATGGTCTCCTCGGCGAGGGCGTCGCGTTGGGTCTACTCGTCCTCGTCCACGCGCTCGTTGCGTTCGCCGTCGGTGCAGCAACCGGGCGGCGCAGCCTCGCCCTCGGTGTCGCGACGGCAGTGGCAGCACTCGGCTGGTTCGTCCACACGATGGGCGCCAAGGTGCAGGAGAACCTGCCTGCCGCCTCACCGTTCGAATGGGCCTACGGGTCCGACCCGCTCGTGAACGGGCCGGACCCCGGCGGTCTGCTCGCGCTGGCCGCCACCTGCATCGTGTTGATCGCTCTCGCCGCGATCACCTTTCCGCGACGAGACCTGCGCGCCTGAGGCTCAGTACCCCCGCGTGTGGTCCTTGTGCCGCACGTAGAGCTGACGACGCACACGAGCGACGAGGGTGCCCTCGCGGTCGACGATGTCGTTCTCGACCCAGTGGAGGACCTTCGCGCCGCGCTCGGCCTTCGCCCGCAGCTCCTCGACGAGCTCGTCGGTGACGGTGAACGTCGTGCGCACGTCGGTACGGCCCGGGGAGACGAACTCGATCTCGGCGCGCTTGTCCCACACGATGTAGTCACGGCCGAGGCGCTGGCCGACGAGGATCATCCAGAACGGGTCGCTCATCGAGAACATCGACCCGCCGAACTGCGTGCCGACGTAGTTGCGCGACAACGGTGTGAGCTTCAGCTCGACCGTCGCGCCACGGAACCCGCGTTCGATCTCGACGACGCGGATCCCCGCAAACCGGAACGGCGGCCACACGTTGAGGAACCGGCGCAGCATCACCGGGTCGGTGAGCACGTCACGCCACTGAGGCATGCGGTCGGTGAGGGTGCCGGGCAAGGCGGTGATCGTCGAGCGCGCACGGCTGAGCGGGGGCATGGGGGCCTTTCTCGGAGTGGGGTCGGTCGAGGGGCGGGCCGCTCAGCGTTCGGCGGCGTACATCTCGTCGACGACGTCGGAGTACTTCGCGATGACGCGGCGTCGGCGCAGCTTGAGGCTCGGGGTGAGGTCGCCGGACTCGATCGTGAGGTCGTGGTCGAGGATCGCGAACCGCTTGATGCGCTCCCACCGGTCGAGGCCCTCGTTGAGCTCCTCGATGTACCCCTCGACGAGCGACCGCACCTCCGGGGACGTGACGAGCTCGGCGTACCCGAGGTGGCCGAGGCCGTTCTCCTTCGCCCACGCACCGATCGAGTCGGGGTCGAGCGTGACGAGCGCCGCGGCGTAGTTGCGTTCATTGCCGACGACGACGAACTGCCCCGCCACCGGGCACACGGCCTTGAACCGGGCCTCGATGATCGCCGGGGAGACGTACTTGCCGCCCGAGGTCTTGAAGACGTCCTTCTTGCGGTCGGTGATGCGGACGAAGCCGTGCTCGTCGATCTCGCCGATGTCACCGGTGTGGAAGAACCCGTCCTCGGTGAACACGGCCTCGGTGGCCTCGGGCTGCCCGTGGTAGCGGGTCATCACACCGGGGCCCTTGATGAGGAGTTCGCCGTCCTGGGCGATGCGCGCCTGCGTGCCGGGCAGCGGCCAGCCGATGCTGCCGTGCTGGTGGCAGCCCGGGAAGGGCCGGTTGACGCACGTCGCCGCAGCGGTCTCGGTGAGGCCGTAGCCCTCGAGGATCGGCATGCCGATGCCGGCGAACCACCACGACAGCTTGGGATCGAGCCGGGCGGAGCCGGAGATGAAGAACCGCACCCGGCCTCCGAACCGCTCCCGGACGCGGGAGAGGACGAGGCGATCGGCGAGCGCGTACTGCGCCCGCAGTGCCGGGCTCGGCGTGGTGCCGGCCTCGTTCGCCTCGGCCATGCGACGCCCGACGGAGAACGCCCACGTGCCGAGCTTGGCCTTGACCCCGGTCGCGTCCGCGAGGGTGGCCTCCACGGCGGCGTACGCCTTCTCGAAGATGCGCGGCGCGGCGCCCATCCACGTCGGCCGGACGACGGCGAGGTTGGGGACGATGAGGTCGATGCGGCCGTCCACGCAGGTGGGGCAGCCGGTGGCGACGGCGATCATGACGAGCGTGTTGCCGAAGACGTGCGCGAGGGGCAGCCACAGGTACTGGAGGTCGTCGGGCCCGAGGATGCCGATCGACCGGACCGCCACCCCTTCGTAGACGAGCGCCCGGTGGGGCAGTTCGGCGCCCTTGGGGTTCCCCGTCGTGCCCGAGGTGTAGATGATCGTCGACAGCGAGTCGGGCGTGAGTCCCTCGATGCGTCGGTCGACGACCCCGGCGTCACGGGCGAGCATTGCGCGGCCGCGGGTGAGGAAGTCCTCGAGGGAGATCACCCAGTCGTCGTAGGACACGCTGCGCCCACCGGCCTCGCCGTCGAGGACGACGACCGCGGTGACGTCGGGGATCTGGTGGCGTCGCACTCGGAGTTTCTCGACCTGACCGGCGTCCTCGGCGAAGACGATGCGGGAGCCGGAGTCGGCGAGGATGAACGCGACGGCCTCGGCGTTGCTCGAGGAGTACACGGTCGTCGTCGCCGCACCGGCGAGGAGGATGCCCCAGTTGGCCCACACCCACTCGATGCGGGTCGCGGCGCAGATCGCGACGCGGTCCCCCGTCTCGATGCCGAGATCGACGAGGGCGGCCGCCCACACGACGACCTCGTCCCATGTCTCCTGCCAGGTGCGATGCTCGAGCTTCTCGTCACGGAAGTACTGGTAGGCCTCCCCCGTAGGCGTCGCGCGGACGCGATCGCGCAGGAGGTGACCGCACGAGGCGGGCATGTTCTCGAAGGCGGCAAGGTCGACGACCTCGTTCTTGGCGTAGTGGACCGGCACCCGGTCTCCTCCCCGGTACCGATACGGCACCTCGTCACGTCGTCGTGCGGATTGCGGTCGATTGTGCCAACAGCGACGGCGTGGGGGTAGGGAGCGGGACCCCCAGATTACCGGTGGGTCACTTCAGCGGTCGTGGCGTGCGACGAGCGGCACCGAGGATCTCCCGGGCCCGGTCGACGTCGTGTGCCATGCGCTCGATGAGCTCCTCGACCGAGTCGAATCGAAGCATGGGCCGCAACCGCTCGACGAACTCGACGACGACGTGCTCGTCGTAGAGGTCGAGGTCGTCACGGTCGAGGACGTAGGCCTCCACGGTGCGCTCGACACCGTCGAACGTCGGGTTCGTGCCCACGGAGATGGCCGCAGGGAGCATCGCATCGGTGTCGTCACCGGCGTCGGGGCGCAGAAGCCATCCGGCGTACACGCCGTCGGCGGGGACGAGACCGTCGCTGTCCTGCGCGAGGTTGGCCGTGGGGTACCCGATCTCGCGGCCGCGGTGGTGACCGTGGACGACGACGCCGCCCACCGTGTGGGGACGCCCGAGGAGATCGGCGGCCTGCCCGACCTCGCCCTCGACGAGGAGGTCGCGGACCTGCGTGGAGGACCAGCGCCCGTTGTCGTCGGGCCCGTCGCCGACGTCCTCGACGACGACGACGTCGAACCCGTGTTCACGCCCGAGGGCCCGCAGGGTGTCGGTGTCGCCGGAGTTCCTCGCGCCGAACCGCGTGTCGGCTCCGACGACGACGCAGCAGGCGTGGAGCGCCCGGACGAAGACGTCGACGACGAAACGCCCGGGACTCCACGAGGCGAGGTCACGGGTGAACTCCATGACGAGCACGCCGTCGAGGCCCGCCCGCTCGAGGAGGTCCAGGCGCTGCGGCGTCGACGTGATGAGCGCCGGCGCCGCGCCGGGACGCAGCACGGCGAGCGGGTGGGGATCGAACGTCACCGCCACCGCGAGCGCCCCCTCGTCGTGGGCACGCTCGACGACCCGGCCGAGCACGGCCCGATGACCGCGGTGGACGCCGTCGAAGTTGCCGAGGGTGACGACCGTGGACGGGAGGTCGTCGGGGATCTGCTCGGGGCTTCGCCATCGGTGCACCCGGCCACTGTAGCGGCACGTGAGACGCCTCTCTCCTTCCCCCATGTGCCCACGGGCGGGGCCGTGCGGTTCCTACGCTGCGAGCGGATCACCCCCTGAAAGGAGCGCGTCACGTGGGTTCGCTGCTCCTCGCTCTGTGTTCTGCCCTGGCGTTCGGGACGAGCGATTTCCTCGGCGGCGTCGCCGCCCGACGGGAGCAGGTGCTCCGGATCCTCGTCGTCTCCTATCCCGTCTCCGGCCTGCTCATGATGCTCGTCGCGCTCGTCGCCGGCGGGCATGCGACACCTGCCGCATTGGCGTGGGGTGCCGCCGCCGGGGTCGCGCTCGCCCTCGCGGCGTGGACGTTCTTCGTATCGCTCGCCACGGGGCCGATCAGCATCGTCTCCCCCGTCACCGCCCTGCTCGGCTCGGTCGTGCCGTTCACCATCGGCATCGCGCTCGGCGAGGAGCCCGGGATCCTCGGGCTCCTCGGCGTCGGACTCGCCCTCGCCGCGACCGTCCTCGTGAGCCTCTCCCCCGACGCCGACACCGCCGCCGACCGGCCGTTCACGCCGCAGGTGGCGACGCTCACCGTCGTCGCGGGGTTCTCGTTCGCGATGAGCTTCGTGTTCACCGGCCGTATCCCCGCCGGCACCGGCCTCACACCCCTCGTCGCCGCCCGCTGGGCCGCCACCCTCGTCGTGCTCCTCGTCGCGCTCTCCCGCCGGGCGTGCGCACCGCCCACGCCCGGGCCGGTGCTCGGCTACGCCGTCGGCGTCGGCGTGCTCGACACCGTCGCCCACACGACGATGCTCCTCGCCCTGCAGCAGACGCTCCTGTCGATCGGCAGCGTCGTCATCTCCCTGTTCCCCGCCGTCACCGTCGCACTCGCCGTCGTCCTCCTCGGCGAACGGGTGAGCCGGGCGCAGATCGTCGGCCTGTCCCTCGCCGCAGCGGGACTTGCGTTCATCAGCGGCTGAGCGCCTCGGCCCGGGACGCCCCGGGCCGAGGCACATGCAGGACTCAGACCGTGCTCTCGACGCGCCGGGTGATCTCCTCGGCGACCCGCTCGGACCGCTTCTCCGGCAGCCAGTGGTCGGCGTCGAGCTCGACGAACCGGTAGTCGCCCGTGACGTACTTCTCCGTCCGCTCCGCCGCGGCGCGACCGAGCGCGACGTCCCGGTTGCCCCACACGAACGTCGTCGGCACGGTGATCTCGTCGGCGGGCCGATCCGACCGTCCGCGCAGGGCCATCGTCGGCAGCGCCCGGTAGGGACCGACTGCGCCGCTCACCGCGCCGAGCTGGGTCAGTACCCGCACGTACTCCTGCTCCTGCGCCGTCGGCAGACCGAGATTGTGCAGCCCGAAGGTCCGCAACGCCCACGTGAGCCCGACTTCCGGGACGAGGGGCAGGATCAACGGACCCATGTACCAGCTCTTGAGCGCCTGGGTGGAGTGGAGGCTCGCCCACAGCATCGCCGCCGGGTGCGGCGTCGCGAGCACGGTGAGCGTGCGCACCCGCTCGGGGTGACGCTGCGCGAGACCCCACGCGATCGCCCCACCCCAGTCGTGCCCGACGACGTTCGCCTGCTCCAGGCCCGCCGCGTCGAGGAGCGCGACGACGTCGGAGACGAGGTGCTCGATGCGGTAGTCGCTGCGACGCGAGGGACGGGCCATCGGGGACACGCCACGGTTGTCGAGGGCGAGGGTGCGGAACCCGTGCGAGTGGAGCCGCGCGCTCACGTCCTGCCATGCGGCCGACGTCTGGGGGAACCCGTGGAGGAGGACGACCGTGCGCTCCGGGGCGGCGCCCGCCGGTCCCGCGTCGACGACGCTGAACGTCATTCCGTCGTGGATGAACGTCTGCATGGGTACTCCTCCGTCGTGATCCGCTGTCCACTCGGGCAACCGCCGCCCTCCCGGACTGTATTCCGGTGCACCGCAGTGGTGTCGCCCACGGCACCCGCCCACCGAGGGACGCGTCACGACGCGGAGGAGCGAGGACCGGACCACGCGAGGGGACTCACCGGGGCGCACGATCTCGGCCCTCCGTCGCACAGCGATGCGGGCGGAAGAGGCGAGGAGCGGATCTGCGAGCCGGCGACCGGCACGTTCGTCGGCAGCGTCATTCCTGCGCGGCCCGCCAGGACCCCCGCTGCACGACGGAACCCGCGGATCGGCGCACAGACTCCGCGTCGAGGATCAGGTCGGCGCGGGCGCGGTGAAGACGACCTCGGGCATGACGCGCTCGCTCGACTCGTCGAGGATCGCGACGAGGGTGCCGTCGGGGGCGAAGGCCGCGACGGGGCCGTCACGACCAGGCTCGGCGGAGGGGATGCGCACCCCGTTCGAGACGAGCCGGGCCTCCTCGGCGTCGAGGTCGCGCATCGGCATCGACGCGCGGGCGGCGTCCTCGAGGGAAACGAGCGGCAACCCCGACGTGCCGGGTCGCGCCTCCGGGGCGTCGCGGGGAACGCCTGCGGCACGGGCGGATTCGAGTTCGTCCATCGTGTGGGCGACGGCGAGGTCGATGCCACCGACGCGCGTGCGCCGCAGCGCCGTGAGGTGCCCTCCCACACCGAGGGCACGGCCGAGGTCGCGGGCGAGCGCCCGCACGTAGGTTCCCGAGGACACGGTGACCTCGACGTCGAGGTCGAGCACCGGCACCGGGTCGGCGGGCACGTCCGAGGTCGGGATCTCGACGCGCTCCTCGCCGCGGTCGCGTCGGTGGACCGCCGAGGGATCGTCGGCCTCCTCCTGCGGGGGGATCGCCGTGCCGCGGCGCCGGTCGAGGACGTCGAACTGCGACACCCGCACCGGCCTCCCCGCGAGGGCGACGTCCTCCCCCGACCGGGCCCGCGCGTACGCCCGGCGCCCGTCGATCTTGATGGCGCTCACCGTGCTCGGCACCTGCGTGAGGTCGCCGGTGAGGTCGCCCACCGCGGCGTCGAGCGCCTCGTCGGTGAGGGCGTCGACCGCACCGGCGGGAGCGACGGCCGTGGCGACCCCCTCGGCGTCGTCGGTCATCGTCGCGACGCCGAGGCGGATCGTCGCCGAGTACGTCTTGTCGGCGCCCACGAGGTACGTGAGCAGCCGCGTGGCCTTGTTCACCCCGACGACGAGCACGCCCGTCGCCATGGGGTCGAGCGTGCCCGCGTGACCGACCTTGCGGGTGCCCGCGAGCCGCCGGCACGCACCGACGACCTGGTGGCTCGTCCACCCTGCGGGCTTGTCGACGACGAGGAGCCCGTCGCCGACGGTCGGGTCGATCGCGCGGGCCACGACTCAGCGGCCCTCGGACGCGCCGCGGGAGGTGGGGCGCACGTCCTCGTCGCCGTCGATCTCGTCGATGCGAGTGAGGTCACCGTCGACGTCGTCGAGCCCCTCGTCGGCCGCCACGTCGACCCCGCCCGCGGGCAGGTCGTCCGCGGCGTGGAGCTGCTCCGAGGTGACCTCGCCGCTCTCCATCTGCTCCTCGACCTCGTCGTCGTCCAGCTCGTCGTCCTCGTCGTCGAACTCGTCGTCGAACTCGTCGTACTTGCGGTAGGGGTCGGCGTCACCGGCGTACGTCGCCCCGGCGCGGGCGGCGGCGAGGTCGGCGTCGAGGCGGCGGGCCTCCTCGAGGACCTCCTCGAGGTGCGCGGCGCCCTCGGGGATCGCGTCGGCGATGAACTCCAGGCTCGGCGTGAGGCGGATGCCGAGGCCCTTGCCCACGGCCGAGCGGATGCGGCCGCGGTTCTCGGCGAGGACGTCGGCGGTGGCCTGACGCTCCTCGTCGGAGCCGAAGACCGTGTAGAACACCGACGCGTTCTGCAGGTCGCCGGTGACGCGCACGTCGGTGATCGTGACGAACCCGAGCCGCTCGTCCTTGATCCGTCCCTCGAGCATCTCCGCGACGATCACCTTGATGCGGTCCGCCACCTTGCGGGCGCGTGCCGGGTCGGCCATGTCGAATCACCTTTCTCGCGGCCGGGCGCGCGGGTGGTCCACCTCGCGGCGTCGGCAGCCCCCGGGCGGGGGCGTCGGGACCGCTCCCCCGCATCTCGGCGGGCTCGCGGTGCACGGGAGGTCACAGCGTAGAACGCCGACTCACCCCGACCCGAATCGTCGGCGGCCAGCTGCCCGTTCGCGACGACGCACCGCGAGCACGGAGAGGACCGCGAGCCCGTACGCCCCCGCCATGACGACCGCCATCGGCAGCAGCGAGTCGTAGCCGAAGACCCCGGTGAGCGGGGTCGCGAGCGCCCCGACGAGCATCTGCAGGCCGCCCTGCAGCGAGGCGGCGGTGCCGGCGGCGCGGCGTCCCGCCTCCTGCGCCAGCGCCGTCGTGCCGGGGATGACGAACCCGCCCGAGGCCACGACCAGCGCGAACGCCGCCCACGGCCACGCGACCGACGTGCGGGCGTGCGGGTCGAGGAGCGCGAGGGCGAGGAGCCCGGCCGAGGCGAGCGCGGCGACACCGACCCCGATCGCGACGAGGATCCGGGGACCGGTGCGCAGGACGATCTGCCGGAACACCGTCGCGGTCACCGCCATCCCGGCGGCGTTCGCCGCGAACATCACCGTGTAGAGCTGCGGGGTCATGCCGTACGTCGTCTGCAGCACGAGCGAGGACCCCCCGATGTAGGTGAAGAACCCCGCCGACGCGCACAGCCCCACGACGACGTGCTGCATAAAGGCCCCGTCGCGGGCGAGGTCGGCCATGCGGGGCAGCAACCGGGAGAGGCCCGGCTCGTGGCGGCGCTCCGGGGGGAGGGACTCGGGGATCCCCCACGCGACGGCGAGCAGCATCCCCACCCCGGCGAGCGCGAGGGTGCCGAACACCCACCGCCACGAGGAGTGCGTGATGACGAGCTGCCCGAGGATCGGCGCGAGCAGCGGCGCGAGGAACGTGATCGACGCCAGGGTGCCGAACGTCCGGGCCGCCACCGGCCCCGGGTACAGGTCGGAGACCACCGCCCGGCCCACGACGACCCCGGCCCCGGCCGCGAGCCCCTGGACGAGGCGGGCGAGGAGGAACAGCGGCGCCCCCGGCGTCACCGCGCAGACGAGCGAGGCGACCGCGAACACCGACGTGCTGCCCCACAGCACGACCCGGCGGCCGGTGGCGTCGCTCGTCGGGCCGAGAAGCAACTGCCCCGTGGCGAGCCCGACGAGGTAGGCCGTGAGGGTGAGCTGGGCGACCGCTCCCGTCGTCGCGAGGCTGCGCGCCACCTCGGGTAGGGCCGAGATGTACATGTCGGTCGCGAACGGCCCGATGCCCGTGACGAGCACGAGCGCCGGGATCAACCGGCGCGACGGGGCCGCGAGCGGACCGTGGCGCGGTTCGGGCGGGGAGTCGGGCACCCGGCAAGGGTACGGGCGGGCCAGGGTGGAGACAGGCGTCCCCGCGTCGCCCCTCCATGGTGAGCCGTCATCCCCGATCGGCGTGTCGGCCCGTGCCGCGCAGACCCCCGGAAGGGGCCGTCACGGCGCGGTCGCCTGGCCCCCACGGAGATCGACGACGGTCATCCCGGGCGCGGCGCCGGGTTCACCCATGGCGGTGAGCTCCGCGGGGGCCTCCTCGAGCCCGACGACGCGACCGACGAGCGCCCCCAGGTCGAGGCCCGCGGCGAGGTCGAGCATCGCCGGGTAGTCCGCCGCGGCGAGGCCGTGGGTGCCGTGGATCGACAGCTCCCACGCCACGACCCGGTCCATCGGCAACGGCGGCGTCGAGGACGCGCCGAGGAGCAGCCCCGCCTGGACGTGCCGACCTCGGCGCCGCAGGCCGAGGACGGAGGCCACGGCGGCGTCCGGGTGGCCGATGGCGTCGATGCCGACGTGGGCACCCCCGCCCGTCGCCGCGGCGACGGCCTCGGCGACCTGCGTCGGGGAGAGCCCGGCCGCCGGGACGACCGCGTCGGCCCCGAGCGCCTCGGCGTGCGCGAGAGCCGGGGCCGCGACGTCGACCGCGACGACCCGCGCCCCGAGCCCCGGGCGATGACGAGGGCGGACGTGCCGACCCCACCCGCGCCGTGCACGGCGAGCCATTGCCCCGGTCGCAGACCTCCGTGAGCGGTGAGCGCGCGGTAGGCGGTGGCGAACCGGCACCCGAGCGCGGCGGCCTCGACGTCTCCCAGGGAGTCCGGCACCGCGACGAGGTTCGTGTCCGCCGCGTGGAGGACCACGCGCTCGGCGAACGACCCCGCGTGGGTGAACCCGGGTTGGGTCTGGTGCGGGCACACCTGCGGGTCGCCCTGGACGCACGTTGGGCACACGCCACACCCGCAGACGAACGGCACCGTGACCCGCTCCCCACCGCGCCAGCGCGTCACACCCTCCCCCACCTCGACGACGACGCCGACGAGTTCGTGGCCCGGCACGTGCGGCAGCGGCACCGGGTCGTGCCCGGCCCAGGCATGCCAGTCCGAACGGCACACCCCGGTCGCGCTCACCGCCACGACGACCCCACCCGGCGGCGCGCTCGGCACCGGGACCCGCCGCACCGTCGGCAGGCTCCCGGGGAGGTCGTGGACGACCGCGCGCATGGTGCCCGCCCGGCCTTGGCCGTGGTCAGCCACGAGCGTTGCCCTCGGTGTCGTGGCCGTGCTGCTCGCGACCATGCACCCCGGGCCGCTCGCGACCATGCACCCCCCGCGGCACGAGCACCTCGAACTCCTCGAGCACCACGGGCATGTCGTCGGCGAATCCCCGATCGTGGGAGGCGTGTTCGGTAAAGAACCGCCGATGCACCTCGCGCCAGTACCGCAGCGTCCGGTCGCCCTCTCCCTCGGCGTACGCGTGCGCCTCGTCGACCTCGTCGAAGGGCACGACCCGTACAGACGTGGTGTGGAGCAGGGCCTGCGGATGCCCCGCGGAGTCGAGCACGATCGACAACTCACCCGGCGTGGGCACCTCATCGCCCTCGGCCTCGTAGTCCCACAGGGCGCTCGCCGTCGCCGTCTTGACCCCCTCGAGCACGAGGCGCAGCAACGCGTCGGCCTGGGCCGCGTCCGCTCCGAACGACCAGGCGGGCGGCGTCACCGAGTCCAGCGCGTTCGGGCCGAAGTACGGCCGGGACGCGTTGAGCCCCGCCTTCACGCGCGCGTCGGCCCAGAAGCTCTCGATCTCGTCCGGATCCATCACCCCACCCTACGGAGTGAGGCCCAGGATGCCCGACGGCCGGGCCGGGGAGTCTCCTCCCCGACCCGGCCGTCGTGTGGGCGTTCCCCGGGATCTCTCCCGGATTCGCCGCCTCGCGCTGAGGAACCTCAGACGCGAGGCTTCTCGCGCATCTCGTACGTCGTGATGAGGTCCTCCAGCTGGAGGTCGTTGTACGAGCCGAGGTTGATACCGCACTCGTAGCCCTCGCGGACCTCGGTGACGTCGTCCTTGAACCGACGCAGACCGGCGACCTCGATGTTCTCGGCCACGACCACGCCGTGACGCGTGATGCGGGCCTTGGTGCCGCGGCGGATCTCGCCCGAGCGGACGATCGAACCGGCGATGTTGCCGAACTTGGAGCTGCGGAAGATCTCGCGGATCTCCGCCGAACCGAGCTCGACCTCTTCGTACTCCGGCTTGAGCATGCCCTTGAGCGCGGCCTCGATCTCCTCGATGGCCTGGTAGATCACCGAGTAGTACCGGATCTCCACGCCCTCACGCTCGGCAACCTCGGCGTTCTGCCCCTCGGCGCGCACGTTGAAGCCGATGATGACGGCGTTCGACGCGGCAGCGAGGTTGATGTTGTTGAGGGTGATGGCACCGACGCCACGGTCGATGATGCGCAGGTCGACCTCGTCGCCCACGTCGATCTGCAGGAGCGCGTCCTCCAGTGCCTCGACCGAACCCGACACGTCACCCTTGAGGATGAGGTTGAGGGTGTCGACCTTGCCGGCGGCGAGGGCCTCGTTGAGGTCTTCGAGGCTGATGCGCTTGCGGGCCTTGGCGAGGGACGCCTGACGGTCCGCGGCCTCACGCTTCTCGGCGATCTGACGGGCCGTGCGGTCGTCCGGAGCCACGATGAACGTGTCACCGGCGCGCGGCACGGAGCTCAGACCGAGCACCTGCACCGGACGCGACGGCAGCGCGACGTCGAGGTGGTTGCCGTGCTCGTCGAGCATGGCACGCACACGACCGTGCGCCGAGCCGGCGACGATCGAGTCACCGACGCACAGCGTTCCGGAGGTGACGAGCACCGTCGCGGTCGCACCACGGCCACGGTCGAGGTTGGCCTCGATCGCGACGCCACGGGCGTCCTTGTCGGGGTTCGCCCGCAGGTCGAGGGCCGCGTCCGCCGTGAGGAGGACCGCCTCGAGCAGGTCGTCGATGTGCTGGCCCTGCTTGGCCGAGACGTCGACGAACATCGTGTCGCCGCCGTACTCCTCGGCGATGAGGCCGTACTCGGTGAGCTGACCGCGCACCTTGGCCGGGTCGGCGCCGTCGACGTCGATCTTGTTGACCGCGACGACGATCGGCACGTCGGCCGCCTGGGCGTGGTTGAGCGCCTCGATCGTCTGCGGCATGACGCCGTCGTTCGCGGCGACGACGAGGATCGCGATGTCGGTCACCTTGGCACCACGGGCACGCATGGCGGTGAACGCCTCGTGACCCGGGGTGTCGATGAACGTGATCGCACGCTCCTCGCCCTCGTGCTCGGTGGTGATCTGGTACGCACCGATGTGCTGGGTGATGCCGCCGGCCTCGCCCTCGATGACGTTGGCGTGGCGGATCGCGTCGAGCAGTCGCGTCTTACCGTGGTCGACGTGACCCATGACGGTCACGACCGGCGGACGCGGCTCGAGGAGGTCGTCGTCCTCCTCCTCGGCCTCGTGCTCGAGGTCGATGCCGTACTGGCCGAAGAGCTCGCGCTCCTCGTCCTCCGGCGAGACGACCTGGATGTCGTAGCCGAGCTCGGCGCCGAGGAGCTTGAACGTGTCCTCGTCGAGGGACTGCGTCGCCGTCGCCATCTCACCGAGGTGGAACAGCACGGTGACGAGGCTCGCCGGGTTCGCGTTGATCTTGTCGGCGAGATCGGTGAGCGAGGCGCCGCGACGGACTCGGATGACCGTCGAACCGTCGCCGCGGGGAACGCTGACGCCACCGATGCTCGGCGCCTGCATCTCCTCGAACTCGCGACGCTTCGCGCGCTTGCTCTTGCGTCCACGGACCGGACGACCGCCGCCGCGACCGAACGCGCCCTGCGTGCCGCCGCGACCACCCGGGCCACGACCGCCGCCACCGGGACGACCACCCCAGCCGCCACCGCCGGGACGACCGCCGCCACCGGGGCGTCCACCGCTGGGACGCTGACCGGGGCGAGCGACCGACGTGCGGTCGGGCATCATGCCGGGGTTCGGGCGCGGGGCGCCGCCGGCGGCCGGACGGGGACCGCCGGAACCGCCGGGACGCGGACCGGCCGCGCCGCT
>NZ_BAFE01000029.1 GCF_000247995.1 Mobilicoccus pelagius NBRC 104925
CGACGGTCGCGTCGACGCCCTCGTCGGCGACGACGAGGTTGGACCCGCCGGAGAACACCCCGAGGGGCTCCCCCGCGTCGTCGACGAGGCGCACCGCGTCGACGAGCTCGTCGACGGTGTCGGCGACGACGAACCGGGACGCGGGACCACCGACCCTCATCGTCGTGTGGGCCGAGAGCAGCGGGGACGGCGCCTCGCCGGAGGCGCCGTCGCTCATCGACCCGCCTCCGCGGAGTCGCTTCCCTCCACCGCGACGACGGCGACGGCCCTGCCGAGGACCTTGACGTCGTCGTGGGTGACCTCGATGCCGAGCGTGACCTCCCCGGCCTCCGCGTCGACCCTCGTCACCGTGGCGACGACCTCGATGTCGGCGCCACCGTCGTCCGACACGACGACCGGGTGGGTGAACCTGCACGACCAGGACCGAACATGCTGCGGCCCGCCCGCCCAGTGCGAGGCGACCTCGCCCGCGGCGCCCATCGTGAACATGCCGTGCGCGATGACGTCGGGAAGACCGACGGAACGGGCGAACCGCTCGTCCCAGTGGATGCGGTTGCGGTCACCCGAGGCCGCGGCGTACTCGACGAGCCGCGCCCGGTCGACATGGACGGTGCGACGGCCGACGACGTCGCCGGCGGCGACCTCCGACAGCACGGGACGACGCGACGTGGCGGCGTTCATGAGCCCTCCCCCCGGACGACGACGCTGGACCGTACGGTGCAGACGGCCTCGCCCTTCGTGTCGGTGATCTCGACGCGGGTCGTCGCGAGACCGTGACCTCCCGCCTCGCGCACGCGGTCGACGTGGAGCTCGCCGACGAGTTCGGTGCCCGCGACGATCGGACGGTGGTGGACGAACGACTCCTCACCGTGGACGAGACGGTCGAAGTCGACCCCGGCCTCCGGGTCGGCGATGTAGGCCGCCTCGCACCGCTGCGCGACGACGACGGCGAACGTCGGCGGCGCGACGACGTCGGCGAACCCCGCCGCGCGTGCAGCCTCGACATCGTGGTGGACGGGGTCGGTGGCACCCACGGCGGCGGCGAAGGCCCGCACGTGTTCGCGACCGACCGAGAACGGTTCGCCGGGCGGATAACGACGGCCCTCGTAAGCGGTGTTGACAGCCATGGGCGCACCCTAATGCAGCGCGCCGACGACACTCCCCGCGACACCCCCTGCCCTCCCGATGTCGAGACGCGGAGTCGAGACGCGATGACGACGCAGGCGGGTGGTGCCGACGATCGGCGCCCGGGGCCGCGATCCTCGCCCACGGCGTCGGGCGACGAACGGGCCCGGCCGAGGGATCGCCGTGGGCAGGAGCACTACCGGCGGAGGAGTCTCCCCGGGACCGGGCCGCGGCACGGGTGGTGCAACCCCTGCACGACGACGGCCACCCCCGGATGGGGAGCGGCCGTCGTCGAACTGATCAGCGAGAAGTCAGCGCGTTTCCTTGTGCGCCGTGTGCTTGCCGCACTTCGGGCAGTACTTCGACAGCTCGATGCGGTCGGGGTCGTTGCGCCGGTTCTTCTTGGTGATGTAGTTGCGGTCCTTGCAGTCCGCGCACGCCAGGGTGATCTTGGGGCGGACGTCGGTGCTCTTGCTGGCCACGTGACTACCTGTCTTTCGCGATCGGGAAGGATGCGGGAGTTCAACACGGAGACATCTCGGATGATTCCCTGCATGACGTTCCCGCCGAGCGGGAGAGGTCACGCGAGTAGCGAGGGCGGGACTCGAACCCGCGACACCACGATTATGAGTCGTGTGCTCTAACCACCTGAGCTACCCCGCCAGGAGTGCGACGACCGATCTGATCCGCCCTGGGACGGTCGGCCGTGTCGTTCGCGACCTGAGCCCCGATAGGGAATCGAACCCTAGACCTTCTCCTTACCATGGAGACGCTCTGCCGACTGAGCTATCGGGGCACCGAAGCGCATGAGATCGGAAGAACCGAGATCATGACATCCTCGACGGCATCGACACGATTGCTCGTGTCGGCGCCTGAACGACGATACACGCTCGGGGCGCCCGAGACGAAATCGCCTCCTCAGCGAGTCACGCCGGACACCCTTGCCGGCCCGTCGACCTGCGGCTCTCCCCCGTCGTCGAGGCCGCGGGCGACGAGCGCGTCGCCCATCCGTTCGGCGTGCCGGACGGTCCGGACGACGAACGGGACGAGCAACGCCCGGGGACTGCGCTCGAGCCCGCGGGCCCGCCGGGCCTCCCCGCACTCGGTGAGGGTGCGCGCGACGACGGGGATCGACCGGATCGTCAGGGCCATCGCGAGCCCGACACGGTCGGCGTCGACGCCGACGCGCTCGAGCGGACGCAGGAACGCGACGATCGCGTCCATCATGTCGGCCACCCGGGTCGTCACCGTGACGAGACCCGCGGCGACGACGGCGACGACGAGGCCGCCCACGACGACGACCGCCTGCTCCCATCCGCTCGTCCACACCTGGACGGGGGTGAGGAGGAGGACCACCCAGCGCATCGGCTTCGCGAGGTCGACGACGGTCCTCATGCCCAGCCCGGCGGCGAGGGTGATCGCCACGAGGAGCCCCGCGACGACGGCGAGCGCGGTGGCCGAGGGCACGACGACGACCGCCGTCGTCACGACGAGAAGGCCGAAGAGCTTGACGCCGGGCCGGGCCCGATGGAGGAAGGAGCTGCCCTCGACGTAGGAGGAGGTCAGCATCGCGGTCCGGTTCCGTCCGTCCGGCCCGGCCCGGACGTGCCTCCGTCGGGGTGGCGAACGGCCGACGCCCCGCCTCCCCCACCCTCGGTGGTCTCCCCGTCCATGAGCCGACGGTAGAAGTCGATCGACTCGACCCCGGGACCGTCGGCGACGACACGGCCCTCGTCGACGACGACGACCCGCTCCCACGACGCGAAGAGCTCGAGCTGGTGAGAGACGAGGACGAGCTGCTGGTCGAGGGCCTCGAGGTGCCGCATCACCGTCCGCGTGTGCCGGCGGTCGAGCATCGTCGTCGGTTCGTCGGCGACGAGGATCGCCGGCTCGACGGCCGTCACCGACGCGAGCGCGAGGAGCTGCTTCTGCCCGCTGCTCAGCAGGTGGGCGGGATGGTCGCGGTGGTCGGCGAGGCCGAACCGGGCGAGAGCCGCGTCGATGCGGGCGTCGACCGCCTCCCGCGTGAGCCGGCGCCGACGCAGGGAGAACGCGATGTCCTCGCTCACCGTCGGCATGACGATCTGCGCCTCCGGGTCGGGGAACACGAACGCGACCCGTCGACGCACCTCCCGCCCGTGCCTCGAGACGTCGAGGCCGTCGACGAGGACCTGCCCCGACGCCGGCTCGACGAGACCGTTGATCATGCGGGCGAGGGTCGACTTGCCCGACCCGTTCGCCCCGATGATCCCCGTACGGGGCCCGTCCAGGACGAGGTCGATCCCGCGGAGCACCTCGCGGTCCCCGTAGGAGTGGTGGACGCCGCGGAACTCGATCATCGGCGGCGTCCTCCGTCCGCGGGAGCCACGTCGCCCCGACGCGGACGCGACGTCACCGGCGACGCCCGGCCCAGGTCGACGGAAGCAGGGTGGGCAGCGCGCGGTGGACGGACGCGGCGACGACCGTCGCGACGACGGCCTTGACGAGGTCACCGGGGAGGAACACGACGTCGGCCGCGATCGCGGCGGGCAGGCTCAGGCCACCGCGCCACATCATCCCGGGGACGCCGCAGAGGTGGACGACGCCGATGCCGCCGACGAGGACGGCGAGCGCGATACGGGCGGTGGTGAGACGGCCGGCGGCGCGGTCGACGAGCGCGCCGGCGCACATCGCTCCGAGGGGGTAGCCGACGATGAACCCGACCGTCGGGCCGGGCAGCGCCGGGAGCAACGGACGCCCGCCGGCGAGCACCGGGAGACCCGCCGCGCCGAGCGCGAGGAAGAGGAGCAGGGCGAGACCGCCGCGCTTCCACCCCAGGAGCGCACCCGCGAGCATGACACCCATCGACTGCAGCGTGATCGGCACCGCCTGGCCGAACGGGTACAGGGCGCCGGGGACGCCGAGGACGGCGATGAGCGCCGCCATCGCGGCGACGAGGGCCAGATCCCGCGCCCCCACGCGGGGCGTCCCGGGCTCGCGCGTGGACTTCCGTGTCGTACTCGCTGCGGACGACATGCATGACCTCCTGGTCGGGGGAGAACGGACGGCACGTGGGCCGGATGCCCGGACCCGTGCAGGACTCGTGCGTGGCCCGCGTGGGAGCGGGCGACGGTGCCACGGACATCGGGTCGGCGCGGAGCGCCGATGCCCCATCGCGGAGCGGCGCACGGACCCGGTCCCGGCGTGATGCCCGTCCCACTGTCGGGACGAAAGGCTGTGGCCCACGTCCCCGCCATGATGCACTCTGCACGGCGGCCCCACTGCGACGCCCCCGACAGGCGGACACCCGAGCCCGCCCGATCCACCCGGCACCGCCGTGAGCGGCCGCCTCCGACCGTACGAAGGAGCACTGCCCCCGTGATCATCGGCATTCCGAGAGAACGACACCCCGGGGAGACCCGGGTCGCCGCCACACCCGACACCGTCGGCAAGATGCGCAAGCTCGGCTACGACGTCGTCGTGGAGACGGGCGCAGGAGAGTTCGCGAAGATCGCCGACGAGTCGTTCGCCGAGGCCGGTGCCCGCATCGGGGCGGCCGACGACGCCTGGAGCGCCGACGTCGTGTTCGCCGTCAACGCGCCCTCCGACGAGGAGATCGCCGCCCTCCGCGACGGCGCCCTGCTCTGCGCGATGATCGGCCCCGCGTTCCACCCGGAGCTCCTCGAGAAGCTCTCGACGCGACGCATCACCGTCCTCGCGATGGACGCCGTCCCCCGCATCTCCCGCGCGCAGGCCCTCGACGTCCTGTCCTCCATGGCGAACATCTCGGGCTATCGGGCCGTCATCGAGGCGGCGAACGAGTTCGGCCGGTTCTTCACCGGCCAGGTCACCGCCGCCGGCAAGGTCCCGCCCGCGAAGGTCCTCGTCATCGGCGCCGGCGTCGCCGGCCTCGCCGCGATCGGCGCGGCCGGCAGCCTCGGCGCGATCGTCCGCGCGACCGACCCCCGCCCGGAGGTCGCCGAGCAGGTGCGCTCGATGGGCGCCCAGTTCCTCGATGTCGAGGCCACGAAGGTCGTCTCCACCGACGGCTACGCCCGCGAGACCGGCGAGGACTACAACCGAAAGGCCGCCGAGCTCTACACCGCGCAGGCGCCCGAGGTCGACATCATCGTCACGACCGCCCTCATCCCGGGGCGCCCCGCCCCGCGGCTCATCACCGCCGACATGATGCGGCTCATGAAGCCCGGCACGGTCATCGTCGACATGGCCGCCGCCAACGGCGGCAACGTCGAGGGCTCCCGCCCCGGCGAGCGCGTCGTGTTCGAGCAAGGCGTCATCATCCTCGGGTACACCGACCTCGCCGGTCGGCTCCCCACCCAGGCGAGCCAGCTCTACGGGACCAACCTCGTCAACCTCCTCAAGCTCCTCACCCCGGGCAAGGACGGTCAGTACGTCCTCGACCTCGACGACGTCGTCCAGCGCGGCATGACCGTCGTCCGCGACGGCGAGATCCTCTGGCCGCCGCCCCCCGTCAAGGTGTCGGCGGCACCCGCCGACACGAGCCCCGCGGCGGCGCCGACCGGGTCCGACGCCGCCGGGGCCGAGGCGACGGACCGCCCCGTCGAGAGGCCGATGTCGGGCGGGGTCAAGGCGGCCCTCGCGGCCGTCTCCGCGCTGGCCTTCCTCGGCCTCGCGGCGATCTCCCCCGAGCCGTTCCTCGACCACTTCATGGTCTTCATGCTCAGCTGCGTCATCGGCTACTACGTCATCGGCAACGTGCACCACGCGCTGCACACGCCGCTCATGTCGGTGACCAACGCGATCAGCGGCATCATCATCGTCGGCGCGCTCCTCCAGATCGGACACGTCGGGCACCCGTTCATCTCGGTGCTCGCGTTCCTCGGCATCCTCGTCGCCAGCATCAACGTGTTCGGAGGGTTCACCCTCACGGCCCGGATGCTCGACATGTTCAAGAAGGGCGACGCCTGATGCTCCAGCTCACACTCCTCCAGGGCACCTACATCATCGCGGGGCTGCTCTTCATCCTCAGCCTCGCCGGACTCTCCACCCACGAGACCGCCCGCCGCGGCAACCGCTACGGCGTCGCAGGCATGACGATCGCCCTCGTCGTGACGATCGCCGCCGCCGTCCTCGGCGTCCGCTCCGCCACCGTCGGCGACGACCGCCCCGGCTCCGGCCTCCTCGGGCTCGGACTCATCCTCGCCGCCATGGCGATCGGCGCGGTCATCGGCATCTGGCGGGCCCGCAAGGTCCCGATGACCGGCATGCCGGAACTCATCGCACTGCTCCACAGCTTCGTCGGCCTCGCCGCCGTCCTCGTCGGGTGGAACTCCTCCTACGAGCACCCCCTCCGGTACGCAGGCGTCCACGACGTCGAGGTGTTCGTCGGGGTCTTCATCGGTGCGGTCACCCTCACCGGGTCGATCGTCGCGTTCCTCAAGCTGTCGGGCCGCATGAAGTCGGCGCCGACGATGCTGCCGCACCACAATGCCGTCAACCTCGCCATCCTCCTCGCGTTCGTCGTGATGACCGTGGTCTACGTGCTCGTCCCACACGAGGAGATGTTCCTCCGGCAGCTCCTCCTCGGGCTCCTCACCCTCGCGGCGTTGTTCCTCGGTTTCCACCTCGTCTCGGCCATCGGCGGCGGCGACATGCCCGTCGTCGTCTCGATGCTCAACAGCTACTCCGGCTGGGCGGCCGCGGCCGCGGGCTTCCTGCTCGACAACGATCTGCTCATCATCACCGGCGCCCTCGTCGGCTCCTCCGGTGCGTACCTCAGCTACATCATGTGCAAGGGCATGAACCGGTCGTTCGTCAACGTCATCGCGGGCGGGTTCGGCTCCGACGGGGCCGTCACCTCCGGCGAGACCGAACACGGGAACCACCACGAGACCACCGTCACGGAGGTCGCCGAGCTTCTCAAGGAGTCGAAGTCCGTCATCATCACGCCCGGGTACGGCATGGCCGTCGCCCAGGCGCAGTACCCCGTCGCCGAGCTCACCGCGCGGCTGCGGGAGCGGGGCGTCGACGTCCGGTTCGGCATCCACCCCGTCGCCGGTCGTCTGCCCGGGCACATGAACGTGCTCCTCGCCGAGGCCAAGGTGCCCTACGACATCGTCCTCGAGATGGACGAGATCAACGACGACTTCCCCTCCACCGACGTCGTCCTCGTCATCGGCGCGAACGACACGGTCAACCCCGCCGCGCAGGACGACCCCGGCTCCCCCATCGCGGGCATGCCCGTGCTCGAGGTGTGGAAGGCCGAGCGCGTCATCGTCTTCAAGCGGTCGATGAGCACCGGCTACGCCGGTGTGCAGAACCCGCTCTTCTTCAAGGACAACACCGAGATGCTGTTCGGCGACGCGAAGGATCGCGTCGACGACATCCTCCGGGAGTTCTGAGCGGGGCTCGCACCCCCTCGCCCGAGAACGCCGGGATCCGCCACGAGGCGGGTCCCGGCGTTCTCGCGTGACGCGGCGGTCAGGCGGTGACGGTGGGGACGAGGCGTCCCGCGAGATGGCGCAGCGCGAATTCGTACCCGTCCGCCCCGCACCCGGCGATGACGGCGACGGCGACGTCGGCGAGGTAGGACCGGTGCCGGAAGTCCTCGCGGGCGTGGACGTTGGAGAGGTGGACCTCGACGAAGGGGAGGTCCGTCGCGAGGAGCGCGTCGCGGATCGCGACGGAGGTGTGCGTGTAGGCGGCCGCGTTGACGACGAACGCCGACGCCCGCTCCCGCCACTCCTGCACCCGGTCGACGAGGGCTCCCTCGTGGTTGGTCTGGGCGCACTCGACGACGAGCCCGAGCTCCTGCCCGACGCGCACGCAGCGCGCCTCGATGTCGGCGAGGGTCGTGCGGCCGTAGATCTCCGGCTGCCGGGTGCCGAGCAGGTTGAGGTTCGGGCCGTTGAGGACCCCCACGAGCGGCCGTGTCGTCGTCATGCGGTCAAGTCTGGCATCGGCGACGTCGAGGGGGTCGACGGGCCGGGAGCACACCGGGCGTCGCGTTCCTCGAGGCGGCGGGGGCGACGTGGCCCGGTCGTGGGGTGTCGTAGTGGCAGGGAGCCCCCCGTCACTCCTCGAGCGCGACGCGGTGCAGCTCGGGGAGGAACGCGGCGGCGACGGCGGCGATCGCAAAGGCCACCCCGAACACGGCGAACACGAGTCCCTGACCGCCCGCCTGGACGAGTCGGTCGGCGACGATCGGCGCGAGGATCGAGGCGATGCGCCCGAACGCGGCGGCCGCACCGGCCCCCGTGCTCCGGATACGGGTCGGGTAGATCTCCGGGGAGACCGCATAGAGCGCGCCCCACGCCCCGAGGTTGAAGAACGAGAGCAGGCAACCGGCGGTGATGAGCCAGCCGACCCCCTGGACGCCGGGGACGGCGCCCGAGCCGACGACACCGAACAGGGCTGCCGCACCGGCCGAGCCGACCAGGAAGGACGCGAGGGTGGGACGACGTCCCCACACCTCGATGAGCCAGGCCGACAGGGCGTAGCCGGGGATCTGCGCGAGCGTGATGACGAGGGTGTACTCGAACGACTTGACGAGGCCGTACCCCTGGCCTGCGATGAACGTCGGCAGCCAGATGAACGCACCGTAGTACGAGAGGTTGACCATGAACCACACGACCCACAGCGCGGCGGTGCGGCGGCGGTACTCGGCCGTCCAGAGGCCGGCGCGGCTCTTCGTGCGCGGCGTGGCGGCGGGCTCGGTGCGGCCGGCGGGGCCGTCCGTCGGCAGGGGCTCCTCGTGCGTGATGCCCGCGGGCGCCTCGAAGGTGCGCACCGCCCGCTCGGCCTCCGCGTGGCGTCCCTTGCCCTCGAGGAAACGGACCGACTCCGGCAGCCCCCACCGGACGACGACGGCGTAGATCGTGGGCACGACGCCGACGGCGAGCGCCCACCGCCATCCGTCGGGGCTCGAGGGGACGACGAGGTACCCGACGAGGGCCGCGAGGATCCACCCCACCGCCCAGAACGACTCGAGGGCGACGACCATCCGGCCGCGGACCGCCACCGGGGAGTACTCGCTCACCAGCGTCGAGGCGACGGGGAGCTCGGCGCCGAGGCCGAGGCCGACGAGGAACCGCAGCGCCATGAGGACGGCGACGGACCCCGCGAGCGCCGAGGCGCCGGTGGCGAGCCCGTAGACGAGGAGCGTGAGGGCGAAGACCTGGCGGCGACCGATGCGGTCGGCGAGCAGGCCACCCACGCCCGCGCCGATCGCCATGCCGACGAACCCGATCGAGGCGATGCCCGACAGGGTCCCCGAATCGAGGTGCCACTGCGTGGCGAGCGCGACCATGACGAACGAGATGAGCCCGACGTCCATCGCGTCGAGCGCCCACCCGACACCGGCGCCGACGAGCAGCCGCCCGTGCGCCCGGTTGAACGACAACGCGTCCAGCCGGTCGGTGCGGCTCACCGCTCCCCCGCCGACCTGTTCGGCACTGCTCGTCATCACGCCCTCCTCGTCCGGGGGCGCGGAGGCGCCGCCCTTGGCCTGCGGGCGGTCGCATCCGCCCGCAGGAGGATGGCACACCGGCGGCGTGCGCGCTCTCAGACCGCGTCGATGGGGCGGTAGGTCGGCTGCCACATGAGGTCGAAGACCTCCTGGACGGGGTTCTCGACCGTGACGCGCGCCACGCCGTCCTCCTCGGCCGCGGCGCAGACGGCCATCGCGACCGAGCCGGAGACGGCGCGAAGGACGTCGACGGGCGGCAGGAGGCTCGACCCGAGTCCACCGCCGCTGCCGATCCGACCGACGGCCTCGGCGGCCGCCGCGATCATGTGATCGGTGACCCTCGTCGGGCGACACACCGTGACGGCGAGCCCGATGCCCGGGAAGACGAGCGCGTTGTTCGCCTGCGCGATCTCGTACGTGACATCGCCGTACTCGACGGGTTCGAACGGGGAGCCCGTCGCGAGGAGCGCCTTGCCGTCGGTCCAGTCGAGGAGGTCCTCGGGCAGCGCCTCGGCCTTCGACGTGGGGTTCGAGAGCGGGAAGACGATCGGCCGTTCGGTGTGCCGCGCCATCTCCTGCACGACGTCCTTCGTGAACGCCCCAGCCTGCGCCGACGTGCCGATGAGGACCGTCGGCTGCGCGTGGCGCACGACGTCGGCGAGGCCGATGTGGGCGGGATCCTGGACCTTCCAGTCCGCGAGTTCCTTCTTCGTCCGCGCGAACGGCCGCTGGAAGTCGCGCACGTGGTCGCCGAGGTGCTCGCTGATGAGGCCCCTGCTGCCGAGGCACCAGAACCGCGCGTTCGCCTCCTCCGGGGAGAGGCCGGCGCGGACCATCTCGTCGCGCATGAGTTCCACGATGCCGATGCCCGCGGTGCCCGCCCCGTGGACGACGACGCGCTGCTCCTCGATGGGCGTGTGCGTCGTGCGGCACGCCGAGAGCGCCGCTGCGAGGACGACCGCCGCGGTGCCCTGTATGTCGTCGTTGAACGTGCAGCAGCGCTCACGGTACGTCGAGAGGATGCGGTGCGCGTTGCCGGCGCCGAAGTCCTCCCAGTGGATCATCGCGTGGGGGTACAGCTTCGTCGTCACCTCGACGAACTTCTCGACGAACGCGTCGTACCGCTCCCCTCGCACGCGGGCGTGCCGCGCGCCGATGTAGAGGTCGTCGTTGAGGAGCCCGAGGTTGTCGGTACCGACGTCGAGGACGACGGGGATCGCCCGCCGCGGGTGGATGCCGGCCGCCGCCGTGTAGACGGCGAGCTTGCCGGAGGCGATCATCACGCCGCCGACACCCTGGTCGCCGATTCCGAGGATGCCCTCGGCGTCCGTGACGACGACGAGGTCGACGTCGTCGGAGCCGAGCCCGTAGTTGCGGTAGGACTCCTCGATCGCGTCCGGCTCGTCGATGGAGAGGAACACTCCCGAGGGGCGCATGTACCAGTGGCTGAACCGTTCGATCGCCTCGCCGATCGTCGGCGTGTAGACGATGGGGAGCATCTCCTCGAGGTTCTCCGAGAGGAGCCGGTAGAACAGTGTCTCGTTGCGGTCGCGCAGGGCGGAGAGGAAGAGGTTCTTCGCGAGTGGATCGGGCTGGGAGCGGAACTGCTCATACACCCGCCGCATCTGCCCGTCGATGTCGACGACACCGCTCGGCTGGAGACCGACGAGACCGAGCTCGCGGCGCTCCTCCTGGGTGAACGCCGTGCCGCGGTTGACGATCGCGTGCTTGAGCACGTCCCCCGACCTCGCCCACACCCGCTGCCGCGGGGGCCTCGGCCCCGACGGGTTGCGGTAGCCCTTCTCGCGCGCGGCCTTCGCCTCGTCGACCCCGGAGTCTCGCGTCTTCGCCATGCCTCCAGCCTACGGACGCCCACCCGACGGCGGGGCGTGGCCCGCGTCCGGGCACGCGTCGCGGGCGCCGGCATCGGGCACGCCCCCCGGTTCGCGCTCCGGGCTCGAGCTCGGAACAGGGACCCGGACGGCGGGCATCGCGTCGCAGGCACGGGTCACGGTCTCGTGGTGCGCCGTGCCGTGTCGGCGGATCCTGTGCGCACGGCAGGCGACCCGCCCCGTGAGCACCTACGGTCGGGTCATGACCGCCCCCCTGAAGCCCCGCCCCGGACTCGCTGCGCGTGCCGCCACCGCGGCGACGGCCGTCGTCTCCGCCCCGATGTTCCCCGCCTTCGCCGCGCTCGGTCGACGTCGTGGAGCGCGGCCCCTCCACCCGCGTGGGGTCCTCTCCGAGGCGACGCTCCACGTCGAGGACGACGGATCCTCCGGCGTCCCCGTGCTCGACACCCCGGGCGAGCACCCCTGCGTCGTCCGTGTCTCCCGCGGTGTCGGTCGACCCACCGGGCGCCTCGACATCCCCGGCCTCGCGATCAGGTTCCCCGGGGCGGGCCCGGAGGGCCGGGACGCGGACCTGCTCCTCGCCGCGACGGGCCTCGGGCCCGTGTCACGGCACTTCCTCGCCCTCCGGCATCGCGCGGACGACGGGCCGGTGACGACGTTGTGGCCCTGTCTCACGGCGGCCGGCCCGACGATGATCGCCGCGCATCCGCTCGGCCCGGTCGACGAGGCCGATCCCCGCGGCGCCCGGTACGCCCTCGGCTGGGCGCGCTCCCGCGGGGAGTGGCACCGCGTCGGCGTCCTCACGCTCGGCGAGCCGCGGCCCGACGACCTTCGCTTCGACAGCGTCGAGCATCCCCTCTGCGGCACCCGCCAGTACCCCTGGGTCGAGGCCGCGCGTCTGCCCGCCTACGCCGGCGCACGCGCCGGAGGACCGACCGGCCCGTCGACGCCGCGCTGACGGGCCCGAGGTCGGCCGGCGGATCCCCCGCCTGCGGGGCCGACCCGACGGGCCCGCCCCAACGGACGAGGGCGCGACTCAGGCCTCGTCCTCCCGCGCCGCCCACGCCACCTGCGCGAACTGCGGGGTCTCCTTGGCGAGGAACGCCCGCACACCCTCCCGGAACCCGGGGCTGCCGTACACGCTCTCGAGGAGGGCGTCGTCGGCCGCCCGCGCCTGCGGATCGGTGAGCAGCGGCGAGGCGGTGATGGAGCCGAGCTGCGTCTTCGTCGCCTGCAGCGTGAGCGGCGCGGCCCGGAGGAGGCCGTCGATCGTCGAGCCGACCTCGGCGTCAAGTCCCTCCCGCGTCGGCGTCACCGCGAGGAGCGCCCCCACCGCGTAGGCGCGTTCGGCGTCGACGAGGCGGGAGGTGAGGAGCATCTGCCGCGCCATCGACTCGCCGAACACGTGGACGCACCGCTCGAGCAGCGGCCGCGACAGGGCGTTGCCGAGCGTCCGCGCGATGGGGTACCCGAACCGCGAGTGCACCGTCGCCACCCGCAGGTCGCAGCACGTCGCCACGGCGAGCCCGCCGCCGACGCACAACCCGTCGATCTTCGCGATGGTCACCTGCGGCAACCGGGAGAGCGCCGTGAGGAGGGCCTGCACCCGCGCCTCGTACGCGACGGCCTCCGCGCCCGTCGTCATCGCCGCGAACTCCCCGATGTCGTTGCCCGCCGCGAACGCACCTCCCGCGCCCTGGAGGACGAGGACCCGCACCACGGGATCCTCCCGGATCTCCTCGGCGAGAGCCCGCAGCCCCTCGTACATCGGCGTCGTGAACGCGTTGCGGCGGTGGGGGCGGTCGAAGGTGACCGTGACGACGGCACCGTCCCGCTCGACGACGAGGTCCTCCGTGGGCATCGTGCTTCCTTCCGGTCAGGAGCCGCGGGGGGCCCCGGAACGCGCCTCCACCCGTGGGGCGGGACGCGTCTCGGCGCCGGGTTCGGCGGTGAACGTGGCGGCGGGGACGGCCCCGTCGCCCGCGAGGGTGACATGAGCGTCCTCGACGTGAGGGTAGGCGAGGCGCCACCGTACGGCGGTACCCGGAAGCACCCACGTGAGCGCGGTCACGGGCGCGACCACCAGCGTCTCCGTCTCGGTGGTCGCCCCACGCGCGCGTCCCGGCGCGCCCGAACCGACCCTCGGGGTGAGGGACCACGGGGGCAACGCGGTCGTCGAGGTGTTCGCGACGTCCATCTCGACGACGTCGACGAGGACCCCTTCCGCAGGGGCCGCCACCGTGCGCGGCGGACCGACGCTCACCGTCACCCCGTCGGACGAGGCGACCCGCGTGCCGAACGGATGCACCGGCGGAGTCGTGGTCGCCGTGGAACCCGGGGACGCGACCACCGTTGCGGTCGAGGGCGGCGGGGTCCCGAGCGCGGGCGCGGAGACGGCCCCCGCGACGGCGACGACGACGGTCGACAGGGCGACAAGGGTGGGCGCGAGGACACGGGGAGAGGTCATGTCCGGACGCTAGGAGCCGCCCTCCTCCTCGTGGTTCAGCCTGCGGGCGGGGCTGTGGACGACGGGTCGGCCGCATCACCGTCCGCTGCACCGTCCGCGGCGTTGATGGCGTCCGCGAGCAGGCGCGGCGCGTCGACCATCGCCGGGCCGTACCAGGTGAGGTGACGCCCGCTCACGAGGGCGCAGGGCAGCGGCGCGAACGCCTCCGGTCCGTCGTCGGCGGTGAACCGGTAGGGCTCGTCGGGCAGGACGACGAGGTCGACGTCGCCCACGATGCGCGTGAGGTCGACGCGGGGATACCGCTCGTCGGCGTCCGCGAGGACGTTGTCGACCCCGAGGCGCGCGAGGACGTCGCCCGCATAGGTGTCCCGCCCCAGCGCCATCCACGGTCGACGCCAGATCGGCACGAGGGCGGTGCGCCGCTCGGCTCGAGGCACCTCGGGGATCGCGGACCAGGCCGCCGCGGCGTCGTCGAGCCAGCCCCGCTCCGGCGCGTCGAGGACGTCGAGGAGACGCGCGAGCGAGGCGAGCGCCTGTTCGACGGTGCGGATGTCGGTGACCCACACGTCCATCCCCGCGGCGCGGAGGTCGGCGACGTGTTCGGGCTTGTTCTCCTCCTCGTTCGCGACGACGAGATCCGGCGCCGCGGCGAGGATCCCGTCGACGTCGGGATTCTTCGTCCCGCCGAACCGCGGCACGTCGAGGCCCGCCGGATGCGTGCACCACTCCGTCGCCCCGACGAGCACGTCCGACGCACTCGCGGCGATCGCCTCGGTGAGCGAGGGGACGAGACTCACCACCCGCCGCGGCCGGTGGGAGGACGTCATCGGATGACCCAGGTCGTCTCTCACGCCTCCATCCTGCCCCGCACCCCGCGCCCGACGGGTGCGGAGGGGCGGGTCGCAGGCGTCGGTCGCCGGGGCGGCCTCGAGGTCGCGGCGGCCACCGAGGGCGGAGGCGCCCAGGAGCCGGGAGCGACGACGAGGCCGATGGGGGAGATCGCGCGGGCGACGGAGACGGCGTCGAGAAACCGCCGGGCACGACGAAGGCCCCGGATCGAGGATCCGGGGCCTTCGTTCGGCGTGGCAGGTCAAGGATTCGAACCTTGGTAGCTTTCGCGACGGATTTACAGTCCGCTCCCATTGGCCGCTCGGGCAACCTGCCGTGGTGCGTGTCCCAAGATAACAACATCGCCCCCGGTGGCGTCCAATCGCTTCTCCGTCCGTGAGTGACGAACGCGTCCTGCTCCACGACCGGGGGACTCCCCGGCGCCCCGGCCGGGCACAATGGCGCTGGACCGCCCGGTGCCCTCCGCGCCCGGGCGCACGACCCGCCCCCACCCTCAGGAGGTCCGCATGGCCGACAGTTCGTTCGACATCGTGAGCAAGGTCGACCACCAGGAGGTCGCCAACGCCGTCAACCAGGCCGAGAAGGAGATCTCGCAGCGGTACGACTTCAAGGGCGTCGATGCCTCCGTCGAGCTCTCCGGCGACTCGATCGTCATGAAGGCGAACAGCGAGGAGCGGTGCCTCGCCGTCCTCGACGTGCTGCAGACGAAGCTCGTCAAGCGCGGCGTCTCCCTCAAGTCCCTCGACACCGGCGACGGCACACCCAAGGCCTCCGGCAAGATCTACCGGCTCGACGCCGCCCTCAAGGACGGCATCAGCCAGGAGAACGCCAAGAAGGTCTCCAAGCTCATCCGCGACGAGTTCGGCAAGACCGTCAAGCCCGTCATCCAGGGCGACGAACTCCGCGTGAGCAGCAAGAGCCGCGACGACCTCCAGGCCGTCCAGCGGATGCTCAAGGAGGCCGACCTCGACTTCGCGGTGCAGTTCACGAACTACCGCTGACCCCGAGCGGCGCCGGCGACGCCCGCCCCCACGGGCGGGCCCGGCCGCCTCACCGCGACGGTGGGGACGTGCCGCGGCCCGCTCGTGGCGTGCCGGACCCGTTCGTCCCGACGTGCATCCCGCCGCACGTGCTGCCCGGCCCCGGGCGTCCGGGGCGTGCACCAGGGGACCGGAGGGACGCAGGGCCGCGCCGAGATGCAGGGAGGCGAGGTCTAGCCTGTGCCGGTGCCGACCGCCGCGTTCGACGTCGTCCTGCCCGTCATCATCGTCGCGGGCGTCGGTGTCGTCCTCGGCCGCCGGCTGCCCATCGACATCGCCACCCTCAACAAGGTCGGGCTCTACGGGCTCACACCGGCGCTCGCGTTCGACTCGCTCATGCGCACCGAACTCGCCGGTGGGGTGGGGACCCGCCTCGTCGTCGCCTACCTCGTCATGACGGTGATCGCCGCGACGGCGGCATGGCTCCTCACGGCGAGGCTCGCCCCGGCCTCCCGTCGCGCGGTCGCGGCCAGCACCGTCCTCGGCAACAACGGCAACTTGGGGCTCCCCATCGCCCTCCTCGCGCTCGGCCGGGCGGGCCTCGACATGGCCGTCGTCATCTTCGTCGCGTCCCTCGTCGTCATGTACACGGTCGGCCCGCTCCTCTTCGGCGCGGAGGGCGGCCTTCGCGCCGGGCTGCTCACGATCCTCCGGCTCCCCGTCGTGTGGGCCCTCGCCCTCGCCGGGCTGCTCCGTGCCGTGCACCTGCACCTGCCGGGCGGAGTGGAGAGCGGCATCCACCTCCTCTCCCAGGCGGCGATCCCCATCGTCCTCGTCCAGCTCGGCGTCCAGATCGGACGCAGCGGGCGCATCGCCGCCACCGCGCCCGTCGTCGTCGCCGTCGCCCTGCGGGCCGTGCTCGTGCCCGCCGTCGCCGTCGGCGTCGGACTCGCCCTCGGGCTCGACGGGTCGCCGCTCGCGAGCCTCGTCCTCGCCGCGACGATGCCCATCGCCGTCAACACCCTCATGCTCGCCCGCGAGTACGGCGGCGACACCGACACCGTCGCGAGCGCGGTGGTCGCCTCCACGCTGCTGTCCATCCCGATCCTCACCGGCCTCGTCGCCCTCCTCCCCCACCTCACCGCCTGAGCCACGTCGGGGCGCCCGACGTCCGTTCACCGACGCCGAACGACCGGTCATCGGACGGGAGCTCACGTCACCCCCGCGGGCACACTCCGACTGTTAGAACGCGTCCATGACGACTGCGCACGAGACGTACAAGGCGGCCCGCGACTTCCTCCTCGACCACCGGGAGGACTACGACGCGGCCTGCGCCGGGTTCGAATGGCCCCGCATCCAGGGACGCTTCAACTGGGCCACCGACTGGTTCGACGTCATCGCCCGCGGCAACGACAAGCCCGCGCTGTGGATCGTCGAGGAGGACGGCCGCGAGGACAGGTACTCCTTCGACGACATGGCGACGCGCTCGGACAAACTCGCCGCGTGGTTCGTCGAGCAGGGGATCGGCAAGGGCGACCCCGTCCTCGTCATGCTCGACAACCAGGTCGAACTGTGGGACTCGATGCTCGCCCTCATGAAGATCGGCGCGGTCATCGCCCCGACGACGACGGCGCTCGGTGCCGCCGACCTCAAGGAGCGCATCACGCGCGCGGGCGCCAAGGGCATCATCTGCAACGCCGACGAGGCCGGAAAGCTCTACTGGGCGCAGGGCGAGAACCCCGAGGTGCCGGGGGTCCACCTGTTCTCCGTCGGTGAGGCCGACGGCTGGCAGAACGTCCGCGACGCCCAGGAGCGCGGGTCCGCCCCCGCGTGGGAGACGCAGACCGAGGCGGCCGACCCGCTCCTCCTCTACTTCACCTCCGGCACGACCTCCAAGCCCAAGCTCGTCATGCACACGCAGGTGAGTTACCCCGTCGGCCACCTCGCGACCATGTACTGGATCGGTCAGAAGCCGGGCGACATCCACCTCACGATCGCCTCCCCCGGCTGGGCCAAGCACGCGTTGAGCTGCTTCTTCGCCCCGTGGATCGCCGAGGCGTGCATCTTCGAGTACAACTACACGCGCTTCGACGCCGCCGCCCTCCTCGCGCAGATGGACCGCGCGGGCGTGACGACGTTCTGCGCGCCGCCCACCGTGTGGCGCATGCTCATCCAGGCCGACCTCTCGGGCAAGAAGGGGTCGCTCCGCGAGGTCATCGGCGCCGGCGAGCCCCTCAACCCCGAGGTCATCGACCAGGTCGAGAAGCACTGGGGCCTCACGATCCGCGACGGGTTCGGCCAGACCGAGACCACCGTGCAGATCGGCAACACCCCCGGTCAGCCCGTCATCCCCGGCTCGATGGGCCGCCCGCTCCCCGGCGTGCCGAGCGTCCTCGTGGACCCCGTCACCGGCGAACCCACCGAGACCGAGGGCGAGCTCTGCCTCGACCTCTCCAAGAACCCCGTCAACCTCATGGCCGGCTACCAGGGCGACCCGGAGCGCGCCGCCGAGTCGATGGCCGGCGGGTACTACCACACGGGCGACATCGCGATGCGGGACGAGCGCGGCGCCATCACGTTCGTCGGGCGCACCGACGACGTCTTCAAGGCGAGCGACTACAAGGTGAGCCCCTTCGAGCTCGAGTCCGTCCTCATCGAGCACCCCGCCGTGGCCGAGGCCGCCGTCGTGCCCGCCCCCGACCCCGTGCGTCTCGCCGTGCCCAAGGCGTACGTCGTCCTCGCGAACGGGTGGGAGCCGAACGAGGACACGGCGTTCGCGATCCTCAAGCACTGCCGCGAGGGCCTCGCCCCGTTCCAGCGCATCCGTCGCCTCGAGTTCGGTGAGCTGCCCAAGACGATCAGCGGCAAGATCCGCCGCGTCGAACTCCGCCAGCGCGAGGGCCAGATCGCCGGCGGAGAGGGCCGTCCCGAGGGCGAGTTCCGCGACACCGACTTCCCCTCGCTCAAGGGAAACTGACGCCCGTCGACCACCGACGCCCGACACGCGGCCGCCGCCCGTCCTGCACAGGACCGGCGGCGGCCGTGCCCGTCGGGCCCTCGTTCCACGTACGACCGCCGCGACGGCCATGACGACGATCGCGGTTCCGGGGCCGCGGCGGCTGCGTCGACGGCAACGGGCCGGGGCGACGGCCACCGGCCCAGCGACGGTCACCGAACGCGGACGGCGGATGCCCCTCGGTGACGACCGACTCCGAGGCCGCTCCGCCCCTGCCCCACAATGGCCCGGTGGGGAGAACACGCGCCTGGGTCGTCCTGTCCGTCGGTGTCCTCGCCTACGCCTCGGCCGTGCTCCAGCGCACGACGTTCGGCGTGGCGGGGGTCGAGGCGGCCGGGCGGTTCGACGCGCCCGCCGGGATCGTCGGCCTGTTCGTCGTGCTGCAGCTCGTCGTGTACGCGGGGCTCCAGGTGCCGGTCGGGGTGCTCCTCGACCGGTACGGCACCCGCGCGCTCGTCGTCACCGGGGCGCTCGTCATGGCGGCCGGGCAGGTGACGATGGGCCTCGCCGAGTCGGTGCCCGGGGGCGTGCTCGCCCGGGTCCTCGTCGGGGTCGGCGACGCGATGACGTTCGGGAGCGTCATCCGCCTCGTCCCGTCGTGGTTCCCGCCCTCGCAGGTACCGCTCCTCACCCAGCTCACCGGGCTCCTCGGTCAGAGCGGTCAGATCGCCTCCGCCCTCGGCTTCGCGTACACGCTCCGCACGGCCGGATGGACGCCCGCGTTCCTCGGAGTCGCCGCCGTCTCCGGGGTCGCCGCGGTGCTCGCCCTCGCGTTCGTCCGCAACTCCCCGCCCGGTCTCGTGCCCGTCGACGAGCACACCGACCCCGCCCGGCTCCGTGACGAGATCGCGGCGACGTGGCGCACCCCCGGCACCCGTCTCGGGCTGTGGACCCACTACGCGACGTGCTTCTCCCCCATGGTGTTCGCGATGATGTGGGGCTTCCCCTACCTCGTCAACGGCGAGGACGTCGACCCGGCCGCGGCGAGCGCCCTCTTCACGCTCTACGTCGTCGCGTCGCTGCCGTGCGGTCCGCTGCTCGGGATCCTCACGCGGCGCTACCCGCTGCGACGGAGCAACCTCGTGTTCACGGTCGTCGCGGCGAACCTGCTCCCCTGGGTGGCCCTCCTCTGCTGGCCCGGACGCGCACCGATGTGGCTCCTTGTCGTCCTCGCCCTCGGCCTCGCGACGGGCGGGCCGGGCTCGGCGATCGGGTTCGACTTCGCCCGCACCTCCAACCCCTCCCACCGGCTCGGCACGGCGAACGGCATCGTCATCATGGGCGGTTTCACCGGCGCACTCGTCTCGATCCTCGTCGTCGGGGTGACGATCGACGTCCTCACCCGCCTGGGCACGTCGCCGCTCCTCACCTACCGGCTCGCGATGGCCACCCAGGTGCCGCTCTTCCTCCTCGGCGTGTGGGGCGTGCTCGCCTCGCGGCGCGCCACCCGCGTGCACCACGGCATCGTCCTCGACCCCGTCCACCGCGCGGCCCGGCGTCGCTGGGCGGCCCGGCAGTCCGGGGGACGGCCGTGACGACGGAGACGCGTACCGTCGTCGGGCGCCCCCTCGTCGGCCGCCCCGCCGACCTCCCCGACGGGCGGGGGCGCAGCGCGATCGCGAAGGAGCCGGTGCACGGCCGACGGCGACTCGTCACGACGGGGTTCGTCGGTGACGAGCAGGCCGACCCCCGCCACCACGGCGGACCGGACAAGGCCGTCCACCATTACGCGTTCGACCACTACCCGCACTGGCGGGAGTGGGCACCGGACGCGACGTGCCTCGCCGCACCGGGGGCGTTCGGGGAGAACGTCTCGACGACCGGCCTCACCGAGGCCGACGTCCACCTCGGGGACACGTTCCGCCTCGGCACGGCCGTCGTGCAGGTGAGCCAGGGACGTTCCCCATGCTGGAAACTCGACGTCCGCCTCGGCCGCCGCAGCACCGCACGCCACATGCAGGAGGAGAGGATCACCGGGTGGTACCACCGGGTCCTCGAACAGGGGGACGTCGCCGAGGGCGACGACCTCGTCCTCCTCGATCGGCCCGAGCCCGACTGGCCCCTCACCCGCCTCCACGACGTGATGTTCGACCGCACCGGCGGACCCGAGGCGTGGGCCGCCGCCGCAGCGCTCCCCACCCTCGCCGACGGCTGGCGCCACACACTCCGCGCCCGCCTGGACCACGCCCGGATCGAGGACTGGAATCGTCGGTTCGGGAACTGAACGGCCCGCCGCCGCGCAGGCACCCATGCCGTCACCGGGCGCCTTCTCCGTGCCGTCCCGGCGCCTCTCCACAGGACGACCTGCCGGGATCACCGGACCGGGGACCCCGAACTGCGGCAGGATGACGCCATGACCTCGACGCCACGACGCCGCATCGCCGTCGTCGGCACCGGTGGCACCATCGCCGGATCCGCCGCCGCCGCCGACGGCCGTCACTACGACGCGGGCGTGCTGCCCGTCGGTGCGCTCACCGACGCCGTGCCGGGGCTCACCGACGTCGCCGAGATCGCCACGAGCTCGGTGTTCTCCGTCGACTCGGTCGAGATGGACCTCGGACGCCGGATGACGCTGGCGCGCCACCTCGCCACGATGATCGCAGGCAGGGACGCGGAGGTCGGTGAGGTCGACGGCGTCGTCGTCACCCACGGCACCGACACGATGGAGGAGACGGCCCACCTCCTCCAGCTCGTCCTCGACACCGACGTGCCCGTCGTCGTCACCGGCGCGATGCGCCCCGCGGACGACCCCGGCGCCGACGGCCCGGCCAACCTCCTCGACGCCGTGCGCGTCGCCGCCGATCCGGCCGCCCGTGGGCTCGGCGTCCTCGTCGTCTTCGGCGGCCAGGTCCACGGTGGGCGCGACGTCGTCAAGCGGGCCGCGAGCACCCTCGACGCGTTCGCCTCGCTCCACGGGCCCGTCGGCGAGGTCGTCGCCGGTCGCCTCCACGTCCACGTCACCTCACGTCGCGCGCGGGGCGCCTTCCCCGTCGCGGAACTCCCCGAGACCCTCCCCCGCGTCGAGATCGTCGCGACCCACCCCGAGCAGGCCCCCGAGATCGGCCGTGCCGTGCTCGCCACGAAACCCGCGGGCCTCGTCCACGCCGGCCCCGGCGGCGGCAACGTGTGCTCACCCGGCATCGACCTCCTCGACGAGGCCCGCGCGGCCGGCGCCGTCGTCGTCCGCGCCTCCCGCACGGGCGTCGGGGTCGTCGGCCGCGGCGACGCCGTCGACGACGACGCCCACGACTGGGTGGCCGGCGGCGACCTCCCGCCCGGGAAGGCCCGCGACCTCCTCGCCCTGGCGCTCACGCGGACCACCGAGACCGCCGAGATCCAGCGAATCTTCGACATCCACTGACCGAGCGGACGGGCCCGACCCCGACGAAGGAGAACCCGATGACCACCGACCCCGGACACGTCCTCGTCGCCTGCGACAAGTTCAAGGGATCACTCACGGCCCACGAGGTCGTCGAGCATCTCGAGGCGGGCCTGCGGGACGGTGCACCGGGGGTCGGTGTGCGGTCGGTCATCATCGCCGACGGCGGTGACGGCACCCTCGACGCCGCCGAGGTCGCCGGGTTCGAGCCCGTGCCCGTCCAGTGCAGCGGCCCGACCGGCGAGCCCGTCGAGACCCGCTACGCGCGCCGCGGTGACGAGGCCGTCGTCGAGATGGCCGACGCGTGCGGGCTCGTCCGCCTCCCCGGTGGGGAACGACGCGCCCTCGACGCCTCGAGCGCCGGTCTCGGAGAGGTCGTCGCCGCGGCCCTCGACGCCGGGGTCCGCAACCTCGTCATCGGCATCGGTGGCAGCGCAAGCACCGACGGCGGCGCTGGCATGCTCACCGCGCTCGGAGCCCGGTTCCTCGACTCCGACGGGGTCGAACTGCCCCCGGGCGGCGGCGCGCTCACGAGGCTGTCCTCCGTCGACCTCGACGGGCTCCACCCCGCTCTCGCCGACACCCGCATCACCGTCGCCTGCGACGTCGACAACCCCCTCCTCGGCGAGCGCGGCGCCGCGGCGATCTTCGGCCCGCAGAAGGGCGCCTCCCCCGAGCACGTCGTCCACCTGGACGCCGGACTCGCCCGACTCTCCTCGCTCGTCGAGGCACAGACCGGGCGGCACGCCGCCGACCTCCCCCGCGCCGGTGCCGCCGGGGGCGTCGGCTGGGCCACTCTCGCCGTGCTCGGCGCGACGATGCGCCCCGGCATCGAGATCGTCCTCGCCCTCAACGACTTCGACGAGATGGCGAAGGGGGCGCGTCTCGTCGTCACGGGAGAGGGGTCCCTCGACCTCCAGACCCTCCTCGGCAAGGCACCCGCCGGCGTCGCCCGGGCCGCGCACCGCGCCGGTGTACCCATCGTCGCCGTGTGCGGCCGCGCCCTCCTGTCCGAGGAGGAGGCCCGCGAGGCCGGGTTCGAGCGCCTCTACCGACTCACCGACCTCGAACCCGACGAGGCCGTCTGCATGGCCGAGGCCGGCCCCCTGCTCCGACGCCTCGCCGCCCACGTCGCGCGCGCCGAACTCGCCTGACCCGACGGCCCGCCCGCCCTACCCGCCACCCGAGCCACCCCCACGAGATCACCTCGGCCCTCCCCCGAGAGGGGCAGGACCGAGGTGACGTGGACGCGTGGGTCAGCGCCGGGGGTCGATCGCCCCCGGACCACCGAGCGCCATCCGCTCGAGGCGGGCGATGCGCTGGCCCATCGGCGGGTGCGTCGCGAACAACGACGACACGTCGCCCGCCCGGAACGGGTTGGCGATCATGAGGTGCGAGGTGTTGACGACCTGCTGCTCGGGCGCGAGCGGCGCGGCCGCGACCCCGTACTGGAGCTTGTGGAGCGCCGACGCGAGCGCGAGCGGATCGCCGGTGAGGCGCGCGCCGTCCTCGTCGGCGTCGTACTCGCGGGTGCGGCTGATCGCCATCTGGACGACACCCGCCGCGAGCGGGGCGAGCAACGACATGAGGAACATCGCGATCGGGTTGGGGCGATCCTCGTCCGAGCCGCCGAACATGCCCGCGAACATGAGCATCTGCGCGGCGCTCGTGATCATCCCGGCGATCGCCGCCGCGACGGAGCTCGTGAGGATGTCGCGGTTGTACACGTGCATGAGCTCGTGCCCGAGCACACCCCGCAGTTCCCGCTCGTCGAGGAGGCCGAGGATCCCCTCGGTGCAGCACACGGCCGCATGCCGCGGGTTGCGGCCGGTGGCGAACGCGTTCGGCGCCTGCGTCGGCGAGACGTAGAGCCGCGGCATCGGCTGCCCGGCCCGCGTCGAGAGCTCCCGGACGATCGCGTACATCGCAGGCGCCTCCGCCTCGCTCACGGGCCGGGCCCGCATCGCGCGGATCGCGATCGTGTCGCTGTTCCAGTAGCCGTACGCCGTCGTCGCCAACCCGAGGAGGAGGAACACCCACAGGTACCGCCCGCCCGCGACCATGGAGCCCAGGGCGAGGAGCAGCCCGATGATCGCGCCGAAGAGCAGCGCGGTCTTGAGTCCGTTGTGATGCCGGTGCATGCCCTCCTCAACGCACGCTCGGGGGAGGACGTTCCCGGGACCGACGTACACCGTACGCCGGGAGGGGAACCCGCCGTCCAAGACACGCGTCCCGTCCGGCCCCGGGCCCCTCAGGTGAGCCTCACCTGCCGGGACTAGGATGATCGGGCACCCGCGCGTGTGGCCCCGACCGCCGCGCTCCCCGAGCCAACGAGAGCACATCGTGACCACGACCACGCCCAAGACCGTCGAGCACCTGGACCGCGTCGTCATCCGGTTCGCAGGCGACTCCGGCGACGGCATGCAGCTCACCGGTGACCGCTTCACGAGCGCCACGGCCGTCCTCGGCAACGACCTGTCGACGCTGCCCAACTTCCCCGCCGAGATCCGCGCCCCCCAGGGCACCCTGCCGGGCGTCTCGAGCTTCCAGCTCCACTTCGCCGACCACGACGTCCTCACGCCCGGCGACTCCCCCGACGTGCTCGTCGCGATGAACCCCGCCGCCCTCGCCGCGAACCTCCGCGACCTGCCGCGCGGCGGCACGATCATCGCCGACTCCGACGCCTTCGGCAGCCGCGCCCTCGTCAAGGCCGGGTACGCCGGCAACCCCCTCGAGGACGACACGCTCGCGTCGTGGCACGTGCACGGCCTGCCGCTCACGTCGATGACCGTCACGGCCCTCGCCGACTTCGACCTCACCCGCAAGGAGAAGGAACGCGCGAAGAACATGTTCGCGCTCGGCCTGCTCTCCTGGCTCTACACCCGCCCCCTCGAGGGCACCCGGGCGTTCCTCTCGGCGAAGTTCGCGAAGAAGCCGGAGCTGCTACGGGCGAACCTCACCGCACTCGACACCGGGTACCACTATGGCGAGACCACCGAGGATTTCGTCGTGAGCTACGAGATCGCCCCGGCGCCCATGCCGGCGGGGCGGTACCGCAACATCACGGGCAACACGGCCACCGCGTACGGACTCACGACCGCCGCACACCGCAGCGGCCTTCCCCTCGTCCTCGGCAGCTACCCCATCACGCCGGCCTCCGACATCCTCCACACGCTCTCGGGCCTCAAGCGCCACGGCGTCACGACGATCCAGGCGGAAGACGAGATCGCGGGCATCGGTATCGCCCTCGGCGCCTCCTTCGGTGGCGCACTCGGGGTGACGACGACGTCGGGTCCCGGCCTCGCGCTCAAGTCCGAGATCATCGGCCTCGGCGTCTCCACCGAGCTGCCCCTCGTCGTCGTCGACGTCCAGCGTGGCGGCCCCTCGACGGGCCTCCCCACGAAGACGGAGCAGGCCGACCTCCTCCAGGCGCTCTTCGGCCGCAACGGTGAGGCCCCCGTGGCGGTCGTCGCCCCGGCCTCCCCCGCCGACTGCTTCGACGTCGCCATCGAGGCCGTCCGCATCGCGACGACCTACCGCACCCCGGTGCTCCTCCTCTCCGACGGGTACCTCGCCAACGGCTCCGAGCCGTGGCGCATCCCCGAGATCGGCGACCTGCCGGAGGTGCCCGTCGAGTTCGCGACCGAACCCAACGCCACCGACGCCAAGGGCAACCCGACATTCCACCCGTTCGTCCGCGACGAGGAGACCCTCGCCCGCCCGTGGGTCAAGCCCGGCACGGCCGGCCTCGAGCACCGCATCGGCGGCATCGAGAAGGCCGACGGCACCGGCAACATCAGCTACGACCCCGAGAACCACGACCGCATGACCCGCCTGCGGGCCGCGAAGATCGCGCGCATCGCCGACACGATCGGCGACCTCGAGGTCGACGACCCGAGCGAATCCGCCGACGTGCTCGTCCTCGGATGGGGATCGACGTTCGGCCCCATCAGCGCCGCCGTCCGCACCCTGCGCGCCTCCGGCATCCCCGTCGCGCAGGCCCACCTGCGGCACCTCAGCCCCCTGCCGGCGAACACCGGCGACGTCCTCCGCGCCTACTCCCGCGTCGTCGTCCCCGAGATGAACCTCGGCCAGCTCGCGTTCCTGCTCCGCGGCCGGTTCCTCGTCGACGTCCGTTCCCACACCGCAGTGCGCGGACTGCCCTTCACCTCCACCGAACTCGTCGACGTCATCGCCGCCGCCGTGGCCGAGACCACCGGCGCCGACGACCACGACGCGAGCGACGAACCCGCCGGATCCCGGCAGCGAGGAGACTCCGCATGACCATCGACCTCGGTCTGCCCACGCACGGCCTCCACGGCGTCCCCCGCCGCGCCGAGGACGCCCCCGCCGACACGAAGAAGGACTTCACCTCCGACCAGGAGGTGCGCTGGTGCCCCGGCTGCGGCGACTACGCCGTCCTCGCGGCGGTCCAGTCGTTCCTGCCCTCCCTCGGTCTGAAGCGCGAGAACATCGCCTTCATCTCGGGCATCGGCTGCAGCTCCCGGTTCCCCTACTACCTCGACACGTACGGCATGCACTCGGTGCACGGCCGCGCCCCGTCGATCGCCACCGGGCTCGCCGTCTCCCGCCCCGACCTTTCCGTCTGGGTCGTCACCGGCGACGGTGACGCGCTCTCCATCGGCGGCAACCACCTCATCCACGCGCTGCGCCGCAACGTCAACATCACGATCCTGCTGTTCAACAACCGGATCTACGGCCTCACCAAGGGCCAGTACTCCCCGACGTCGGCGCCCGGCATCGTCACGAAGTCGAGCCCGATGGGCTCCGTCGACGCGCCGTTCAACCCGGTGGCACTCGCACTCGGCGCCGGTGCGACGTTCGTCGCCCGCACGATGGACTCCGACCGCACCCACCTCACCGCCACCCTCAAGGCGGCGGCCGAGCACCGCGGCGCATCCCTCGTCGAGATCTACCAGAACTGCCCGATCTTCAACGACGGCGCGTTCGAGATGCTCAAGGACAAGGAGTCCGCCGAGGCGCGCATCCTGCGCCTCGCCGACGGTGAGCCCGTCCGTGCCGGAGGAGACCACGTCGTGGCCCGCGGCGAGGACGGCCGACTCGAGGTGGTCACCGGCGACACCGCCGACCCTTCGCGCATCGTCGTCCACGACACGGGCCGCGAGGACCCGACGCAGGCGTTCGCCCTCGCCCAGCTCGACGGCGAACACATCCCGCTCGGTATCTTCCGGTCCGTCGACCACCCCACCTACGACGACCTCGTGCGCGAGCAGATCGCCACCGCGACCGCCGACGGCCCGGCCGGCGACGACGACCTCGCCGCGCTCCTTGCGGGCAAGGACACGTGGACGGTCGACTGAGCGGCACGTCCGACGACGAGCGGAGCCCGGCGTACACGTCGCCGGGCCCCGTCGTCGGTCCGGCGTCCGCTCGGACACCCGGCCACACCGGGGCCCGGCCACAGTCCCCGGTGCACGCCGACCCCATCGAGGGCCGCCCCGACACGGAGTCGCCGGCGACCGGGGACCGGTCGCGGCGCACCCCGGCGGAGCTCGGTGTCCTCTACGGACTCGGCGCCTACCTCCTCTGGGGCGCGATGCCCCTCTACTTCCGCCTCCTCGCCCCCGCCGGCGCATGGGAGATCCTCGCCCACCGCGTCGTGTGGTCGTTCGTCGTGTGCGCCGCGCTCCTCCTGGTTCGCGGCCGACGCCTCCCGACGCTGCGTCGCCCTCCCCGCGAACTCCTCACGATCGTCCTCGCCTCGCTGCTCATCGCGGCGAACTGGATCACGTACGTCCTCGCCGTCACCTCCGGACACGTCACAGAGGCGGCCCTCGGGTACTTCCTCAACCCGCTCGTCAGCATCGCGCTCGGCCTCGTCGTGCTCCACGAGCACCTCCGCCCCCTCCAGGCCATCGCCATCGGCATCGGCGCCGCCGGAGGGCTCTTCCTCGCCGTCGCAGGCGGGCACGTGCCGTGGATCGCCTTCGCCCTCGCCGCGTCGTTCGGCACGTACGGTCTCGTGAAGAAGGGCATGCCCGCCGATCTGGGCGCCCTCGGCGGGCTCACGGCCGAATCAGCGTTCCTCGTCCCGGCCGCCGCCGTCGTCCTCGTCGCCCTCCAGGTGACCGGAACGTCGACGCTCGCCGAAGGGCCCGGTCACGTCGCGCTGCTCGCCTCCACCGGGGTCGTCACCGCCGTCCCGTTGCTCCTCTTCGCCATGGCGGCACGACGAGTACCCCTTGTCACCGTCGGCCTGCTGCAGTTCATCTCGCCGGTGCTCCAGTTCGTCACCGGCCGCGCCCTCGGCGAGCACATGACGACGGCCCGGTGGGTGGGGTTCGGCATCGTGTGGCTCGCGCTCGCGTGCCTCGTCCTCGATTCCCTCCAGGCCCGTCGACGCGGCCCCCTCTCCACCTGACCCCACGCAGCACCGAACCGCTCCGGCCGGTTCCCCGCGCCCGGCGTGCGAGGGTGGCCGAGCCTCCGTCCCCGGTCGTCGAAGGAGGGTGATGCCCTCGGCGGGTCGGAGACCGCCCGTCGCGACCGGCCTCGGTCGGCCCGGCCCAGGACGTCCCGCCCGCATATCGCGAGAACCCCGGACGTACGCAAGGGCGCCCCCACCGTACGAGACGGGGAGGACGCCCTCCGGATGCCTGCTCAGACGGCGGCGTGCTCCTGCGCCGGCGGCGCACCCCGCACGGTCATCTTGCCGCTCTTCACGGCCTGGTCGATGAATGACAGGAGCATTGCGAGGTAGGACTGCACGACCTCGGCAGTGGCTGCGTCGTCGCGGTCGACCAGCCACGCCAGCATGGCGCCGTCGGTGAGGGTGAGGGCCATGCGGGCAAGCGTGCGGGTCGACATCTCCTCGGTTCCCTCGATCCCGAGGCCGTCGCCGAGGAAGTCCTCGATGACGTCGAGGTAGGTCTTGTAGAGCAGACGGGCCGCTTCGCCGTCGCCACGGATCGACCACGACGCGAGCTCATAGCTGAGGAGCTGGCGACCCGGGTCCGCGATGGTCGTGTCCCAGAACGTCTGGACAGCCGCGCGTGCCTTCACCTCCATGGGCTCGTCGGCGACATCCCGAAGAGCCTCCGCGACGGGGCCGATGATCGGGTTGAGGAACGATTCGGCGACCGCATTGATGAGCGCCTCCTTACTGCTGAAGCAGTAGTGGACGACACCGAGGGAGACGTTCGCACGTTCGGCGATGCGACGCACGGACGCGGCGGGAAGACCCTCCTCGATCGCGAGATCGATCGTGGCAGCGACGAGCTGTTCACGGCGGCGGTCTGCGGGAACTCTGGGCATAGGCAGAACTCTAGGTGGTATTCAGCTGCGTGCTGCGCCCCCCGGCGCCCGTCTTACGGTGCTCATACCTTGGCGTTATCGAACCTTTATCCGACACTGTCAGGATTCCGCCATTCGGCGGGAGACGGCACCTCTCGGGACCGACGACCGACGTCGCCCACGTATCCGTCACGCATGGAAACCGCCTCTCCGGCAATGAAACTCAACGCATCCAGGCGACGGGCGATCCGAATGCAGGAGAACCCTGGGCGGCGCCGCCCAGGGTCTTCCCCGTCCCGTTACCCCTACAGGGAGAGTCGAGCTCGGCACGCGCTTTGGCGTGTTTCCGACCGTACCGACGAGACATCGGAGCGGGCAGCGAGCTCAGACCGCCCGATCCACGACGCTGGACGCGAGCGTCCAGAGCGCCGCCGTGACGGGCCCGTCACCCAGCGGGCTCAATTGCTCCTGCGCGCGCGCGGCGATGCCACGCGTGTAGACGCGCGCCTCCTCCAGCGCAGGGTGGGCCTTGAGGAGCTCGAGCGCCTCGGCGACGCCCGCGTCGTCCTGCGCCAGATCGGAGTCGAGCAGCTCGAGGAGCCGGGCGTCCTCCGCACGCGGCGCACGACGGACGAAGAGCACGGGCAGCGTGTCGACACCCTCGCGGAGGTCGGTGCCCGGCGTCTTCCCGGAGACGCCCGGCCGCGACTCGATGTCGAGGAGGTCGTCGGCGAGCTGGAACGCGATGCCGAGGAGCTCGCCGTACTCGCGGAGCAGCGAGACAGTGCGGTCGTCGCACCCACCGAACATCGCACCGAAGCGCGCTGCGGTCGCGATGAGTGAGCCCGTCTTGTCGCGCAGGACGCCGATGTAGTACTCGACCGCGTCCTCCGTCGGAGGACAGGGCCGGTCGTCGCGGATCTGCCCGGAGCACAGCCGCATGAACGTCTCGGCCTGGATCTTCACAGCCTCGGCCCCCAGGTCGGCGACGACCGAAGACGCGTTGCCGAAGAGGAGGTCGCCCACGAGGATCGCCGTCGAGTTGTCGTAGACCGAGTTCGCCGACGGGGCCCCGCGCCGCAGCTCCGCCTCGTCCATGACGTCGTCGTGGTAGAGGGAGGCGAGGTGGGTCAGCTCGACGGCCGCCGCAGCCGCGACGACGTCGTCGTTCATCCCCGAGCCCAGCTGGGAGGCGAGAAGCGTGAGCATCGGGCGGACCCGCTTGCCGCCGGCCGCGAGGAGATGCCCCGAGGCCTCGGCGATGAACGGGTCCTCGTGACGGACACGGTCACGGAGGTAGGACTCCACCCGGCCGAGTCCCTCGAGGAGGGACTCGGCCGTCGCCGGGTCGAGACCCGGGAGAGGAGTCGGGATGCTGCCAGCGCTCATCGGATGAACAGCGAGAACGACGACATGAGCTGCAGGAGCGGACCGGGGAAGACACCGAGCAGCAGCGTGAGGGCGACGCTCAGCGTGATCGCGCTCGTCGTGCCGAGCGACGGCGTGAGCACACCCACGCCACTCCCCTCACCGGTCTCCTCGGGAACCGGGCTGAACATGAGCCGCACGACCCGGAAGTAGACGAACGCGGTGATGGCGCTGCAGATCATGCCGAGCACGGCGAGGATCGCACCGGGGACACCTGCATGGGCGATGGCGGCCGAGAACACCGCGAACTTCGCCGTGAAGCCGGACGTGAGCGGGAGACCCGCGAACGCCATGAGGAGGAACGCGAACGTGCCGGCGACGAGCGGCGACCGCTTGCCGAGGCCGGTCCACTGGCCGAGCGAGGTGGCCTCGGCGCCCGTGTCACGGGAGCGGACCAGGGTGACGATGCCGAACGCCGCGATGACGGAGAACCCGTAGGCCGCAAGGTAGAACAGCACGGCGCCGACACCGGTGACGTCGAACGCGAGGACGCCGACGAGGACGAAGCCCGCGTGCGCGATCGAGGAGTAGGCAAGCATGCGCTTGATGTCGGTCTGGGTGACCGAAAGGATCGAACCGACGACCATCGTGAGCCCGGCGACGACCCAGAGGATCATCATCCAGTCCCACCGAGCGGCGTCGATGCCGGTGTAGAGGACGCGGAGCGCCGCACCGAAGGCCGCGGCCTTGGTGCACGCCGCCATGAAACCGCTCACCGGCGTCGGGGCGCCCTGGTAGACGTCCGGCGTCCAGCTGTGGAACGGCACGGCGCCCATCTTGAAGAACAGGCCCACGAGGATGCTCGCGCAGCCGAGCACGAGCAGCGGGTTCATGCCCGGGTACATCCCGATGGCCTCGGAGATGCGACGGAACTGCATCGACCCGGCGTAGCCGAAGAGGAGTGCGGAGCCGAAGAGGAAGAACGCCGAGGCGAACGACCCGAGGAGGAAGTACTTGAGCGCCGCCTCCTGCGACAGCAGACGCTTGCGACGCGCGAGGGCGCACAGGACGTACAGCGGCAGCGAGAGGAGCTCGAGCGCGACGAACATCGTGAGGAGGTCGCCGGCCGCGGGGAAGATCATCATGCCCGCGAGGGAGAAGAGCGTGAGCGGCACGACCTCCGTCGTGGAGCCCATGCGCTCGGCGACGCCCTCGGCATGCGACCCGGGCACGGAGGCCCCGGAGGCGGTGAAGGCGTCGGCGATGCGTCCGTCGAACCGCTCGGACAGGATGATCACCGAGACGAGCCCCATGAGGAGCAGCAGCAGCTGCAGCACGATGCTCGGGCCGTCGAGAACGAGCGCACCCGCCAGCGTCGGACCCATGACGGTGGGCACGTTGAGGGCGAGGACGAGGAACGCGCCCGCCAGGGCGACCACGGCGACGACGAGCTGCACCGTGTGACGCATGCGCCGCGGCGCGAACGCCTCGACGAGCACACCGAGCAGCGCGGCGGCGAGGACGATGGCGACGGGGGCGACCGCCAACGCGTTCACGTCGGCGGGGACGAATTCCGACACGGGCATCACTTGGCACTCCCGTTCTGGGCCCCGACGGCGGGGGCAGGATCGGTGACACCCACGAGGTGGAGCGTCTGGGTGACGGCGGGGTCGATCACGTCGAGCGCCACGCGCGGGAAGAACCCCAGCGCCAGGAAGAGCGCGATGAGCGGGACGACGACGAGCTTCTCCCGGCCGACGAGGTCGGGGACGCGACCGACGAGCGGTGCGGGGCGGACGGCCGTGTCGACGGCGCCGGAGGTCGAGGCGGCCTCGGCGGTGGTCGACATGTGGGCGGCGTGGGCGCCGGCCGACTCCTGGGTGGCGACGCCGTGGTCGGCGTGGTCGCCGATCCGCGGGTCGTCGTAGCTCACGACACCGTCGTGTTCGACGAGACGGCCGCCCGGCGCGGGGCCGGTGAAGACGCGCAAGTATAGCACGAGGATGTACGTCGCTGCGAGGATGATGCCGACGGACGAGATCGCCGCGACGATCGGGTACCGCTGGAACGTGCCCATCATCACGAGGAACTCGGAGATGAAGGCGCCCACGCCCGGGAGGGCCATGCCGGAGAGACCGGCGATGAGGAACGACCCGGCGAGCAGCGGCGTGACGCGCTGCCAGCCGCCGTAGTCGCGGACGTCCTTGCTCTCGTGACGTGCGACGAGCATCCCCGCGAGGAGGAAGAGCGCCGCGGTGGAGAACCCGTGGTTGAGCATGTAGAGCACCGATCCGGACATGCTCACCGAGGTCATCGCGAAGATGCCGAGGACGATGAAGCCGAAGTGGCTCACGGAGGTGTAGGCGATGAGCCGCATCATGTCGTTCGCGCCGATGGCGAGGATCGCGCCGTAGATGATCGAGACGAGCGCGAGCCCGAGGATCACCGGGGTGGCCCACTGGCTGGCGTTCGGGAACATCTGGAGGCAGAAGCGAATCATGCCGTAGGTGCCCACCTTGTCGAGCACACCGACGAGGAGCACCGCCGTGGCCGGGCGGGCCGCGGTCGCCGCGTCGGGCAGCCACGTGTGGACGGGCCACATCGGGGCCTTGACGGCGAAGGCGATGAAGAAGCCGACGAAGAGGAGGTTCTCGACGACGGAATTCATCTGGAGACCGGTGAGGCGGCTCACGAGGAAGCCGTCGGCGCCGCCGGGACCCTCGAAGTACACGGCGATGACGGCGACCAGCATGATGAGGCCACCGGCCAGCGAGAACAGCAGGAACTTGAGCGCCGCCGGGCCCCGGTTCTCCCCACCGTAGTTGTTGATGAGGAAGTAGACCGGGATGAGCATGGCCTCGAAGAACACGTAGAAGAGGAACACGTCAGTGGCGGCGAAGACCCCGATCATCAGCGTCTCGAGGACGAGCATCCAGGCGAAGTAGCCGCGGTGGCGGCGGCCGCCCGTCATGGGCACGTCGTGCCAGGCGGCGAGGATGCAGATGGGCACGAGGATCGCCGCCATGACGATCATCGCGAGGGCCATGCCGTCGAGGCCGAGGGCGTAGGAGACGCCCCATTGCGGGATCCAGGGGTACGCCTCGGAGAACTGGAACTGCTGGCGCGCCGGGGAGGTGTCGAACATCGCCCAGAGCCACAGGGAGCCCGCCAGGGTCACGAGCGAGAAGACGAGCGCGAGGATACGCGCCATCCGCTCCCCCGCGAGGAGCACGACGAGCGCACCCACGAGCGGAACGAGCCCCAGGATCGTGAGGAGGGGCATGGAGGAGGTCACTGTCATCGCTGCACCATCCACACGAAGAGGAACATCGCGACGATGCCCATGAGCATCGTCAGGGCGTAGGACCGGACGAGGCCGTTCTGGAGCTGACGCAGGGCACCGGAGAGCCCGGCCACCCCGCCGCCGATCCCCATGACACCGTCGTCGACGAGGTTGTCGTCGGCGGCACCGCGGGCGAGGGCCATCGTCGGGTGGATGAACACGTCCTCGTTGACGTCGTCCTGGAAGAGGTCGCGGCGGGCGGCACGCGTGAGGAGCGAACCCTTCGGCGCGACGACCGGCACCTCCTCCTTGGCGTACCACATCCACGCGATCGCGACGCCGGCCACCATGAGGAGGAGGACGAGACCCGTGATGACGAGGGGCGGGAGGACGGGCTCGTGGTGCTCGGTGTGCCCGGTGACGGGAGCGAGCCAGCCGGTGAACCCGACGAACTTGAGGAAGGCACCGAGGGCGACGGAGCCGACGGCGAGGACGACCATCGGGATCGTCATCGAGGCCGGGGACTCGTGGGGGTGGTCCTGCTCGAGCCAGCGCGCCTTGCCGTGGAACGTCATGAAGAAGAGACGCGACATGTAGAACGCGGTGAGCCCGGCGACGAGGGTCGTGAGCCCGCCGAAGACCCACGGACGCCAGCCCTCGCCGACCCACGCGGCCTCGATGATCGCGTCCTTGCTCCAGAATCCGGAGAGGAACGGGAAGCCGATGATCGCGAGCCAGCCGAGACCGAACGTGATCCACGTGATCTTCATCTTGCTCGAGAGGGCGCCGAAGGTGCGCATGTCGACGCGGTTGTTCATGCCGTGCATGACCGACCCGGCGCCGAGAAACATGCCGGCCTTGAAGAAGCCGTGCGTGACGAGGTGGAAGATCGCCACGGCGTACCCGATCGGGCCGAGGCCCGCCGCGAGCATCATGTAGCCGATCTGGCTCATCGTCGAGGCGGCCAGCGCCTTCTTGAGGTCGTCCTTCGCGCAACCGACGATCGCTCCGAACGTCAGCGTGATGGCGCCGACGATCGCGACGACGAGCTGGGCGGTCGGGGTGAGGTCGTAGATCGGGGCGGACCGGACGACGAGGTAGACGCCGGCGGTGACCATCGTCGCGGCGTGGATGAGCGCGGAGACGGGCGTCGGGCCGGCCATCGCGTCACCGAGCCAGGCCTGCAGCGGGAACTGCGCGGACTTACCACAGGCGGCGAGGAGGAGCAGGAGGCCGAGGATCGTCAGCGTCGACGTGCTCGCCTGCGAGGCGTGCTCGGCCACACCCGCGAAGGTCACGGTGCCGAACGTGGCGAACATGAGCATGATCGCCAGGCCGAGACCGAAGTCACCGACGCGGTTCATGATGAACGCCTTGTTGGCGGCGGCCGCGTACGGCGGGTTCCAGTTCCAGAAACCGATGAGGAGGTAGGACGCGAGACCGACGCCCTCCCAGCCCAGGTAGAGGAGGAGGTAGGAGTCCGCGAGGACGAGCGTGAGCATCGCCGCGACGAACAGGTTGAGGTAGGCGAAGAAGCGCCGCTTGTCGATGTCGTGGGCCATGTACCCGAGCGAGTACACGTGGATGAGCGACCCCACGAACGTGACGAGCAGGACGAACGTGATCGACAGAGGGTCGATCTGCATCCCCGCATCGAGGTGGAAGGAGCCGGCGGCGATCCAGGACCACAGCGGAAGGTGGCGGATCCGCTCATCGCCGTGGTAGCCGAGAAGGTTGAACAGGCTCGCGAGGGCGACGCCGAAGGCGGCCCAGGACAGCCCGGTGGCGAGCACCGGCCCGAAAGAGTTCGTACGGCGCCCGCCGATGAGCAGGAGTGCGGCACCGAACAGCGGAAGGGCGACGACGAGCCACATGAGAGCGGTGGCGCCCGTGGCGTTAAGCACGAGCGGGGGCTCTCCGGCGACCAGCGCACCGGTGAGGAGGGTGGGATTCACTCTGTGCGCTCCCTTACAGCTTGAGCAGGTTGGCGTCGTCGACCGAGGCCGACCGGCGGGTACGGAAGATGGTCATGATGATCGCCAGACCGACGACGACCTCGGCCGCCGCGACGGCGAGGACGAAGAGCGCGATCGTCTGTCCCTCGACCGAGCCGTTCATGCGGCCGAAGGTGACGAGCATGAGACTCACCGCGTTGAGCATCAGTTCGATGCCCATGAAGACGATGAGGGCGTTGCGGCGAAGCAGGACGATCGTCGCGCCGAGGGAGAAGAGCACGACCCCGAGGTAGAGGTAGTTCGACAGGTTCATCGGTCCGCGCCCTCCTCGAGTTCGTGCTCCATCTCGACCGTGGCTTCGCTGAACGTCGTGGGACGGTTGAGCTGGTCGCGCGCGACGAGGATACGCGAGACGGAGAGTTCGCTCGGAGTCCCGTCGGGCAGGAGCGCGGGCGTGTCGACGGCGTTGTGCCGGGCGTACACACCGGGCGCCGGGAGGCCGGCGACGTTCTTGTTCTCGGCGATGCGGCGCTTGCTCCAGGCACGCTGGTCGGGCTTCGGCAGCAGCCGCTCACGGTGCGCGAGCACCATGGCCGCGATCGCGGCGACGACGAGGAGGACGCCGATCATCTGGAAGGCGGCCATGTAGGGGCCGAAGATGAGGTGGCCGAGGAGGACGACGTTGCCGCCCTCGTTGATCTCGGCGATCGAACGCCCGGGTCGGAACGCGACCCCACCGAGCGTGCTGCCGAGGAGGAGTATGAGCCCGAGGCCGACGAGCACCGACACGAAGCGGTGGCCCTTCATCGTCTCGAGGCGGGTCTCGGAGGCGTCGACGCCGACCATCATGATGACGAAGATGAAGAGCATCATCACGGCGCCGGAGTAGACGAAGATCTGCACGATGCCGAGGAAGTCGGCACCCTGAGCGAGGTAGACGACGCCGAAGAGGATCATCGTCATCACCATCGAGAGCGCGGCGTAGACCGCCCGCCTGCTGAACGCGAGGCCGAGGGCCCCGAGCACCATGAGAGGTGCCGCGATCCAGAAGAGGACCGCCTCTCCCGTACCGGTCATCGCCGGGTACCGCCTTCCGTCAGACCGCCCTCGTCACGGGGCTTGGTGCGAACGTCGGCCGGGTCGGCCCCGCCGATCGCCTCAGAGGTCGCATGGGTGGGCGCAGCGGCGCTGCGGTTCCGCGCGAACTCCTCCTGCTCAGGGGTGGCCTTGGCCACCTTGCCCTGGTAGTAGTCGCGCTCCTCCATGCCCTCCACCATCGGGTGGGGCGGGGAGACCATGCCCTCGGACAGCGGCGCGAGGAGCTGGTGCTTCTCGAAGATGAGGTCCTCGCGGCGGTGGTCGGCGAGCTCGTAGAAGTTCGTCATCGTGAGCGCACGCGTCGGGCAGGCCTCGATGCACAGACCGCAGAAGATGCAGCGCAGGTAGTTGATCTGGTAGACGCGGCCGTACCGCTCCCCCGGGGAGAAACGGCCGGTGCCGCCCTGCTCGACCGGGGTGTCGTCGTTGTCCGCGCCCTCCACGAGGATCGCGTCCGCGGGGCACGCCCACGCGCAGAGTTCGCACCCGACGCACTTCTCGAGTCCGTCGGGGTGGCGGTTGAGCTGGTGGCGACCGTGGAACCGCGGCTGCGTGGGCCGCTTCTCCTCCGGGAACTCCTCGGTGGGCCGCTTGCGGAACTGGTTGGTGAAGGAGACACCGAACCCGGCCACGGGAGCGAGGAGGTCGGAGAGAAATCCGCCCTTGTTCTCGGCGGCCGACTGCTCGGGTCCGTAGACCGACGGGGCGTCGGTCTGCTCGCGACGGGCGACGTCGGAACGGTGGTTCTCGTCCGGGGTGGGGGTGGACTCAGCCACGGGGGCCCTCCTCGTGGGTGGTGGCGTCGGGGGTGGCGTCGGTGTGCGCCGCCTCGGTGGTGCGGACCGTGCCGGTGAGGGCGTGGTCACGTCGTGGCTCGGCCAGGCGCTGGCCGGGCATCGGCGGAACAGGGTATCCACCGGCGTACGGGTCGATCTCGTCGGGCACGTCCACCGTCCGCCGCTTCGCGTTCTGGGCGTTGTCCCACTTCATCGCAGCGCCGAGGGCGACCGCGGCGACGACGAGGACGACGATCATCGTCGAGAGGAGACGGTGCGGGCCGAAGAACCCGAGCCGGGCCGCGTGCATGAAGGCCACGGCGAGGGTCCAGACGAGCGTGGCGGGGATGAGGAACTTCCATCCGAAGGCCATGAACTGGTCGTACCGGGTGCGGGGAAGGGTGCCGCGGAGCCAGACGAAGCCCCACATGAAGACCCACATCTTGAGCGTGAGCCAGAGGACGCCCCACCAGCCGTGGTCGAGGAAGCCAGGGATGGGCGAGTGCCAGCCGCCCAGGAACAGCGTGCTCGCGAGAGCCGAGACGGTGAACATGTTCACGTACTCGCCGAGGAAGAACATGCCGAACCACATGCCGGAGTATTCGGTGTGGTAACCGCCGACGATCTCGCCCTCACCCTCGGCGAGGTCGAACGGGAGGCGGTTGGTCTCGCCGACCATGCAGACGAGGTAGACGAGGAAGCTGAAGAACGCCGGGACGACGAACCAGAGCCCGCGCTGTGCCTCGACGATCGTCGAGGTGGACATGGACCCGGCGAAGAGGAAGACGGAGACGAGGGAGAGACCCATCGCGATCTCGTAGGAGATCACCTGCGCGGTGGAACGGAGGCCACCGAGGAGCGGGTAGGTGGACCCGGAGGACCAGCCGGCGAGGACGAAGCCGTAGGCACCGACACCCGCGGCGGCGAGGACGATGAGGACGGCCACGGGGCTGTCGGTGATCTGCAGCGGCGTGACGTGCCCGAACATGCGGACCGACGGTCCGAGCGGGATCACGGAGAAGGAGATGAAGGCCGTGGATCCGGCGATGATCGGCGCGAGGGTGTAGGTGAACCTGTCGGCGTTCGCCGGGCGGACGGCCTCCTTCCACATGAGCTTGAAGCCGTCGGCGAGGGTCTGGAGGATGCCCCAGGGGCCGAACCGGTTGGGGCCGGGCCGCTGCTGCATGAAGCCGACGAAGCGACGTTCGAACCAGATGACGACGACGACCTGCAGCAGCAGGTAGACGAACACGAACAGCGCCTTGAGCGCCGACAGCCACAGCGGGGTGTCGGAGAAGTCGGCCACGGGCCCCGAGAGCGTGGGCATGCCGGAGAGCGCGAGGACGGGGGTCATGCGACACCACCCTTGGAGAGCGTGACGACGTCACCGGCGACGGCACCGAGACCGGCGCGCACCCGTGACCGGGGGGAGTTCGTGGGCAGCCACACCACGTGGTCGACCATCGAGGTGACGGCGACGGGGAGGGTGATGGCGCCGCGGCGCGTGGAGACGGTGAGGGGGTCGCCGTCGGTGACGCCGATCTCGGCCGCAGTGGCGGGCGAGAGGCGGGCGACGGCCGGCTTGGCCGTCCCGGCGAGGAACGGCTCGCCGTCCTGCATGACGCCGGCGTCGAGGAGGTGGTGCCACGTCGCGAGGACGGCCTCGCCGTCACGCAGCGTGGACAGGCCCTCGGCGGGGACGGACGGGGCCGTGGCCCGAGGGCCGTTCCACGTGCCCATCCCGTGCATCTCGGCGCGGGTGGCGGCGACGTTGGCGGTACCGAGGTACACGCCCATCTCGCCGGCGACGAGGTCGAGGACGCGGTGGTCGCTCATCGCGTGGCTCTTGAGTGCCTGGCCGAACTCGCCGAGACGGCCCTCCCAGTTGACGAAGGCGCCGGAGCGCTCGTCGTGGGGCGAGACGGGGAGGACGACGTCGGCGTACTCGGTCATCTCACCGGCCCGCAGGTCGAGGGAGACGACGAACGCACGACGCAGGGCCTCGTGGACGAGGTCGGGGTCGGGCAGGTCGCCTGGCTCGACACCGCCGACGAGGAGGCCGGGAAGGCGACCGCTCGCGGCGTCGGCGACGATGCGACGCCCGTCGCGCCCCCGCGTGCCGGGGAGGGACGGGACGCCCCATGCGGCGGCGACCTCGGCGCGGGCGCCCTCGTCGGAGAGGGGACGGCCACCGGGGAGCAGCGACGGGAGCGCACCGGCCTCGAGCGCGCTGCGCTCACCGGCACGACGCGGGATCCACGCGAGACGCGCACCGGTGCGCTCGGCGAGGGCCACGGCGGCGGAGAGGGCACCGGGCGTCGTGGCGAGACGCTCGCCGACGAGGATCACGGCCTCGTCGGTGAGGGCCTCGGCGACGGCGGCGAGCTCGGAACGTCCCTCGGCGACGGCGGCGAGCAGACCCGCCTCGGTGCCGGGGGCCGCCTGGACGAGCGTGCCCATGAGCTTGACGAGACCCGAGCTCGCGAAGGGCGCGATGGAGAAGACCCGCGTCTTGTTCTTGCGGGCCGCCTTGCGGAGGCGAAGGAACACCATCGGCACCTCCTCCTCGGGCTCGAGGCCGACGAGGAGGACGGCCGAGGCCTTCTCGAGGTCGGTGTAGGTGACCGCACCGCTGCCGGGCGCCGTGGCGACGACGTGGGAGGTGAGGAACGCCTCCTCCTCGTCGGTGTGGGGCCGGGCGCGGAAGTCGATGTCGTTCGTGCCGAGCGCGAGGCGGGCGAACTTGGCGTAGGCGTACGCGTCCTCGGCGGTGAGACGCCCACCGGTGAGGACACCCACTCCCCCGACCTCACGGGCACGGGCGAGGCCGCGCGCGGCAGCCTCGAGGGCCTCGGGCCAGGAGGCGACCCGGAGGACACCGTCGGTGCCGCGGACCTGCGGGGAGGCGTAGCGGTCGGGCTGCGTCTGGTAGGCGAACCCCCAGCGGCCCTTGTCGCAGTTCCACTCCTCGTTGACCGCAGGTGTGTTCGTCACCATGCGGCGCAAGACCGTGCCGCGGCGGTGGTCGGTGCGCTGGTGGCACCCGGCGGAGCAGTGCTCGCAGATGCCGGACGTCGAGACGAGGTCGAACGGACGGGACCGGAACCGGTACGTCGCGCTCGTGAGGGCACCGACCGGGCAGATCTGCACGGTGTTGCCCGAGAAGTACGACTGGAACGGCTTGTCCTGGAAGATGCCGATCTGGCTGTTCGCGCCGCGCTCGGTGAGCGAGATGAACGGGTCGCCGGCGATCTGGTCGGAGAACCGGGTGCACCGCTGGCAGAGCACGCACCGCTCACGGTCGAGGAGTACCTGCGTGGAGACGTTGACCGGCTTGGGGTAGGTGCGCTTGACGTCGGTGAAGCGCGACTCGCCCTGGCCGTGGCTCAACGCCTGGTTCTGCAGGGGGCACTCACCGCCCTTGTCGCAGACGGGACAGTCGAGCGGGTGGTTGATGAGGAGGAACTCCATCACGCCGCGCTGCGCCTTCTCGGCGACGGGCGAGCTGAGCTGGGTCTCCACCTCCATGCCCGGGGTGACGGTCATCGTGCAGGAGGCCTGCGGCTTGGGCATCTTCGAGAGCTTGCCGTCACGTCCGGGCATCGCCACGTCGACGAGACACTGACGGCACGCGCCGGCGGGCTCGAGGAGCGGGTGGTCGCAGAAGCGCGGGATCTCGATGCCGAGCTGCTCGGCGGCACGGATGATGAGGGTGCCCTTGGGCACGCTCACCGGGATGCCGTCGATCTTGGCCTCGACCATCTCCACGGGCGGCGGCACCTGCGCGTTGCCACCCTGGGAGGTCGGGTTGGCACCCGACGCGGGGCTGGTCGGGACGGTCATGAGGTCACGCTCTCCTTCGCGAACAGCGTCGAGTCGGCCGGCGGGAACGACACGTCCACGGGGGTGGTCATCGCCTGCTCGAACTCCGCACGGAAATACTTGATGCCCGAGCTCACCGGGCTGGTGGCACCGTCGCCCAGCGCACAGAAGGACCGGCCGAGGATGTTGCTCGCGATGTCGTCGAGCTTCTCGATGTCGCCCTCACGACCCTGGCCGCGCTCGAGACGCGTGAAGATCTCCCGCAGCCAGTACGTGCCCTCGCGGCAGGGCGTGCACTTGCCGCAGGACTCGTGGGCGTAGAAGTCGATCCACCGGGAGACCGCACGCACGACGGAGACCGTCTCGTCGAAGATCTGCAGGGCGCGGGTGCCGAGCATGGAGCCGTGGGCGGCGACCGACTCGAAGTCGAGCGGCACGTCGAGGTGTTCCTCGGTGAAGAGCGGGGTGGAGGAGCCACCGGGGTCCAGAACTTGAGGCGGTGCCCCTTGCGGATGCCGCCCGCCATGTCGAGGAGCTCGCGGAGCGTGACGCCGAGGGGCGCCTCGTACTGACCGGGACGCTCGACGTGGCCGGAGAGGCTGAAGATGCCGAAGCCCTTGGACTTCTCCGTGCCCATCTCGCCGAACCACTCGGCGCCGTGCAGCATGATCGGCGGCACCGACGAGATGGACTCGACATTGTTGACGACGGTCGGGCGCGCGTAGAGACCGGCGACGGCCGGGAACGGTGGTTTGAGTCGCGGCTGGCCACGACGACCCTCGAGGGAGTCGAGCAGCGCCGTCTCCTCGCCGCAGATGTAGGCGCCCGCGCCGGCGTGGACCGTGATGTCGAGGTCGAAGCCGCTGCCGAGGATGTCCTTGCCGAGGTACCCGGCCTCGTACGCCTCGCGCACGGCCTCCAAGAGGCGGCGGTAGACGTGGACGACCTCACCACGGAGGTACACGAAGGCGTGGTGGCAACCGATCGCGTAGCTCGTGATGATCATGCCCTCGATGAGGAACTGCGGGCTCGCCATGAGGAGTGGGATGTCCTTGCACGTGCCCGGCTCCGATTCGTCGGCGTTGACGACGAGGTAGCGGGGGCCGCCGTCCGGCGGGGGCAGGAAACCCCACTTCATGCCGGTGGGGAACCCGGCGCCACCGCGACCGCGGAGGCCGGAGTCCTTGGCCGTCTGTACGAGCTCCTCGGGGGAACGCGTGAGCGCCTTGCGCAGCGCCTGGTAGCCCTCGAACCGTTCGTAGGTCTCGAGGGTCCACGAGCGCTCCTCGCCCCATGGCTTGGTGAGGATCGGTGTCAGCTCGGTCATGAGCGCACTCCCTTCGGCGCCTGGCGGCGGCTCATCGGTCGATCTTCCCGTCGCCGGGCTTCTCGTTCGGGGCGTTGACGGGCGTGTCGACCGAGCTGTGTCGGCCGGGGGCCATCCCTGCGGCGGCAGGCACGTCGGACTCGGTGCGTTCCTGCTGCTCGCCGATGGGCGCGGCCCACCCACGCTCGTTCGCGAGGTCGAGACCACGCAGCGAGGCCGGGCCCGCGCCCGGTCCCTCGCCCACGTGTTCGTCGGGGAACCCGGCGAGGACGCGCGAGACCTCCTTGAACGTGTGAACCTTGTCGGGGCCACGCGTGGGGCGGACGTCCTCCCCCGCACGCAGCGCGTCGACGAGGGCGACCGCGGACTCGGGCGTCTGGTTGTCGAAGAACTCCCAGTTGGTCATGACGACGGGCGCGTAGTCACAGGCCGCGTTGCACTCGAGACGTTCGAGCGTGATGCGACCGTCGGACGTCGTCTCGTCGTGGCCGATGCCGAGGTGCTCGCTCACGGCCTGCCAGATGGCGTCGCCGCCCATGACGGCGCACAGCGTGTTCGTGCAGACGCCGACGGTGTAGTCCCCGTTGGGGAACCGCTTGTACTGCGTGTAGAACGTCGCGACACCGCTGACCTGGGCCGGCGGGACCTCGATGACCTCGGCGCAGAACTCGATGCCGCGCGGGGAGACGTAACCGTCGACGCTCTGCACGAGGTGGAGCAGGGGCAGGAGGGCCGACCGCTTGTCGGGGTACCGCCCGACGACCTGCTCCGCGTCCGCGCGCAGCTGCTCGAGCTGCTCCGCGGTGTACGGCTGGGTGGGTCGTGCCGGCTCGGTGCCGTAGTTGGGGCGATTGCCGTGCCCGCTCATCGGATCTCCTCCGCGTGTCCTGCGCCAATGGGGGACTCGGGGCCTCGCGGCCCGACGGGCACCGTCACCGGTCCACACCGCCCATCACGGGGTCGATCGACGCGACGGCGACGACGACGTCGGCGACGTTGCCGCCCTCGACGACGGCCGCGACCGACTGCAGGTTGTGGAACGACGGGTCCTTGAAGTGGACCCGGTACGGGCGGGTGCCGCCGTCGGAGACGACGTGGCAGGCCAGCTCGCCCTTGGCGGACTCGACGGCCTGGTACGCCTGCCCCGGCGGGACGCGGAAGCCCTCGGTGACGAGCTTGAAGTGGTGGATGAGCGCCTCCATCGAGGTGCCCATGATGTGACGGATGTGATCGAGGCTGTTGCCCATCCCGTCACCGCCGATGGCGAGCTGCGCGGGCCAGCCGATCTTGGGGTCGGGGTGCATGACCGGGCCGGAGCTGCTCGCGAGTCGATCGATGCACTGCTCGACGATGCGCAGCGACTGCCAGATCTCGTTGAAGCGGACCCGGAGTCGGCCGTACGCGTCGGCGGTGTCCCACGTGCAGACGTCGAACTCGTACGTCTCGTACCCGCAGTACGGGTCGGACTTGCGCAGGTCGTGCGGGAAACCCGTCGACCGGAGCATCGGGCCGGTGATGCCGAGCGACATACAGCCGGTGAGGTCGAGGTGACCCACGTCGACGAGACGGCCCTTGGCGATGGGGTTCTCGAGGACGAGCGCCTCCATCTGCTTGACGCCCTTGCGGAACAGCGGGAGCTGCTCGTCGAGGAGGTCCTTCCACCCTGCGGGGAGGTCCTGCGCCACGCCGCCGGGACGGATGTAGGCGTTGTTCATGCGCAGACCGGTGACGGCCTCGATGAACCGGAACAGACGCTCACGCTGCTGGGCGGCGGTGGTGTAGACCGTCGTCGCGCCGAGCTCCATGTTGCCCGTGCCGAGGCAGATGAGGTGGGAGCTCATGCGGGTGAGCTCCATCATGAGCACCCGGATGACCTGCGCACGCTCGGGGATCTCGTCGGTGATGCCGAGGAGCTTCTCGATACTCATGCAGTAGGCGGCCTCCTGGAACATCGGCGTCAGGTAGTCCATGCGGGTGCAGAACGTGACGCCCTGGGTCCAGGTGCGGTACTCCATGTTCTTCTCGATGCCGGTGTGCAGGTAACCGATGCCGGCGCGGCCCTCGGTCACGTGCTCGCCGTCGAGCTCGAGGATGAGGCGGAGAACGCCGTGCGTGGACGGGTGCTGCGGGCCCATGTTGACGACGATGCGCTCGTCGCTGTGCTCGATGGCCTCCGCGGCGATGGCCTCGAAATCACCACCGGTCGTCGTGAACGAGCGGAGTGCCTCGTCCTGCGGCAGGGAGCCCTCGGTGGCCGAGGTGCCGGTGGACGTCGCGCCCGCGGCCGAGGCCCCGGAGCGACCGGCGCCGCCGGAGAGGTGGTCGGTGTCAGCAGTCATCAGTTGTAGGCCCTCCGCTGGTCCGGCGGCGGCACGGTGGCGCCCTTGTACTCCACCGGGATACCGCCGAGGGGGTAATCCTTGCGCTGGGGGTGTCCCGGCCAGTCGTCGGGCATGAGGATGCGCGTGAGCGCAGGGTGCCCGTCGAAGATGATGCCGAAGAAGTCCCAGGTCTCCCGCTCGTGCCAGTTGGCGGCGGGGTAGCACTCGACGACCGACGGGATGTGCGGGTCGGCCTCGGAGCAGCTCACCTCGAGGCGGAGGCGGCGGCTGCCGTGCGTGATCGAGAGCAGGTGGTAGACGGCGTGCAGCTCCTCCCCCTCCATGTGGGGGTAGTGGATGCCGGAGACGCCGGAGAACATCTCGAACCGCAGGTTGGGCTCGTCACGGAGCGCCCAGCACACGTCCAGGATGTGCTCACGCGCGACGTGCAGAGTCATCTCGCCACGATCGATGACGACGCTCGTGACGGCCTGGTCCATCGTCACGCCACCGCGGCGGGCGAGGGACGCTTCGAGTTCGTCGGCGATCTCGTCGAAGTAGCCGCCGTAGGGGCGCACGGAGGCGCCGGGGAACAGCGTGCGGGTGACGAGGCCGCCATAACCGGTGGTGTCCTGGCCGCGGGTCGCGCCGAACATCCCCTGCCGTTCGTTGACGACGACGGGGTCGGGGTGGGTGCCGGGCGCGGCGGGAAGCCCTTCGCCGCCCCTGCCCTGGCTCGGGTCGGAGGTCGTGTCGCTCACGCCAACAGCCCCTTCATCTCGATGAGCGGAGTCTCGGACATCGCGGCACGCTCGACCTCACGGGCCACGGCCGCGCGGTCGGTGATGTGGGGAGACTTCTGGATCTGCTCGTGCAGCTTGAGGAACGCGTTGATGAGCATCTGCGGGCGCGGTGGACAGCCCGGCAGGTACACGTCGACGGGGACGATGTGGTCGACGCCCTGGACGATCGCGTAGTTGTTGAACATGCCACCAGAGCTCGCGCAGACACCCATGGAGACGACCCACTTGGGCTCGGGCATCTGGTCGTAGACCTGGCGGACGACGGGGGCCATCTTCTGGCTCACGCGGCCGGCGACGATCATGAGGTCGGCCTGGCGCGGCGTGGCGCAGAACCGCTCCATGCCGAAGCGTGCGATGTCGTTGTCCGGGGAGACCGTGACCATCATCTCGATGGCGCAGCAGGCGAGACCGAACGTGGCGGGCCACACCGAGGTCTTGAGGAGGAATCCCGCGAGCTCGTTGATCTTGGCCGTCATCACGCCCGAGGGCAGCGCCTCGGGGTTGAAGGCGTATTCGGAGTTCGTCATGTCAGTCCCAATCCAATCCGCCGCGACGCCACACGTAGGCGTCGGCGATGAAGAACGCGTTGACCAGGAAGAGCGTCATCGCGAGAAGGCCGTAGAGACCCAGCTGGTCGAACATGACCGCGAAGGGGAGCAGGAAGAGGGCCTCGATGTCGAAGATGATGAAGAGCATCGCCGTGTTGGCGTACTTGATGGGGAAGCGCCCACCCTGCTCGGCGCGCGGCGAGGGCTGGATGCCGCACTCGTAGGCCATGCTCTTGGCCGCGTTGTAGCGTTTGGGGCCGAGGAAGAGCCCGAGGCCCAGCACGGAGAGGAGGGCGAAGCCGATTCCGCAGGCGAAGAAGATGAGGATCGGCAAGTAGGGGCTGGCCATGTCGACGAGCTCCCCTTTCGGTAGATGGTGCGGCGTTCCTGCTCGGTCTCCCGACGCGTCCCGGGCACACGGACCGGTGACGTCTCGGACAGTCTAGTGAATCTCTCGGGTTCTCACGCCGAAGGGGTCAGGCGCGCCAAGGTCGAGATCACGTGGTCGTCGACGCCGCCCCCGTGGGGGTCGGCGAGGCCGGCCATGATCTTGACGACGAAGCGCATGAGCGTGCGGCGTGGGAGTCCGTGGCGGACGGCGAGGCGCATGATCTCGGGGTGCCCGATGAGCGAGGCGAAGACGGAGCCGAGACGGAAGTATCCGCCCATCTCCGCCTGCACGGCGGCAGGGTATCGGGCGAGGACACGTTCGCGGGCGGCGTCGTCGGGATGGGCGAGCGCCTGGACGACGACCTCGGAGGCGAGGCGGGCGGCCTCCATCGCGTGGGCGATGCCCTCCCCGTTGAAGGGGCTGATCATGCCGCCGGCGTCGCCGAGGAGGAGGAGCCCGTCGGCGTAGTGCGGGACGCGCCCGAGCGCCATGGGCAGCGCCGCTCCACGGACGGCGCCGTCGCGGTGCTCCTCGTCGAAGGTCCATTCCTCCGGCAGGGTGGCGACCCAGCGGCGGAGGACGTCCTTGTAGTCGACGGTGCCGAAGGCGGGCGAGGTGTCGAGGATGCCGAGGCCGACGTTGCTCGTGCCGTCGCCGAGGGCGAAGATCCAGCCGTAGCCGGGCAGGAGGATGCGGCCTGCGGACGGGTCCTGCGGGTCCTTGTCGACCCACAGCTCCATCCACGACTCCATGTAGTCGTCGTGGCTGCGGGGCGTGCGGTAGTAGGTGCGGACGCCGACGCCCATGGGACGGTCGTCGCGGCGTGGGCGCCCCTCGGCGACGGCGAGGCGGGCGCTGTTGCCGTCGGCGGCGAGCACGACGGGCGCGCGGTAGACGCTCCGCTCCCCCGTGGGTCGGCCCCGACCGTCGACGTGCTTGACCTCGACCCCGCGGACGCGTCCGGCGTCGTCGTGGAGGGGCCCGGTGACGGAGGCCCCTTGGACGAGATGGGCGCCGCGGCTCTCGGCGTGGCGGGCCAAGACGTGGTCGAACCCGGCCCGGGGCATCGCGAGGCCGTACGGCGGATAGGTGGCGACGTCGGGCCAGTCGATCTCGACGATGTGTCCCCCACCGACGAGACGCAGGCCCCGGTTGCGGATCCACCCCTCGGACTCCGGGTGGGGAACGCCCAGCGCGAGGAGCTCCTTGACCGCACGCGGGGTGAGACCGTCGCCGCAGATCTTGTCGCGGGGGAACGTCGCCTTCTCGAGGAGCGCGACGTCGAGCCCGGCTCCGGCGAGGTAGGCCGCCGCCGTGGCACCGGCCGGGCCGGCGCCGACGACAACGACGTCCGCGTCGATGGTGGGGATCTGCACCGGTGCCTCAGGCGTAGGCGCGGTGGATCGCGACGATGCCGCCGAGGAGGTTGCGCCACTCGACGCCGCGCCATCCGGCGCCGCCGATCGTCGTGGCGAGACGGTCCTGATCGGGCCAGTCGCGGATGGACTCGGCGAGGTAGACGTAGGACTCCGGGTCCGAGCTCACCGCGCGGGCGATCGTGGGCAGCGAACCCATGATGTAGCGGGTGTAGACCTCGCGGAACATCGGCTGCACGGGCGCGCTGAACTCGCAGATGACGAGACGACCACCGGGGCGGGTGACGCGACGAAACTCGGCGAGCGCCGCTGCGTACTCGCGCACGTTGCGCAGGCCGTAGGACATCGTCACGACGTCGACGGAGGCATCGGCGAGCGGGAGCGACGTGGCGTCGGCGGCGACGAAGTCGAGGTCGGTGTACCGACGCTTGCCCTCACGCAGCATGCCGAGGGAGAAGTCGGCGGAGATGACGTGCGCACCCGCCTCGCGGAACGGGAGGCTGCTCGTGCCCGTGCCGGCCGCGATGTCGAGGACGACCTCGCCCGGTCCCGCGTCGACGGCCTCGGTGACGACCTTGCGCCAGGAGCGCACCAGGCCGGCGGTCATGACGTCGTTCGTGAGGTCGTAACGGGCGGCGACCGCATCGAACATCCGGGCGACGTCCGAGGGCTCCTTGTCCAGGCCTGCGCGCATCATGCTCCCATCCTCTCACCACGGCCGGGGCCGCTGTGCTCGTCGCGGCGGAGGCCGCTGTGCTCGTCGCGGCGGAGGCCGCCGTGCTTCCTCGCGGCCGGGGCCACGTGCCCGCCGCGATCGTCGCGATCGGGTCGTTCCTGTTGGTCGTACTCGTACATCGTGCTCATGGTCGGGCCGGTCGTCGGCGTGGTCCGACGGCGCCGGGTGTCGGGCCGGCCCCGCTTCGTCCGTGCGCCGGGTGGGACCGGGTCAGGTGCGCTCCTCGCCGGCGAGCGCGGTGCGCATGGGGACGAGCTTGGCGTCGGACTCGGCGAGTTCGGAGGCGGGGTCGGACCCCGCGACGATGCCGCACCCGGCGAAGAGGCGCATGTGGTGCCCGTCGGGGTCGACGGCGCCGCTGCGCAGGGCGATGCCCCATTCGCCGTCGCCGTGGGCGTCGATCCAGCCGACGGGGCCGGCGTAGCGGGCGCGGTCCATGTGTTCGAGTTCGGTGATGACGGCCTCGGCCGCGGGCTTGGGCGTGCCGCAGACCGCCGCCGAGGGGTGGAGCGCCTGCGCGAGGGAGAGGACGGAGGCCCCGTTCGTGAGGCGTCCGGCGACGTCGGTCGCGAGGTGCATGACGTTCGGCAGGTGGAGGACGAACGGCGACTCGGGCGTGTTCACCGAGGTGCAGAACCGGGCGATGACGTCCGCGACGGAACGCACCGCGTACTCGTGCTCCTCGAGGTCCTTGCTCGACCGGGCGAGGGACGCCGCGAGTGCGAGGTCGCGTTCGTCGTCGCCGGTGCGGCGGATCGTGCCCGCGAGGATGCGGGAGGTGACGAGGCCGCGTTCGAGGCGGACGAGCATCTCCGGCGTCGCGCCGACGAGGCCGTCGACGGCGAAGACCCAGGTGTTCGCGTAGGACTCGGCGAGGCGGTGGAGGAGGAAACGGGGGTCGATGGGCCGTTCGGCCTCGGCGAGCAGGTCGCGGGCGAGGACGACCTTGTCGAGGTCACCGGCGGTGATGCGACGGACGGCCTCGGCGACGGCGGTCTCGTAGGCGGGTCCGGGGAGGGCGCCGTCGGCGAACGTGACGACGCCGGGGCCCTGGGGGGCCGGTTGCGGGTCGGGCACGACCGCGGTGTCGGCGCTGCTGACGGCGGTGCCCGTCGACCACGTCGTCGTCGTGACGAAGCAGCGGCCGTCGCGGCGGCCGAGGACGACCCGCGGCACGACGAGCATCGACTCCTCGTGGGAGTCGACGGAGTAGGCGAAGGAGCCGAACGCGATCGGGCCGGAGCCGACGACCCCTACCTCGTCGTGGATCTCGGCCTCGGCGATCGTGTCGCGCCACCACAGCTCGGCGTCGCAGAAACGGGAGGCGCCGCAGGTGGCGATGCCGGCGACCCGGCCCCAGCCGACGAGTCCGTCGCCGCCCCTCACCCATGCGGAGATCTCACGCCCGGGGGCGTCGGCGGGGAGGCGCTGGAGGAGGTCGGAGACGTCGCCGACCTCGCGCGTGCGCGCGACGAGATGAGCAGGAACGTCCGAGGTCACAACCGTGCACCCTACCCCGCCGCCGCGCATGCCCGTGCCTCGACCGCGGCGCGCGGAGGACGCGCAGGCGCGGCCGGCGGGTGGGGGCGCTCAGAAGGAGAGACCACCGAGCGGTGCGGCGCCGGTGGCGAACGCCGAGGTGAGCGTCGCGACGGCACCGGGGGCGTGCTCGACGATCCGCCCCTGCGCGGCGAGGGCGGTGGGGCCGACGAGACCGAGGAAGGTCTCCCCCAGCGCCGCCACGTCGAGCGAGACGTCGGGCGCCTCGTGGGAGCGGTCGCACGTCGCCTTCCCCGACGCGTCGACGTGGAGGTGCCACGTGCCGCGGTTCTCCTCGAGCACGGGGTCGGCGACGACGAGTCGGACGTCGAGGGGCGCGCCGTAACCGCGGGCGACGAGCATGCGACCGACGTCGACGGGCCGGAGCCACAGCGCGTCGGAGATCCGCACGCGGCGGAGACGGATCCCGCCGGCCCACCCGAGGAGGGGGTCGTCGACGCCCCGGCCGACGAACCGGGCCTCGGCCGTGAGGTCCATGTCGACGAGACGCCGACCGAGCGCGAGGAGCGCCCCCGCGTCGACGGCCGTGACGAGGTCGACGGCGACCGTGCCCTCGGGACGTCCGTCCTCCCAGCGTGCCTTGCGGGTCAGGATCGCCGCGCCGACGTCGCGCCCGTCACGGGTGGCGACGAGCGCCCGCCGCGGTTCGACGCCCCGCCGCGCCTCGGGGACGTCACGGAGGACGCTGCGCCAACACCGTTCCGGCAGGACGACGGTTCCGAGCGCCGGGGAGTCGAGGAGGACGTCGCGGAGGCGGGCGGCGACGGTGTCGTCGTCGAGATCGGTGACGAGCCCGGTCGTCGTCCGGTCGGCGAGGGCGACGACGGTCTGGGGCGCGGTGATCTCCGTGCCGCGGCCCAGGGTGTACGTGACGTTGTGACTGGCGACGCCGTACCCGAACCGGCCGTAGATGCCCGGCTCGGAGGCGTGGAGCCCGACGATCGCCTCACCACGCTCCCGCGCCTCGCGCAGGTGGTGGCGGATCATCGTGCCGAGCACCCCACGGCGCCGCACGTCGGGGTGGACGCCGACCCACGTGAGTCCGTTCACGGGAACGAGTCGTGTGCCCTCGGCCGGGGTTCCGGGGACGCGCACCCGCAGGTCGTAGGAGGAGTAGAGCCCCGCAGGCCCGTCCGGCAGGTCGGGGTGCTCCGCGAGGAACGTACGCTCGAGGTCGAGACCCGAGAGGGCGTGCTCGGGCGGAACCCGGGTGGGGTCGCCCGCGAACGCGAGGGTGTCGAGGGCGTGGACGGCCCGTGAGTCGGCAGAGGTGGCGGCGCGCATCGTGATCACCCCACCACCTTCGCCGCCGCGCGGGCCCGTGGCAACGCCTACCCCTCGGACGCGCCTACCCCTCGGACGCGCCTGCCCCTCGGACGCGCCTGCCCGTCGGACGGCGCGCCCGGCGTCACTCCGTCGGGGCCGCCGCCGGTGCGGACGCGAGGGGCACCTCGACGACGGTGAGGCCGTCGGGGATCCGCGCGACCTCCGCCGCGAGCGGCGCCGGCGTCTCCGCCCGCACGTGACGGACCCCGTGTGCGGCGCACAGGGCGGCGAGATCGGTACCCGTCGGAGTGCGGAACATCCGCTCGAACACGCCCGGGTGCGCCTCACGGCGGGCCGCGTCCCCGTATTCGAGATCACCGAAGATGGCCCCGCCGTCGTCGTTGGCGACGATGAGCGTGAGGTCGGGCACGGGCTCCCCCGGGCCGATGAGCAGGCCGTTCGCGTCGTGAAGGAACGTGAGGTCGCCGAGGAGCGCGTAGGTGGGGCGGTCGTCGGCGAGGGCGAGACCGGTCGCCGTCGACACACAGCCGTCGATGCCCGCGAGGCCACGACTCGCCACGACCTCCGCCTCGTCGGGTCCACGCAGGCCCCGGACGAGGTCGACGTGACGCACACCGTTGCTCGACCCGAGGAACAGCCGCGACGACGGCGGCAGCGCGGTGAGCAGCGTGTCGGCGAGGACGGGACCGGCGGGCCAGGCGAGGTCCTCCGCTGTGGACGAGGGCCCCCTCTCCGCGTCCTGCGAGTCCTCCGGGTCCTGTGCCTCGTGCGAGTGGCGCGCGTCGTCGAGCGCCTCGGCGAGCAGGGCGCGCTCCGTGGCGGACGCCGCCGTCCATGCGGCACGGAACTCCTGGGCCTCCTCCGTCACCGCCCCGACGGGGCGTGCGGGCGGGGTCGGGGAGCCATCTGCCGGCACACCCGCTGGGCCGATCGCGGCTCCGGCGCCATCGTCGGCCGCGGCCCCTACTTCGAGGTCTCCTCCGGCGATGACGGCGCCGCCGTCCGGTCGCGGGTCCCCCGTGGCCGGGGGGAGGAGGCAGGCCGGGTCGTGGACGGCGTGGACGACATGGCCGGGATCGGCCCAGCGGGTGTCGCCGGTGACGAGCTCGACGTGCACACCGTCGAGGCGGAGGAGTCGGGCGAGGCTGCGGGAGAGGGTGAGTCGTCCCACGACGACGATCCGCTCCGGCCGGAGGGCCTCCTCGTCGGCGACGCGGGCGGCGAGGCGGACGCCGTGCGGCAGACGGCCGACGCCGCCCTCGTTCAGGGCGGGCCCGAAGGGCTCACCGATGACGGGGTGGCAGCGGCGCGTCGCCCAGGCGACGGCCGCCTCGAGGACGGCGCGCGGCGCGTCACCGAGGACGACGAGGGTGCGCGCGACCTCGGACAACGCCGGTGAGCCCCACGTGGTCCGACGGGCGGGGACCTGCGTCCACGGCCCCCCGTCGGGACGGCCGGCGAGAGGATCGTCGGCTGCCGCAGGCGTCCCGGTCCCGGCGAACGCAGGCGCGCCCGTGGGAGCATCGGGTACGAGCGGATCACGGAGGGGCGCGTTGACGTGGACCGGGCCCGGATCCCCACCGGCCGTCCCCGTCGCCGCCGCGACCGCCCGGTCGATCGCGGTCCGCCATGCGGCGGGCGCTCCGGGACGTGACTCCGGCACCCCGAGGTCGTGGGACCACCGCGTGAACGGCCGGAAGAACCCGACCTGGTCGGTGGTCTGGTTGGCGCGGGTGCCGCGCAGCTCCGGCGGCCGGTCGGCGGTGAGGAGCAGCATGGGCACGCCCGCCTCATGGGCCTCGAGCAGCGCCGGGGTGAGGTTGGCGACGGCCGTGCCCGACGTCGTGACGACGGGGGCGGGCAGACCGGTGGCCTTTGCGAGCCCGAGGGCGAGGAACGCGGCGGAGCGTTCGTCGACACGGACGTGGACGCGGAGGCGACCCGCGACCGCGGCCTCGTGGAGGGCGTACGCGAACGGCGCCGATCGCGAACCCGGGGCGAGGACGATCTCCCGCACACCGAGACGGACGAGCTCGTCGACGACGACACCGGCGAGGGCCTGCTGGGGGTTCATCCCTCGATTCTGACAAGAGCGGGAGGCCTCCCCGCCATCGCCGTCCGATCCGCAGACCCCGGGGACGGGTGTCATGCCGTCCGTCAGAGGAGGTGGGGCGTCCCGGAGGTGGCGGTGCGGACGGCGAGGTCGAACGCCTCGGGGCGGTCGAGACCGGCGGCGAGGGCCGCGGTGAGCGCTCCGGCGAAGCGGTGCGTCGCGTCGGGGTCGGGCGGCAGGATCCGTGCGGGCTCGTGGCGCAGGTCGTCCCACCAGGAGCCGAACGCGGCGTGGACGGCGAGGGATGCGGGCGGCATCGCGGCGTCGGCGACGGCCACGGCGCCCGCGGCGTCGACGACGGCCACGTCCGCGAGGGCGGTGGCGTCGGAGAACGCCTCCGACAGCATCGGGTGGAGGTCGAGGACGAGCTGCACGTCGGCGTCGTACGCCGCGCGGAGGAGGTCGGGCCGGCGGGCGGCGGTAGGGGCGTCGACGAGGAGTGCGTCCCCGGGACGGCAGGCGGCGAGTTCCTCGACGGCGGCAGGGATGTCGGCCGGGCCGCCGTCGGGGAGGACGAGGAGCTCGTCGTCGACGCCGGTGCCGACGTCGAGGACGAGATGCTCCCCCGTCGTCCCCTCGTGGGAGAGGCGGGCACGCAACCGGTCCACACGGAGGGCGTCCGCGCAGCGGCGCCCGGGGTCGTCGTCGCCGACGCCGCCGACGAGGACGACCTCGACCCCGGTCTCGGCGGCGGTCTCGGCGGCCGCGAGCGCGGCGAGCGCACCGGCGCCACCGAGGTCGGTGCGGCTCTCGGTCGCGAGGCGCAGGCCGGGCACGGTGGAGGTGAGGAGGTGTCGTCGGTGGAGGACCGCACCGACGACGAGGACACGAGGGTCAGCCACAGCCTGTTCCGATCCGCCAGGAACCCACCGCCACGGGGAGGCGGCCGGGCGCGCCGGCGCGTGCGAGGAGGACGTCGACGAGGGCGTCGAACGTCGCGGGGGTACGACCGTACGTCGCGAGACGGGCCCGGGCACGCCCGCGGGCGAGACCGTACGGGGTGTCGAGGGCGACGAGCACGTCACCGGAGCCGGTCGACGCGCCCGAGCCGGCACCGGACCCGGCCCGGTAGGCGCCCCCGCCGAGGAGGACGACGCGGGTGGCGCCGGGGCCGCCGATGCGCAGGCCGCGGGCCCGGGCGGAGCGGACGAACCGGGCCCGGTCCTCGGCGGTGCCGCCGCTCACCATGACGGCGCGACCGACGAGGCGACGTCCGCAGCGGCCGCCGACCTGGGTGATCGACGCGGCGGCGAGCTTGCGGGCGACGGCTCCGTTCGAGCCCGGCGCGGCCGGGGCGACGGTGGCGTGGCGACTGCGGAGGGCGACGATCATGCGGACGGCGGACTCCTCGAGGCGGGCGCGGTCGAGGCGTCCGGTGCGTACGGCCTTCTCGAGGGCGCCGACCGCGGCGGCGGGGTCGGCGGGCATGAGAGCGATGTCGGCGCCCGCCTCGACGGCGCGCACGGTCTCCTCCCCCGGTGCGAGGCCGGCCGTCGCGGCACCCATGTTGAGGGCGTCGGTGACGACGAGGCCGGAGAAGCGCAGGTCACGGCGCAGGATGTGGGTCGTCACCGCCCGCGACTGGGAGGCGGGTCGGGTGGGGTCGACGGCACGGGCGACGACGTGGGAGGTCATCACGGCGGGCGCTCCCGCGCGGACGAGGTCGCGGAACGGTACGAGGTCCCGTTCGTTCATCGCGGGGCGTGACGCGGTGAGGACCGCCGTGCCGCGGTGGGTGTCGGCGGCAACGGCGCCGTGGCCGGGGAAGTGCTTGACGACGGGAAGGATGCCCGCCTGGCGGTAGCCGGTGACGGCGGAGCGAGCGACGCGGGAGACCGCGGCGGGGTCGCCGCCGGGCGAGCGCACCCCGATGGTGCGGTCGGCGGGGGTGGTGACGTCTGCGTCGGGCGCCATGACGACGGTGAAGCCGAGTCCGGCGAGTTCGCGGCCGGAGGCGCGTGCCACCTCGGTGGCGAGACGGTGATCGCGGGCGGCGCCGAGGGCCATCGCGGCGGGGAACGGGGTGAGCGGCGCGTCCAGGCGGGTGACGGGACCGCCCTCCTGGTCGATCGCGACGAACGCGGGCCACGACCGGCGGCTCGTCGTCATCGCGGCGGCGTAGCGTCGGTTGGCGGCCTTCGCGGCCGTGGCCACGCGGGGGCCGGGAGTGAGGGCGGAGCGCATGACGACGACGCCGCCGTATCCGCCGGCGATGCCGCGGACGCCCGCGTCGACGGATCCCGCGTCGGGGACGACGATCTGGGCCGCGAGTCGCCGCGTGCTGAGCGCACGCACCTCGGTGCGGGCGCGGGCCCGCACCGCCGCGGGAGAGGTGGAGGTGCCCGACCTGCCGGAGGCCGCGGTGGTGGACGCCGACACCCTCGCCTGCGTCCCCGCGCTGCGCGGCGCCGCCGACAACGACGCGTCTCCGGCACCCCCGGCCTCCCCGGGCGTGGACGGGTGGGGTGCGGGAGCAGCCGCGGCCTCCTGGGCGGCGCGGCGGGAGGCGGCGAGCGACCCGGGCTCGGGCGGGATCGCACAGCCGCCGGCGACCACGGCGCAGACGGTCGCGAGAGCGGCGGGCCGCAGACGTGCGGCGACGCGCGACCGACCCGACGAGGGCCTTCGCGTCCCGGCCGTCCGGTCGCTCATCGTGTCGTCCTGCCCATCGCCGTTCCCCCTCGCACCGACGCGCCCGCTGCGGACGCGTGACCACCGTAGGCCAGGGCGCGCGCCCACACACGGCCGCATCGATGCACGTGAAGGGCAGGCGGGGGACGCGCGGGCGCCCCGGATCAGACGTGGACGAGTTCGATCGGCATCGAGGAGTCCGTCGCGAGGTCGAGCGGGGAGGGCTCGGCGCCGGCCATGACGAGCTGGGCACCGAGCGCGGCGACCATCGCGCCGTTGTCGGTGCAGAGGCCGGGGCGGGGCACACGGACGGTGATTCCTGCTGCGGTGCACCGCTCCTCGGCAAGGGTGCGCAGTCGCTTGTTCGCGGCGACGCCGCCGCCGACGAGGAGGTCGGTCGCCCCGTGCTCCTGGCAGGCGAGGACGGCCTTGCGGGTGAGGACGTCGACGACGGCCTCCTGGAAGCTCGCGGCGACGTCGGCGACGGGGATCTCCTCCCCCGCGGCGCGACGCGTCTCGACCCAGCGCGCGACGGCCGTCTTGAGACCGGAGAACGAGAAGTCGTACCGGTGACGCTGCATGTCGCGCCCCGAGGTGAGACCGCGGGGGAACCGGATCGCCCTCGGGTCGCCCTCGGCGGCGAGCCGGTCGATGTGGGGGCCACCCGGGTAGGGCAGGTCGAGGAGGCGCGCGACCTTGTCGTAGGCCTCGCCGGCCGCGTCGTCGATCGTCTGCCCGAGGGAGACGACGTCGCTGCAGATGTCGCGGACGAGGAGGAGGTTCGTGTGCCCGCCGGAGACGAGGAGCGCGACCATCGGCATCGGCAGGGTGCCGTGCTCGAGGACGTCGACGCCGACGTGGGCGACGAGGTGGTTGATGCCGTAGAGCGGCTTGTCGAGGGCGAACGCGAGGGACTTGGCCGCGGCGACGCCGACGAGCAGCGCGCCCGCGAGGCCGGGGCCGCTCGTCACGGCGATCGCGTCGAGGTCGGCGAGGGCGACGCCCGCCTGGTCGCACGCCTCGTCGATCATCGGGACCATCGCCTCGAGGTGGGCGCGGGAGGCGATCTCGGGGATGACGCCGCCGAATCGGGCGTGCTCCTCGAGGCTGCTCGCGACGGCGTTGCCGATGAGCTCCTGGCCGCGGACGATCGCGACCCCCGTCTCGTCGCAGGAGGATTCGATACCGAGGACGAGCGGTGCGCGCGCCGCGTCGGGGGCGGACTCGGGGGTGGTGCTCATGACGCTCCTTCGAGGGTGAGACGCATGACGTGCGCATCGACGTCTCCGGGGTAGTAGCGGCGCCGGGTGGTCGACGTCGTGAAACCGGCACGGCCGTAGAGGGCGAGGGCGGCCGTGTTGTCGGCCCGCACCTCGAGGAGGAGGTGGTGCTCGCCGCGGGCGCGGGTGCGCGTGACGAGGGTGTCGAGGAGGAGGGTGCCGAGGCCGCGGCGGCGCCCGGCGGGGGCGATGGCGATCGTCATGACGTCGGCGGTGTCGCCCGCGTGGTCGAGGCCCGCGTAGCCGAGGATCTCCTCCTCGATGGCGTCGGTGCCGGCGGTGTCGTCGGTCTCGGCCGCGAGGTCGGGTTTCCCGTCGGGTTCGTCGAGTGTGTCGGCCACGTCGGGGGTGGACCGCCCGGTGACGACGACGTACTCCCGTCGGGGGCGCCCGGCGAGTTCGGCCCACCACGACTGCGCGCTCCACGCGTCGTCGGCGAAGGCCTCCCGCTCGAGCTGTGCGAGGCGGGGGATGTCGGTCCACGCCATCTCCCGCAGCCGCGCCCCCCGCTCGGCGAACCGCGCCGCGAGCGCGTCCTGCGAGACCGGGGGCCTCATCGGTGGAGCACCGACTTGACGCTCGTCGAGGGCACCGCGTCGGGGCGCCGCAGGTAGAGCGGTTCGGCGGGGAGCAGGTCCTCCCCCGCGGCGATGCGGCGGCGGGCGAGGTCGGCGAGGTCGCCCGCGTCGACGTCGAGGGCGTCCTCGCACACGACGAGACGGTTCGGCAGGTCCTCGGGGTAGAGGAGGCCACCGCGGCCGACCGACGGGAGGGTGCGGACGTCCTCGGGCAGGTCCGCGGCGCGCGCGACCTGGGGGGAAGCGAGGGGGTAGATGCCGTCGGCGTCGAGGTCGTAGACGCTCCAGTAGACCTCGTTGCGGCGCGCGTCGGTCGCGACGAGGACGCGTTCGCGCGTCCCCGAGGTCCAGGCACGGTGGGCGAGGGCGTCGAGGCCGCTCAGCCCGAGCGCGGTGAGGCCGCGGACGTGGGCGAGGGTGCGGGCGGTGACGATCCCGACGCGCAGCCCGGTGAACGGGCCGGGCCCGACGCCCGTGACGACGTGCGTGAGCTCGGCCGGGGACCGACCTGCCTCGGCGAAGGCGGCACGGATGCCGGGCGCGAGGATCTCGCCGTGCGCCTGGGCGTCGACGACGTGGGAGGACGCGAGTTGCGCCTCGTCGTCCCACAGGGCGACGGAGGCGGCGGAGGTCGAGGTGTCGAGGGCGAGCAGCAGCACCCGATCAGGGTATTCCAGCCCACCGACACCCCTCACCCCCGCTCCCGCAGCCCCTCCCACCTGCGGGGGCGTCGACGACCGTCCCCGGGGCGGTCGCCGACGCCGATCCGGGGCGCGGCGGCTGCGTCACACCTCGAGCGGCGGGGCGTCCTGCCAGCGGGGCCCGACACCGACGATGCGGATCGAGCGGGGGTCGTCCTGGTCCTCGGCGAGGGCCTCGTCCTCGGCCTCGGCGAGCGCACCGTCGTCGACGTCGGCATCCGCGCCCCCGGTCTCTCCCGGAGCGGCGTCCTCGAGGGCGTCGGCGCCGGTGCGGCGCACGAGGTCGACGACGAGCCAGGAGTCGGCGAGCTGTTCGGCCATGCCCTCGCCCCACTCGACGACGGTGACGGAGGTGGGCACGGTCGTGTCGAGGTCGATGTCCTCCAGTTCGGCCGCGCCGCCGAGCCGGTAGGCGTCGACGTGGACGAGGTCGGGGCCGCCCACCGTCGAGGGGTGGACGCGGGAGAGGACGAACGTCGGGGAGGTGATGGGGCCGCGCACTCCGAGGCCGTCGGCGAGGCCCTGGGTGAGCGTCGTCTTGCCCGCGCCGAGTTCGCCGACGAGGACGACGACGTCCCCGGCGCGCAGGATGCGGCCGAGGGCGCGCCCCGCGTCGCGGGTGGCGTCGGCGGTGGGCAGGTCGGTGGTGAGGATCTCGCGGGTGGTGACCTCGTCGGTGGTGGGAGAGGTGTCGGGCGCGGGTGTCAACGGAGGTCCTTCCGGCGTCGGGCGCGGCGGGCGGCGCGGGTACGGGCGACGTCACTCACCTGCTGCCGAACGCGGCGGGGTCGGGGCCCGGTGGGCACGCGGCCCGCGCGGGTGAGGAGGTCGAGGAGGTGTTCGTTCACGACGTCGGGGTGTTCGAGCATGATGAGGTGCCCCGCGTCACGGACGAGGATGTGCTCGGCGCCGGGGACGAGGCGGACGATCTCCTCGCTGTGCTGGGGCGGGGTGAGGCGGTCGGCGGTGCCGCTGATGACGAGTGATTCGACGCCGTCGAACGCCTGGAGCGCTTCGCGCTTGTCGTGCTCGTCGAACACCGGGAAGAACGCGGCGATGACCTCCATGCGGGTGCCGAAGATCATGTCGGTGGCGAGCTGGGCGACCGAGAGCGGCACCGGTGAGCCGAAGCTCAGGTGGTCGACGACGTAGTCGACGATGTCGCGTGCCTGCCGCAGGCCGGTGTCGACGAGTGTCTGCCGGGGCGCGAGGAACTGGGACGTGAGCGGCGTGAGGCGACGGATGAGTCGCCCGCCGAGGGTGCCGAAGCCGTAGGAGACGCCGGAGAGGTCACCGGGGCTCGTCGCGACGAACGCGGCGCCGGCGACGCGGCCGCGGACGAAGTCCTCGTGCTCGAGGGCGAGGGCCATCATCGACATGCCGCCCATCGAGTGGCCGACGAGGACGACGGGCCCGGTGGCGACGACCGCGTCGACGACCCGGTGGAGGTCGTCGCCGAGCTGGTCGATGGAGATCGACTCCTTGGGTCCCATGCCGGAGCTGCCGTGGCCGCGCTGGTCCCAGAGGACGACCCGGTAACCGGCCGCGCGGAGCGCCCGACGCTGGAACACCCACGAGGTGAGGTTGAGGCAGTAGCCGTGGGAGAGGACGACGGTCGGCCGGTCGGGGTCGACCCCCTCCCCCGGCTCGTCGACCTCGACGTGGAGTTCGACCCCGTCCGAGGCGCGAACGACGTGCTCGGCGTCCGGTGTCTCGTGGAACCGGTTGTCGTCGAGTCCGGCGTCGAGGGCGACGGCGGTGCGTCGCTCCCGACTCAGTCGGTCGGCGGCCATCCCGGCGGCGGCCGTGAGTCCCGCGGCGGCGAGACCGAGGCCGACGCCCACGGCCGAGCGCGCCACCGAGCCCTGACCGTCCCATCCGTCACCCGACGACAGTTCGGGGACACCCCGTGGCGCCATCGCAGACCTCCTCCTGCGGGCCGGTCGGGGCCCGCTGTCGCATCCCCTCCGCATCGGACGCGTCGCGTCGACTCGGAGGGTCCTCTCCTCAGGTTGTTTCAGGACGCCGCGTGGCGCAGCAGGGCCGTGATCGTCCGCGGCAGGGCGTGCGCGACGTCGAGGGCCCGCACGGGGCCACCGGAGTTGGCCTCGTGCCCGGCGAGCCCGTGGACCGTGGCGGCGACACCGCCCGCGTCGTAGGGGTCGAGGCCCGCGGCGAGGAGCATCCCGGCGAGCCCGGCGAGGACGTCGCCGGACCCGGCGGTCGCGAGCCAGGCGGGGGCGTCGGAGCTCACGCGCACGGGCAGGCCGCTCACCTCGGGCGGGACGACGTACGTCGTCGACCCCTTGAGGAGCACGGTCGCGTGGAGGGCGTTGGCGGCGCGGCGGGCGTGGCCGACCGGGTCGGCGGTGACGTCCTCGCGGGTGATCTCGGCGTCCTCGACGCGGGAGAGCAGGCGGGCGAGCTCCCCGGCGTGCGGGGTGAGGAGGGTGCGGGCGCCGGCGCGGGGGCGCTGCCCGTCGAGGAGGTCGAGGGCGCCGGCGTCGACGACGCACGGGAGCCCGGAGTCGAGGGCCTCGCGGGCCGTCGTCACCTGGCGGACGTCGCCCTCGTCGGCGTCGTCGTCCTCGGCGACGGAGGCGTCGAGGCCGGGGCCGACGGTCCACGCCTGCACCCGTCCGGTGCCGTGGACGGCCTCGGGGACCGTGGCCCGCACGAGGCCCGTCGGGGTGGGCGGGCCGAGGTAACGCACCATGCCCGCGCCCGCGGCGACGGCCGCGGTCACGGCGAGCACCGGCGCGCCCGTGTAGGACTCGCCACCGGCGACGACGCCGAGGACGCCGCGAGAGTACTTGTCGTCGTCGGGGCCTGGCACGGGCCACAGGGCGGCGACGTCGTCGTGGTCGAGGGTTTCGGCGACGGGCGCGGTCGCCATCTCGAGGCCGATGTCGACGAGGGTGAGAAGACCGCAGCGCGGGGCGGTGCCGAGGAGGTGGACGGGCTTGGCGACCCCGAACGTCACCGTCTCGTCGGCCCACACGCCCTCGGAGTCGAGGACGAGACCGGCCGGGTCGGCACCGCTCGGCAGGTCGACGGCGACGACGTAGGCCTCGTCGTCGGTGGCGTCGAAGAGGGCGCGGCAGCGGCCGGCGACGGAGTCGCTCCACCCGGGGGATCCGCCGATGCCGGTGATGCCGTCGACGAGGACGTCGGCCTCGGCGACGAGGTCGCACGCCGCGTCGAGTGCGTCGTCGGCGCCGCCGGAGAGGTCGACGACGTCGACACCCGCCTCGCGCGCCGTGGCGAGACCCGCCTCGTGGGCGCCCCGGTCGGAGACGAGCACGGCGGCGATGCCGGCGAGGAGTTCACGGCGTTCGTCGGCGCGGGCGAGGCGGGCGAGGGCGAAGAGCGTGTCCCCACCGTTGCCGCCGGAGCCGACCAGTCCGACGACCCGCGCCTCGGGGACGTCGGAGATCCGCGCCTCGAGGACCTTGGCGAGCCCCTTGGCCGCACGGGCCATGAGTTCACCGTCGGGCAGGTCGGCCATCGCCGCCTTCTCGGCCGCGCGCACGTCCTCGACACCCCAGGCTGCGATCACTGCTGCTCCTCGTCGCTTCGTCACGGTCGTGCACGGCGGGCCGGGTCACCCCGTCGGGCGGGAGGACCCCTGCGCGAGGACGATCGCCGTCGCGATCCCGCCGTCGTGGGAGATCGAGACGAGGAACTCCTCGGCGCCGCGCCGGGCCGCGCACGCAGCGACAGTACCCCTCACGACCAGGCGGGGCGCGCCGTGCTCCCCCCGCTGCACCTCGGCGTCCGTCCAGGCGAGACCGCCCGGTGAGCCGAGCGCCTTGGCGAGCGCCTCCTTGACGGCGAACCGGCCCGCGAGGGACTCGAGCGGCAGGTCCTGCTCCCCCTCGGTGAAGAGTCGTCGCCGGATCGACGGGGTGCGCTGCAGCACCGCGCCGAACCGTGCGACGTCGACGACGTCGATGCCCACCCCGACGATCACGACCGCGCCCCCGTGCCGCTCGGGGACGCGGTCGTGAGTGTGTCGTTCATGTCGGTCGGATCCGTGTGGGTTGCGTCGTCACTCGACGGTGACGGACTTGGCGAGGTTGCGCGGCTGGTCGACGTCGAGGCCCTTGGCAGCGGCGAGCTCGGCGGCGAACACCTGCAGCGGGACGATCGTGAGCAGCGGCGCGAGGAGCGGGCTCGTCGCGGGGACGCTGATGACCTCGTCGGCGAACGGCACGACGGCCTCGTCGCCCTCCTCGGCGATGACGAGCGTGCGGGCACCACGGGCGCGGATCTCCTGGATGTTGGAGACGACCTTGTCGTGGAGGCTGTACGGCGTCGTCGGCGAGGGCACGACGATGAACACCGGCTGGCCGGGCTCGATGAGCGCGATCGGGCCGTGCTTGAGCTCGCCCGCGGCGAAGCCCTCCGCGTGGATGTAGGCGATCTCCTTGAGCTTGAGCGCACCTTCGAGGGCGATCGGGTAGCCGACGTGGCGACCGAGGAAGAGGACCGACCGCGTGTCGGCCATGAACCGGGCGATCTCGCGGACGCGGTCCATGCGGCCGAGGAGGTCCTCGACCTTGGCGGGCACCTCGTGGAGCTCCCGCATGACCTGCTGGGCCTGCTCGGCGTGCGTGCCACCCCGCAGCTGGGCGAGGTAGAGGCCGAGGACGTAGCAGGCGGTGATCTGGGCGGTGAACGCCTTCGTCGAGGCGACGGCGATCTCCGGCCCGGCGTGCGTGTAGAGCACCGCGTCGGACTCGCGCGGGATCGTCGCACCGTGGGTGTTGCAGATCGAGATCGTGAGGGCGCCGAGTTCACGGGCGTGCTTGACGGCCATGAGCGTGTCCATCGTCTCGCCCGACTGGCTGATGGAGACGACGAGGGTCTTCTCGTCGACGACCGGGTCGCAGTACCGGAACTCGTGGGCGAGCTCGACGGAGCAGGGCAGACGCGTCCAGCGCTCGATGGCGTACTTGGCGGTGAGGCCGGAGTAGAACGCCGTGCCGCACGCGACGAAGACGATCTTGTCGACGGCCGCGAGGCGGGCCGGGTCGATGCGCATCTCGTCGAGGACGAGGGCGCCGGTGGAGTCGGTACGGCCGAGGAGCGTGTCGTTGATCGCGGCGGGCTGCTCGAGGATCTCCTTGACCATGAAGGAGCTGTGCCCGCCCTTCTCGGCCTGCGCGGCGTCCCAGGTGACCTCGAAGCGCTTGCCCTGCGCGGGCGTGCCGTCGAAGCCCATGACCTCGACGGTGTCCTTCGTGATCGTGACGATCTGGTCCTGATCGACCTCCATCGCCTGCTTCGTGTGGCCGATGAACGCGGCGACGTCGGAGCCGAGGAAGTTCTCGCCGTCGCCGAGGCCGATGACGAGCGGGGAGTTGCGGCGGGCCGCGACGACGGTGCCCGGCAGGTCGGCGTGGACGGCGAGGAGGGTGAACGCGCCCTCGAGACGGTTGACGACGGCGCGCATCGCCTCGGTGAGGTCCCCGACCCCGGCGTACGCACGGGCGAGGAGCTGCGCGACGACCTCGGTATCGGTCTCGGAGCGGAACCTCACGCCCTGCTCGAGGAGCTCCGTCTTGAGGACGTGGAAGTTCTCGACGATGCCGTTGTGGATGAGGGCGACCTTGTCGTCCTCGCCACCGAGGTGCGGGTGGGCATTCTCGTCGGTGGGGCCACCGTGGGTCGCCCATCGGGTGTGACCGATGCCGGTCGTCGACGGCGGCAGCGGACGGGCCTCGATCTCGGCGCGGAGGTTGGCAAGCTTGCCGGCCTTCTTGCGCCAGGCGATCTCGCCGTCGGCGACGAGCGCGACGCCCGCCGAGTCGTACCCCCGGTACTCCAGGCGGGCCAGCCCCTCCACGAGGACGTCGAGAGCGCGCCCGTTCGACTCCGGTCCGACGTATCCCACGATTCCGCACATGCGCCACAGATTACTGGACCGCGGAGGCCCGCCCGCACGACCGACGGGCGCGCGCCGCCGGCGGCGAGGGGAGGACCGACGGCCCATCGGTCTCCGCCGCACCCACCCGTGGGGAACAATGGCGCGGTGTCCTCACCGTCGCGCGAACACAGCACGCCGTACGTCCACCTCGATCGCGAGGACTGGGCACGGTTGCGGAAGGCGCACCCCCTGAGTCTCGACGACGCCGACCTCGCCCGTCTGCGCGGCGTCGGCGAACGTCTCGACCTCAACGAGGTAGAGGAGGTCTACCTCCCCCTCTCCCGGCTGCTCAGCTACTACGTCGAGGGCGCCTCGCACCTCCACCGGCTCACCTCGGGGTTCCTCGGGGAACGGCCCGACCGCACGCCGTTCGTCATCGGCATCGCCGGGTCGGTCGCCGTGGGCAAGTCGACGACGGCGCGCATCCTGCGCGAGCTCCTCGCCCGCTGGCCGAACACCCCGCGCGTCGACCTCGTGACGACCGACGGGTTCCTCCTCCCCAACGCCGAGCTCGAGCGGCGGGGCATCCTCCACCGCAAGGGCTTCCCGGAGTCCTACGACCAGCGGGCGCTGCTGCGGTTCGTCGCCCAGGTCAAGGGCGGCGCCGACGTCGTCCGCGCGCCCGTCTACAGCCACCTCACCTACGACATCGTCCCGGGCGAGTCGACCGTCGTGCACCGCCCCGACGTCCTCATCGTCGAGGGCCTCAACGTGCTCCAGCCGCCGCGAGTGCGCGCCGACGGGCGACTCAGCCTCGCGCTCAGCGACTTCTTCGACTTCTCCGTGTACGTCCACGCCCCGGTCGACCTCATCCGCAGGTGGTACGTCGACCGGTTCCTCCGCCTGCGCCAGACGGCGTTCAGCGACCCCGAGTCGTACTTCCACCGGTATGCGTCGCTCTCCGACGAGCAGGCGCAGGAGACGGCGATGAACATCTGGCGCTCGATCAACGAGCCCAACCTCCGTGAGAACGTCGAGACGACCCAGGGGCGGGCGACGCTCGTCCTCACCAAGGGCCCCGACCACGCCGTGCACCGGGTGCGCCTGCGCAAGCTCTGAGCCGGGGCGACCGACGTCCCCGTCCCCGCCCGGGCGTCCCGGACCGACACACGCCCCCTGCCCGGCGGTCATCCCACCACGACCTGGAGGAACGTCCCCATGAGCCCGTACGACGTGAGCAGGGCGGGGACGACCCCCGCGGTCCTCGAACGTGCCGCCGCGAGGAAGGACCTCGCCGCCGTGGCCGCCGTCGTGGCGCCGCTGTCGGTCCACGAGACGATCGACGCCCTCGAACGGATGGGCTCGAGGAAGCGCGCGCTCGTCTACCGGCTGCTGCCCAAGGACAAGGCGCTCGCGGTGTTCGAGGGCCTCGACGCCCCCCTGCAGAGCGAACTCGTGCGCGGACTCAA